>JAYNJH010000019.1:0-22698 GCA_038109885.1 Candidatus Margulisiibacteriota bacterium | reverse complement strand
CGGCTTTTGCAATTGCATTTCTACGTTTACGTTGGTCATTTAAATGTTCAATAGCGATATAACGAAGCCCCTCTAGAGGAGCGATATCGATTTCATTTTCTTTCGATATTACAAATGTAGAATCCAAATAATTGGGAAAAAAGTATATTAATGGTAGAATTTGGCGAATTGGGGTCACTTTTCCATCCAGGCTAACCCGGCCAACAAAACAGAAGTTGGCGGGAACTCTAATTTGTTGAGTGACACTTAAAACAGCCACGGTCATTGCCAGTTCAAGGCTGATATTTCGCTTTTGAATATCGGATGGAGATAAATTAATAACATAAGACATGGGCGGAAACTTAAAGCCTGAAAGTAAAATAGCTGATTTGATTCGAGCCCGTGATTCCTTTATTACAGTATCTGGTAGTCCTATTATTGTTTCTTGCGGTAAGCCTGGAGTTGCGCTAATTTCGACATCGATTTGAATGGATGTCGCCCCCGTTAATGAAATTGAACTTATTTTATGAAACATATTTCCCCTCCAAAACTAAGTTAACACCAATGGAAAAAAAATACAAAAAAGTATCGGATTATTCTTGTTAAAACAATTTAAATCAGATACCATACTTTAAAGATTTCCAAAGATTATGAAAAATACAACTCAAATTAAATTAAAAAATAATTTTAAGGTCACCTTTAAAGGGGCGCCTCGATTAGATGTTAAAGAGATTAAAACATCGACATCAGTTGGTATCTCACCTTTAGCCTACAAATTTATAAAAGCTAAATTAATTGTTAAAGAGGGGGAGGCCGTCCAACAAGGGCAGGCACTATTTTTTGATAAAAAAGAGGCCCAAGTTTATTTTCATTCACCGGTTTCAGGTGTTATTAAAAAAATTGTTTACGGGCCGCAACGTCGTCTTGATTTAATTACGATTGATGTTTCCTCCGATGCAGCACTTGAGTTTTCCCCTTTAAAAATTGATGAAACCAATTCAGTTGAGTTTAAGTCGGCACTTCTTGAGCGTGGTTTATGGAATGGGTTTAGTGAATTTCCTTTTGAAAATATTCCTTCTCCGTCAACATCACCACCGGCAATCATAGTTCCTTTATCAAATTCAGAACCTTTTCAACCTAAATTATCTACCATTATAGATGATGTTGAATCTGATATAATTGAGGGGTTAGCTTGGTTAAAAAAACTTTCAGATAATATATCAGTTTATGTTGATGCCGATGAGCAAGTGAATTTAGACGCCATCAGTGAACATGTTAAGATTACACGGGTTAGGGGCGATTTTGCAGCCAACGGTGCAGGTTCATTTCTTTATAATATGAAAACATCGGCCAAGGAGAATAAGGCTTGGGTGTGCCAATGGCAGCATCTAGTGAAGATTACCCGAACGTTAAATTCGGGCCAATATTACAATCAAATATTAACAAGTGTTGGTGGTAATCAGATGGTTGATAATCAACACTATCGTGTTACCGAAGGGGCTGAGATTTCATCTATTATTACAATAAAAGATGTAAAAGATCGTGTTATTTGTGGGGGGTTGTTTTCAGGATTACACATAGATTCCCCTCAATATTTGCCGTTAGGTACATATGCACTCAATATTATTGATAATGATCCAAAAACTGAATTCTTATCATTTATGCAAATTGGGTTTAAAAAACCTTCATTCTCTCGTGCTTATTTAAGTGGAATGGTGAATGAAGCTTTAATTAATTTAAAAAAAATTCCTGTGCAATTGCCGTTTTTGTCGAATATTGATCATTCAACAGCAACATCTTCGGCGCTAAATGGTAGTCACCGTGATTGTGTTAGCTGTGGCTTTTGCGAAGAGGTCTGTCCAGTTGATATTTTACCACAAACATTGTTGCGTAATTCAAAAGTTGATGATGTTGAGGAAAATATGCGAATGGGATTACTGGATTGCACTACTTGTGGGGCCTGTACTTATGTTTGCCCCTCAAAAATAGATTTGGCTTCGACGTTTGAAACAATGAAAAATAATTTATATAAGGAACTTAAAGCATAATGGAATGGTTATATAAACGAATTAAACAATATGAACATCTATTTGAAAAGGGAGGCAAGTACGAAAAGCTATATCCCATTTATGAAGCGGCATTAACCATACATTTTAGTCCAACAGATACAACTAAAAAAGGCACACACGTAAGGGATGGCTTAGACACAAAACGTTTTATGATTTTAGTAGTAATTGCACTTGGTCCATGTCTGCTTTTTGGTATGTTTAATGCTGGTTATCAAGCATTACTTGCGGCCGGTCAAACACCGAGCATGATTGATTCAATGATCAAAGGTGTAATAATATTCATGCCAATATTATTAACATCTTATGCTGTAGGTGGATTTTGGGAAGTTTTATTTGCTGTAATACGAAAGCATGAAATTAATGAAGGTTTTTTAGTGAGTGGTTTATTATTTCCATTAACCTTGCCACCAACTATTCCATTGTGGCAAGTTGCCCTTGGTATATCATTTGGTATTGTTATTGGAAAAGAAATTTTTGGGGGAACAGGTAAAAACTTTTTAAACCCTGCGTTAACAGCGAGAGCGTTTGTTTATTTTTCATATCCAGCTTATTTATCGGGAGAAGTTTGGACAAAGTTTATTGGAAGTGCACCAATTGAGTCGTATTCATCAGCGACACCCTTGGGCGTTGCCGCGAATACAGCACAGCCAATGAATGTCGTAGATGCTTTACAGGATGCGGGGTATTCAATCTGGAATTGCATCATTGGCTTAATCCCAGGAAGTATTGGTGAAACGTCTGTAATTTGTGTGCTTATCGGCGCTGGGTTGTTAATTGCAACCGGTGTAGGTAGTTGGCGAACCATGTTATCGGCGGTTATTGGGGCAGTTTTTATGGCTTCTTTATTTAATTTCTTTGCATCGGACTCAACAATTCCGTTTCTCGGCTTAAATGCAGTTTGGCATCTGGTGATTGGGTCATTTGCATTTGGTGTTGTTTTTATGGCAACTGACCCTGTGTCATCGCCCGATTTAAATGCATCTAAATATATTTATGGTTTTTTAATTGGTGTTCTCACGATCATTATTCGTACGATCAATCCGGCTTACCCGGAAGGTATTATGCTTGCGATTCTTTTAATGAATGTATTTGCCCCAATCATCGATTATTATGTAACTGAATTTAAAATGAAAAAGAGGATTCCAAATGTTATCTGAACGTCCATTTGTTTTTGCGGCTGGGTTATGTCTTATTTGTAGTTTTATGTTAACGTTTGCAGCGTCATCATTAAAGCCAATGCAACAAAAGAATCAAATGGTTGATAAGCAGAAAAATATTTTAAAAGTTTTGCGAGTCACGGATACTCAAAAAAAATATACTAATGAAGAAGTTGAACAACTTTATACAAATTATATACAAAATAAATTTATTAATGATCAAGGTGAAATTGTTGATGAAAAAACAGATGCCCCAATTTTTTTATATGTTAAAAATGGACAGGTAGATGCCTATGCTATTCCAATTTCTGGGTATGGTTTATGGAGTACGTTATATGGGTATTTTTCCGTCAATGGTGATGGAACAACCGTACGGGGCATAACGTTTTATGAGCATGGTGAAACCCCAGGGTTAGGTGCTGAGGTTGAAGCCAAATGGTTTCAGGATAATTTTATTGGTAAAAAAATTGCAACCACATCTGGTCAGTTTAAATCTGTGGGGATTGTCAAAGGTAAAGTTGATAATGTGGTTAGTAAATCTGAACAGCCTTATTACGTTGATGGCATTTCTGGCGCACCGGTCACTAGTAATGGCGTGAATGAGTTTCTTAAAGAAGCATTACTTCGGTATGAATCATTTGCTAAAAAGTTAAGAGCAAAGGAAAAAGTAATTTAAGATGTTAAAAAAATTAAAAAAAACAAAAGAATTTAAAGTTTTTATGGCGCCATTAACGATTGAGAATCCAGTCTCAGTCTTAGTTCTTGGCATATGTTCAGCATTAGCTGTAACAATTCAATTAAAACCATCGGTTGTTATGGTTTTAGCGATGACATTTGTTTTAACAATGTCCAACGTCATCGTTTCTTTTTTAAGAAATGTTATTCCTAAAAATATTCGTATTATTGTTGAATTAACCGTAATTGCTTCGATGGTAATTCTTGCAGATCAGTTTTTAAAAGCATTTATATTTGACGTTAGTAAACAATTATCAGTTTTTGTGGGTTTAATCATTACTAACTGCATTATTATGGGGCGTGCGGAAGCATTTGCTTTGGGGAATAATCCTTGGTTGTCCATGTGGGATGGATTGGGCAATGGATTAGGTTATGGCATGATTTTAATTGTTGTTGGCGCAATCCGTGAATTGTTTGGTGCGGGGAAGCTTTGGGGAATTCAAGTTGTACCACAATTTATTTATGATTTAGGTTATGTAGACTTAGGTTTAATGGTGTATGCACCTGCTGCATTTATAGTAATTGGATTGTTTGCTTGGGTTCAAAACGAACTTATTTTAAAGTCGAAGAGGTAATATCATGATCGATTTAGTTAATATTGCGTTAAAATCAATTTTTATGGAGAATATGCTTTTAGCATTGTTCCTTGGAATGTGTTCATTCCTCGCGTGTTCAAAAAATGTAAAAACAGCTTTTGGGTTAGGGGTGGCTGTAATTTTTGTTATGTCGATTACAATTCCCATTAATTGGGCGATTAATAGTTTTTTTCTTCAAGAAGGAGCGCTTCAGTGGCTCGGTATTCAAAATGTTGATCTTAGTTTTTTAATTTTTATCACATTCATCGCAACGATAGCTGCTACCGTTCAATCGGTTGAGATGTTAATGGAAAAGTTTCTGCCAGCACTTCATGCTTCATTAGGTATTTTCTTGCCCTTAATCGCTGTAAACTGTTCCATTTTAGGTGGTAGTTTATTCATGGAGCAACGTGGTTATAATTTTGTTGAAGCTACCGTCTTTGGAGTGAGTTCAGGAATAGGCTGGTTATTAGCTATATTAGCCATGGCATCAATACAAGAAAAGCTTAAATATGCTGACATTCCAAGAGGTTTACAAGGTTTTGGAATCAATATGATTATTACAGGGTTAATTGCATTAACATTTATGTCATTTTCAGGGATAGCATTATGATTTACGTTGCGAGTATTTCAGTTTTCTCAGGAGTAATTATTGGTTTAGTTAGTATTTTGTCACTTCTTGAGAAAAAAGTTATTGGCGGTGGTGATTGTAAAGTTTTAATTAATGGTGACGATGAAAAAAGCCCAACAGTTTCAAGTGGTACGAATTTATTATCAGCGTTAGCAAATGAAAAAATATTCATTCCATCGGCGTGTGGTGGTGGTGGCTCTTGCGGTATGTGTAAAGTTCAAATTACAGAAGGTGGTGGCGATATACTTCCCACCGAACTTCCTCATTTGACCAGAAAAGAGCGCTCTGAGTGTGTGCGGTTAAGTTGTCAGTTAAAAGTTAAAAATGATATGAAGATACAGATTCCTGACGAAGTATTTTCGGTGAAGAAGTTTGAATGTACCGTTATTTCAAATAACAACGTTGCGACATTTATTAAAGATTTAACGATTAAATTACCCGATGGATTAGATATGGACTTTAGAGCTGGTGGTTATATTCAAATTGATATTCCTGAGTTTGAGGGGTTATCCTATTCCTCCTTTGATGTTGAAGAGGAATTTAGGGATGAGTGGGACAAATATAATTTGTTTAATCTTAAATGCGATAATGATGAAGAAACATTTAGAGCTTATTCAATGGCAAATTATCCTGAAGAAAAAGGCCTTATTAAGTTAAACGTGAGAGTAGCCACGCCCCCACCTGGGAAAGATGTTAACCCTGGTATCGGAAGTTCGTATATTTTTAATTTGAAGCCTGGTGATAAGGTCACCATTTCCGGCCCATATGGCGAATTTTATGCCAAAGAAACCGAACGCGAAATGTGTTTTATTGGTGGGGGCGCAGGAATGGCACCTATGAGAAGCCATATTTTTGATCAATTAAAACGAATTAAATCCGATCGAAAGATGACTTTCTGGTATGGTGCAAGATCTAAACGAGAAATGTTTTACGATGAAGAGTTTAAGGAGCTTGAGGAATTAAACTCTAATTTTAAGTATCATGTTGCATTATCTGATCCTCAGCCTGAAGATAATTGGGATAGTTATGTTGGATTTATTCATCAGGTTTTAAGAGATGAGTATTTAAATAAGCATGAAGATCCAACAGATATTGAATATTATATTTGTGGCCCCCCAATGATGTTAACGGCCATGCGTGATATGCTACATGAAATTGGTGTTGAGCCAGACATGGTAGCTTATGATGACTTCGGTTCTTAGATTTAAATACCTCTTTACAACAATCTTTATTGGTATTGGTTTTTTTCTTTGGCTATCATATCCCCGAGTTCATGAATTTACGGGAGCTTCTTTTGGTACCTATTACAAAGTAATAGTTGTATCGTCGAAGTTTAGTATCAATTCATCTAAATTATCAAATCGTATTCAGTCACGTTTGGAAGAGCTTGATTCATTATTTTCTACGTATCGTTCCGATTCTGAGTTAATGCGTTTAAATAACGCCCCTATTGAACAAAATATTCAATTAAATAGTGAAGTGGTTTCTTTATTGAAAGTTTCACAGAAATGGCACGTTTTAATGGGGGGTGTTTGGGATCCAACGATTGTGCCAGTTAGTCAATCATTTGGGTTTACTTCTTCAATCACACCTAATAATTATCAAATTGGATTCCAACATCTCAAAGTAATTGATAATAATACTGTAAATAAAAATAAAAATATTTCCATAGACCTTTCCTCAATTGCAAAAGGGTATGCTGTCGATCAATTATTTAAATTGATATCGCAATATAAAGTTAAGGGGTCCTACATCGACATTGGTGGAGAGATTCGTACAAGTGGACATCGTCCTGATTCACGCCCGTGGGGCATTGGAATTCAGTCACCAGTGAATGGTCGCGATTTATTTCAAGTCATTTATGTCAATGATATATCAATAGCAACGTCCGGCAATTATATAAACTTCAAGAATCATAACCAGCAGAAGGTTGGGCATATTTTAAATCCAGTCTCAAAAACATTAATTAATCACAATTTATTAAGTGTATCTGTTATTGCAGACGAGTGTGCTATCGCGGATGCTCTTGCGACGGGGTTATTTGTGATGGGTGTTGCTCAGGCCGAGGCATGGTTATCAAAAAATTATTTTCCAGTGATGTTAGTCTTTGAAGAAAATAATCAATTAAAAACGAAATATTTTAATAATTTTGATCACTATCTTCAGAATTGAGTGAGTTTTTCTTTTTTATTTTATGAAACTTTGTAAATGTTAACGCCATATCCAGAGCTTCATTATTTGGTGATGCTGTTGGACAAATCCCTGCGGCTTTTGATGCACATTCATTTGTGTCGTGATTAGGTACATTGCCACATTCTGAACTGATGTCTTTTCGACCGAAAAGTAGTATTCCAATACCAATGCCACTAAAACATAATGTTATGATAATCGCGGCTAATAAGTAGGCCATGATAGGTCATTCATTAGCTGTTGAGTTTGCTGATAAGATGAGTTAGATCGTCTCACTTGTCGCTGCCTTTGTGGTTGATTGGGACGGTTTACGTTGTATTGTTCCGGGTTATACTTCGGCTTTTGTTTAGGTTGTAGAAATAAATAGCCAATGCCAATTGAAATTTGTGAACCATCAAATGCTGTTCGTTTATTACTAATTTGAGTTTCACCATAATTTGCCCTGTATTCTGCGATTAATCGACTTTGTTTTGATAATCGGTAGTTCATGCCAAGTTTTAAATATGTTTCGATATACCCCTGCCCATAACTAGTAGGGGTCATCAAGGCCAAACCAAAACCTGCTCCGATATAACCACTAAATGGGAGTTTATTGAATTTAAAGGTTTGTCGAATACCAACATTTGGTATTGTTAGCTGAGTATATCGATTAGTATCTGTTGAGAATGTTGATAATTTTAGCCCAATATCATATCCCAATTGATTTTTATTTTGATTTGTATATTGAAGCCCATAACTGCTACCTCTATCAAATTCATTAATGTTGAGAGACCCTGCCGTAATCTCGATGGCTGATTTTGAGTAAACTATTAATGGTAGTGATAATAGCATTATTAAATATTTCATTTGCAAACTCCTTATAATCATATTTATTATAGCGATGATTCACTTAACGATAAATTGATTTGTTTAGATTCATTTTTGATATCATTAATCTTATTCAATGGTCGATCTAATTGATTTGTTCGCGTTGTAATAAGGTGTTCATACTCTTTTTGTGCATCATCCAGGCGTTTACCAATTTTATCCATACTAACTTTGTATTTTTCCCATTGGTCTTGAAAATTTGTGAGAATACTCATCATTTCTCTGGCCTTATTTTCAACCGCAAAGTGATCCACAGATTGACGAATTACCGCCAGCATTGCATACAGAGTAATCGGCGAGCATAATACAACTTTTTGTTTTAGAGAAAAATCGATAAGTTCAGGGTCATTATCATGCATGAACTGGTAGATTTGCTCGTTAGGGATAAATATCATTACATAATCGACCGTTTCAGATGTTATATATTGCCGTGTAGTCATTGTTTTTATATGTGATCGAACATCTTTTAGAAATTGTTTACGTTTTACATCCTTTTCTAACTCATTGGTTTCATTTAAAAACGATATATAGTTGTTCAATGGGAATTTTACATCCATATTTACTTTTTTATCTTTGGGTAGAAAAAAAGTGAAATCTGGAATCCCACCATCTTGAGCTGTTTGTTTTACATAATTTATCCCTTCAACAAAACCTGAAAACCGAAGCACATCTTCGGCCATTCGCTCTCCCCACTGGCCGCGAGTTTTTGAGTTAGCAAGTGCTTCTTTTAAATCAGTAGTGGTTTGCATTAATTGTTGAGTTGTTTGGCGATGTTGTTGTAAGTATCCAGCCATTTCACCAAACCGCTTTTGATGGTTTGATTCAATTGTATGCAAGCCAGACTTCACTTGCTCAATTTCATTTTTGACGGTTTGAAGTGTTTGGTCAATGAGTGCTTTTTTGTGATCCAAGCCTTGCTCATGTTGCTTAGATTGACCTTGAAGGCGTTCATTAGCAATTTGAAAAAATTGCTCCTGAGTTTTTTGCAAACTGGATTGAGATAATCGGTCAAATAAATTAGCCATCTGATTTTCTTGAGTTTTCTGAGATTGTTTGAGAATAACATGTACAATGCCGCCAATAGCTAAGCCCAAACTAAGACCAATAAAAAAGTATATCATTGGTATTTCTCCTCAATTTTTAAATCATAGAAAAGAATCATACACATAAGGGTAGTTTATCTTTATTTTTCATTTTTGCGAAGCTAACAGAATTATCACTATTTTAAACAAGATTCAGCTGTATTTTGATAAGGGTTTTCTGTGATTGCAATCTTATACCCCATACAATCGCTCATCCAGTTACCTGTTCCTTTGCCGCCATCATAGTTATGTTGGCCCCCATTCGCGGTGCTAATTTTTTGCGAAAAAGCAGTCATGATGGCCGGGGTAAAAATCGACGGACTTAAAAATGAATTATTCTTTTTAAGACTGAAATGAATATGATGATCTGTGCCAATTGTACTATCCGTGCTTAAATACATGGTTGCTAATTTGGCCCCTTTCTTAACCTGATCTCCTACATCAACTAAAATGAAATTCTCGTAAAATTGACTATCCCCTGGATCTACCATGGGCTCAATACTGTATTCTAGCGTTATTGTTTCGCCATCCTGATTCGCAAAAGCCAAAGAAAGGCCATACCGATAATGGGTTCCATTACTGCTTATAACTTCATAATAGGGTTGAATCGCTGTAATTGTACCATCCGCCACGGCATAAATCGAAGGGTAATCTGAAGGCGCTGTTGAGTTTGGGAAATGCGTTCCGCCACTATTGTTAATAAAATTAATGTGGGCACCATTATGTGGGGTACTGGCAGATTCGCCACGGTACATATGCCCATCAACAATATTCGCATTTAGTTCAACAATAAATTGATCGGATCGATTGGTATTAAAACTTGAAATATCGGGATAATTTGATGCGGTTGAGTCAGACGTATCCGAACAGGACATGAGCCCTAAAAAAATAATACTAAAAAATTTAAATCGAAAACCCATAATTTAATTATACGAAAAAAAGATCAATGATTTAAAGAAAGGGGATTTATTGTTTAATTTAGTGTATCAAATAATTTAATGATTGTTAAAAAACAAAATATATGTAATAAAAAATAGTAAAAATAAGAAAAAGGAAATTTGAAAGATATGAATGCTTCAGCCCCTCTAATTGATCACCGTGTTATTGCAATGAGTCAAAACTTCAAACAAGTTAATGTCGAACTTCTGGGAAAATTAAATGCGCTACTTCAACCAAAGCTGAACTCTCATGATGTTAAGGAAATCGCATTATTCATTGAAACGAAATATTGGAATCAAGCATTATTTTTTAATGGGTTAAAACATATTCTTTCAATTATTCCTAATGGGACCCCCCCCAAAATTGAATTTAGAAAAAGTTCACTCTATATTTTTGGATACAAATATAAAGAACATTCAGATGTTAAAGGTTTTTATAAATCAAAATTAAATCAATTAGACCATTGCAAAGCTTACGTTCAGAAAATCATGTTGCGTGACTATACTGTGGTTTACACAGGGGCTTGGGATAAATGCCCTAATGGTCGTGGCCAAATTAATTATGGTATCGGTGATTTTGCCACCGGGGAATTTGAAGATGGTCGAATGATTCGTGGTAAAGTAATATTTCATTCAACTCAAGAATTTCGTTTTCAAAGAAATGAACGATTTATTCAAAAAGGAAATGAATCCTATGAAGGCTCACTAAAGCCCACCTCATACTTTGGTTACGAAGTTTTTCATGGATACGGCAAATACACATTTAAAAATGGGGATTATTTTGAAGGGGAATGGGTGGATCATCTTCCAAATGGAATAGGCAAGTTAACATTAAATGATGGCAAAACTTTTGAGGGGAATTGGATTAATGGGTATTTTAATAACGGTTCTGAAGATCATCTCAATTCAACAAGTCAAATTTACTTTAATCGTGTTCCCAAGCAACATGTAGGGTCTAAAAAATTAGAAGACTATTGGAAAAAGTTACCTATAGAACTTGTTTGCTATGATCCTTTTTCTGAAAATTATTCAAGAGCAATTGACGTAACATAATATTGGTAGTAACTTTATGACATGAAATGGGTGGGGATCTTAAAATTATCGAATAATAAATTTCATTTAAATGGAGTTTGTATTGCAACAACCAGGCATCAACTCATTAACTATTTCTTTTTAAAAGAAAACCCCCAACTTTTAGTTGCATATGTTAAGAATATAGACCAATTAAATACCTTTCAAGATATGATGCCGAATTGGAATCATACCCGAATTATTTGGTACAAAAGAATAGCCCCATACATATATTGTCCCGTAGGTTTAGCGCATTATAAAATAAGCTTTTTAATTGGTTTATTGGTTTCTTTAGTAATGACCTATGGGGTTCTTATTAAATCAAATGCTTTAATGGACGCTCAAAGTAACACCATAAATAATCTTGACTATAATAAAGTTGTAAATTGGGTTCGGCATGTTTGTAAAGGAGAATCCTGCATTAAAAACTTAAGTGTGTTTCCAAATGAAACATGGGTTAGATTTTCAATGAATATTAATTCAATATATGGCTGCAACAGGCTGAAAAGCGGGGTGTTTCAATGCAAAAACGAACAACTATTTACAGTGCATTAGTTATCATCTTGATCCTATTTAACGTTTACCAAATTTATAACTTTAAGCAAACGAAGATTCATGAAGTGCAAAAAAAATGTCAACAGCAGACATCTGAATTTAACTCATTTTTTGATATGGTGGATGGATATAATCAATGTCCTAAAAATAGTGTCGCGATTCATTTTGATGCAAGCAAAGAATGGAGCCGATTGGTGTCATGGCGCTGAAATTAGTCCTGCTGTTTAGTATTTTTTTAATAGGTATTGGATTTGCTAATCCAGACTCACCCATTATGGGATACCCAGGCGAATCTAAACCACAGCGGGCATTCAGATATGTCTATTTTCGTCACATTAAAACACATGATGCCCTACCGTTACTTAAAGGGATTTGTAGCCAGTGTGAATGGGTGGTTAGCCATTCAAGGCAATCTGTGGGCGTAAATGTGTCAAACAGAAATTGGACAAAAATTAGAGCTGCGTTACAGCAAATTGATAAACCCATGCCGCAAGTAAGTTTAAATATAGAAATACTAGAAATTAGTAATATTCAATCAAAGCGTTACCAACAATTATTTTCAAACTTAACGGAGCCAATTTTGTTGAATCAAGAGCTTGAATCATTAATACAATTAATGATTAGTTCAGGCAATGCGAAGATTATTTCGTCCCCAAAGCTTGTGGGTGCGTCCGGAACCAAAATACAATTGATGGTTGGTGAAAAATTGCCCTACATTAACACGATCGAAACCAATGGTACCCGATCCACTCAGCTCAGTTACGTTGATTCTGGAATTGAATTAGAAATAACGCCATTTGTTCATTACAAGAATAAAATAGATATGAGCATAAAATTAAATTACAACACCATTAGTGGGTATCGAACTGAGTCTGGAGTGGATTTGCCAATTCTCGCGACACGCCTATCTGAATTGAATTTGCAAATTCCAAATAAACAAACAATGGTTTTTGCTGGGTTGCTCGATGAATCAATGCATGCATCTATCGAAAAAATACCATTACTTGGTGACTTACCATTCCTAGGCGTGTTTTTTAGGCGAAAAGTATCGCATATGAAGTCCACAGATTTGATTTTTAAAATAACCCCAGTAAAGCAGTAAATAAGCAAAGGTTAATTTTGGGGTGGTTACTTTGTTATCACTTAAACGGTTGTCACCCGTTGGTTTTTTAATAATAATAGAGTCAATGATAGATTTAATAATTAAAAAACCTCAAAATATAAAAAATGACATTCTTTCAGGAATTACTGTGGCTTTGGCATTAGTCCCAGAAGCCATTGCATTTTCATTTGTAGCCCATGTCGATCCAACGATTGGGTTATATGCGGCATTTATGATGGGGTTAATTACGGCAATTTTCGGAGGCCGCCCTGGAATGATATCTGGTGCGACAGGCGCTGTTGCTGTCATTTTTGCCCCATTAGTAATTCAACAAACACAATTGCATGGGTTGACGATTGCAACACAGTATTTATTTTTAGCTGTCATCATAATGGGGATCATTCAAATTGCATTTGGTATGTTTAAATTAGGAAAATTTGTCCGTCTAATTCCTCACCCCGTCATGTTAGGGTTTGTAAATGGATTAGCCATCGTTATTTTTAAAGCACAATTTTCTCAATTTCGGATTGGGGGTATTGATGGCGGGTATATGCCTACTCCCGAATTATTGGTCATGGTGGTGTTAATTTTAGTCACAATGGCAATCATTCAGTTTTTGCCTAAATTAACTAAGGCGGTTCCGGCAACATTAGTGGCGATAATTTCAGTAACATTTGCAGCGATCTTTTTATCAAAAAGTGGTCTTAGAGTATATAATGTGCTTGATTTTATTCAATACCTGGATCCATCCAAGACCACCATTCAAGCAGCATTGCCATCATTTATTATGCCAATATTTTCATTTAGTGCAATTAAAACAGTATTGCCATATGCAATTCTTGCCGCGGCCGTTGGTTTAATTGAATCATTAATGACACTTACGTTGGTTGACGAATTAACTGAAACGCGGGGGCGTGGTAATAAAGAGAGCATTGGTCAAGGGGTTGCGAATGTTGTTAATGGGCTCTTTGGAGGAATGGGGGGATGTGCGATGATTGGTCAACGTATGATCAATATTCGAGGTGGTGGGCGAGGTCGCTTATCCGGAATAACTGCTGCATTGATGTTGCTTTTTTTTATTCTTTTCGGATCTGCTTTAATTGAAGTTATACCATTGGCTGCACTGGTTGGTGTAATGTTTATGGTTTCCATTGCTACATTTGAATGGTCCAGTTTTAGGATTATGAATAAAGTTCCAAAAGCTGATGCTTTGATTATTATTGCTGTTTCGACCATAACTGTAATTGTTGATTTAGCTATTGCCGTTTTAATAGGTGTGATTCTTTCAGCATTGGTTTATGCATGGGAGCAAGGTAAAAAAATTAATGTCAAGAAATTTTTAAATGAGCAAGGGCAAACCATCTATGAATTAAACGGTGCGCTATTTTTTGGATCTGTTCAATCATTTAAAGATTTATTTGATTTTAATCAAGATTCAAATGACATTGTGATTGATTTTAAATACGCACGAGTCTATGATTTCTCAGGTGTTGAAGCCATTCAGAATATTGCTTTACGTTATGGAAAACAAAACAAAACATTACACCTTCTTAATTTGAGTGCGGAATGTAAGTCTTTAATTGGTCCATTAAATAATATTGTTGAAGTTAAAATTATTGATGACTTAAATTGGCACCTTGCGGCCGATCAACTGGCTTAATCTAAAAAAAATGTTTTAAATTTTTATTTGGTGGGTATTTAATAATAAATCCCAAAAAATGGAGGACATATGAGAAGCATTTGGTTTCGTCTAATCTCGTTGCCAATTCGGCGGTATAAAACAAGCCCGTGGACACATTCTTTTATGAGGAATAAACCACGTTAATGAATAATCCAACTGGGTTAGTTTTATCTGGCGGGGGGGCCAGAACCGCATTTCAAGTAGGAGTTTTAAAGGCCATTAGTGAATGGTCTATCAACAAGCAAAGTCCATTTAAAGTGGTTGCCGGGACCAGTGCTGGCTCCATTAACGCCGCATATATCGCGGCCAATGCCGATAATTTTACGAAAGCCACTCAAACAATGGTTAAAATGTGGGGAAGTTTAACAACAAAACAAGTTTATAACTCTCACTTAATTTCGGTAAACCATATCAAGACACTCATGAATATTTTTAATCAGTTACGAAAAGGGCTGGATAATACCAACAGTATTTTAAATGCAATGCCATTAGCAAAGTTATTGTCAGAGCAAATTAACTTTGATCGTATTCAATATTGCTTAAATAAAGGTTATTTAAAAAGTCTAGCGATTACGGCAACAAATTTTCAACATTCAATGTCAACAACATTTGTTCAGTCCAACGATAAAATCGCCTGGGAAAGAGTGCGTCGAAGCGGTATATATGAAAAAATTAAAGTAAAGCATTTGATGGCCTCCACCGCTATACCATTCTTATTTTCACCTGTAAAAATTAAAACTGAGTTTTTTGGTGATGGGAGCCTTAGAAATTTTGCTCCGTTAAGTCCTGCAATTCGATGTGGCGCCAAAAATCTGGTTGTTATTGGCATTCGCTCAATTAAAGATCCAATGATTGTAAATAAAAATAAGATTTCATTTGGTGATATTTTTTCAAAAATATTAAATACAATTTTATTTGATTCACTCGATGTAGACCATGAGCGATTGTCCCGAATAAATCAAACAATTGATGCAACTGGTGAAAAAAATGAATTAAAGCATATTAATTCAATTGTAATTCGACCGACCATTGATTGTCATCAATTGGTACAAGAATACGATTATGAATGCCCAACGGTTTTGAGACAATTACTAAAGCTAATTGGCTCTAAAAATAATGGTAATGATTTAAAAAGTTATTTAATGTTTGAACCTGGTTATTTGAATGCTTTAATTGATCAAGGTTACAAGGACGCTCAATTATACAAAGATGAAATACTTAATTTCCTGAGTAAATAAAAAAAGCTCTCGAGTAGGGGGGGACAATCCTCGAGAGCTTTCTTATGTTCCTGTAGAACAATAACTTAACTATAAAATAAAAGTACAAGATTGACAATAAATAAATGATTGGTTGATTTTTAAACTCTTCGATAAAATAAAACCATGATTGATATCCTACAACCCATTATCGAAGATATTGCACGAGTTGGAGATTTGGTTTACCAAAAATATCGCTCCGATGTCACCATTCAAACAAAAGCTGATAATACGCCTGTGACCAACGTCGATCAACTAATTCATGATGAATTAGGAAAATCGTTAAATCACTTTTTTCCCGACGTTCCTTTGATTTCAGAAGAAGGCGTCATTCCGAATTATAAAAAGCGACAGTCCATGGATAATTTTTGGTTATTGGATCCGTTGGATGGAACATTAGATTTTATAAAAGAAACAGATGAATTTGTTATTTCATTAGGATATATTTCAAATAAAATGCCAACAATGGGGGTTATTCATCACCCAGTATCTGGCACCACGTGGGTGGCAATTAAAAAGTGTGGGGTATTTATTCAGTCACACGGTGGACAAATTCAGCCCATTGAGCCAAAGAAATCCCCTGAGACATACACCATCTTAGTGAGTTCACATCGAAATGATGATGACCTTACTAAAATTATTGTTCGGCAGCGTGAAAAGGAATTGAACAAACCTGTGGTCGTCCGTCCCGTTGGGTCAGCATTAAAATTTGGTTATTTAGTCGACGGGCGTGGTGATGAGTATTTAAGGTTCACAAATATGAAAGAATGGGATTTTGCAGCAGGTCATTGCATTGCAAAAGAGGCTGGGTTTAATATTTTTCCATTAGACCCAAATGAGAAAGTTGAGTATGCAACAAAGGATATGCTTATTCCGCCAATTTCAATTCGCAAGCCTTATGTACCTAATTGAAATCTATTCAGATTTTAAGTTAGATTCACCAAGTTGCCCACAAGCAGCAACAACATCTTGTCCTTTTGAATAACGAACCGTGGTTCTTACCCGTTGATCTATGAGCAGTTGTTTAAATTGTTGAAGCTTAATTTCAGTTACCGGAGTAAACGGGATTTTGGGGTGTGGATTTAAATTGATTAAATTAACCTTCGCATTTAAAAATAATGCCAGATTTGCCAATTGGATCGCACAATTATCCGAATCATTAACACCTGCTAATAAAGTGTATTCTAAAGTTAATTTTCGATTATGGTGCTGGCCATATTGGGATAATTTCTGTGCAACCTCAGTGATTGGATTTCGAGTTTCAATAGGCATAATCGTTTTTCGAATGGCCGGATCTGCAGAGCCAACTGAAAACGCCAAGTTTAAATGAATATCTTCGTTGATCAGAGTTTCAATTCCAGCCAAATAGCCTGATGTAGATACTGTAATATGACGCTTACTAATATTAAAACCCCAATCACTTTGAAGCCAATCCAGAGCAGGTAAAACAGATTTTAGATTCAATAAAGGTTCGCCCATCCCCATAAAAACCACGTGCGTAATATTATGGCCAAATGATTTGATTATGGCGAATTGCGCCACAATTTCATGAACGGTTAGGTTCTTCTTTAATCCGGATACGCCGGTTAAGCAAAACTTACAGTCAACAGGGCACCCGGCTTGAGACGAAATACAAAGTGTTTCGTAACCTATTTCCTGAATAGCAACGGCTTCAATAAAAACATGTGGCGAAATTTGAAAAATATATTTCGTTGCACTTTTATCTGCGGCTGGGCAAGGCTCAATCGTTAAGAATGGGTTAATATTTAATACATCAGCTAATTTAGCCTGGTTTATTTTACTGATATTGGTCATTAAATTAAAATCAATGATATTTTTTTCTGTAACCCAGGTATGAACTTGAGACAGAGTGAATGATGGTAGATTATGTTTTAAGCACCATGGTTTATAATCATTTTCACCAAGTTCAAAGAAATTACTTTTTTGTTCCATGAAATCAACATACGCACTCAAAAGCCTTGCGTCAAGTAAGAAATCAGATGATAATATCCTTAAGGATTAATTTTATGAAGTTATTTTTACTATCCATTTTAATTTTATCTCAGGGTTCCTTTTCAGAATCGTTATCCTCCCTCAATAAAAAAGTAAATCAATCGACATCACCAAAAGCCACCTCATCAAATACAGCAACTTACTCAAATAATTACAGCGAGCAAGGGGGCTATACAACAGAAATCCACATATTAGGTGCAGAAAAAAAGTTTGATCGTATACGGTTTTCGCAAAAAAAATTCGATCAATGGACCCAGCTATTTGTCAGTGCGCAAAGCTATGATTTAATTGCACAGCTAAAAGATAATAATGATGTGAATTTTGATGGGACGTTAAAAGAGACTGTGAAAAGTCTAGTGATTCCATTAGAGCCAAATCGGGTCATTAATCGTAAGGTAATTGAAGACTATTATTCACAAAAATATAATTCTGGTTGGATTTTTAATCAGTTAAAGCAAGTTGGGGTACTCGATTCCCAGGGATTTCTGATGAATACCCGTGGATTTTCAGAAGTATTTAATCCTAACGATTTTAATCAGTACAAAACTAAAATTGAACGTATTAATTTTAATTTTTCCAATAGTGCGATTTCATATGCGATGCAAGATGAGCTTTTACGTGTCTTAAAGCAAAATTCCATTGTGGTTCATGTACTACAAGAGGAAACAACACGTTATCAAAGTCGTGAAAGTGGCTTTTTTGAAAGCTTTTTAGATCAATTGGGTGGGAATGCCCTTGGTAGCTTGTTTTACAAAGATAAAATTAATACAGTGAAGCAGAAGATTGGCTATTCTCCAAATATAAATATCTTTAGTTTATTTACCAATATTAAGTTTGGTTTTGCACAAGCGCCTTATGCAAAAGGGGCGAGAGGAAATATGATTTATTATGGGAAAAATAACCAAAATGCATTCCATTTCAATGTGTCTAATGACAATTCGAATCAATCACAAACTCATTACGGCGCCCAGATTAGTATTTTGAATCAATGGGCGGATCTACCGCTAGAAGAAGAGACTGTTCTAGCTTCAGGGATTAGGGTTGATGTGAATGAAATTCGAGATAATACAGGGCATTTAACCTGGATGAGCATAAGCTACCAAAAGTTGCAATTAAAACATTTTAGTTTTGATCACAGTTTCTCCTTGGGGGTCTCAAATTATTCATCCTCATTTCGTGGAGACTCCCAATTGGGCATAGCCCTAGGCATTGATGGGACATATCATATCATTCCTTATTTAGGAATATTTTACGGCCTTGAAAGTAATCTTGGGTTTGATTTATTCAACACAGATAATCAAACCACATGGCAAATATCTCATTATTTTTTGGGGGTGGAGACAGCTATTGCCCCAGTTCAGTTTCGTTTGGGTTACGAATGGATTATGGGGGAAAATCAGTCCGAATTATTTGATGGCATGACTCTAGGTGTGGGGATTTATTTTTAAGTAATTTATGTTTCGTATTATTTTAATTATTTCGGCACTGAGTTTAAATTTAATCTCGGGGGAATTGTTTTTAGATCAATTCCACTTATTACAAAAACGGTTTAGCGCTCATTACGAGCACCCCATTGAGCTTCAAGAGACGATTGTATTTGGGGTTAATATATTTACCGATGATATCGACAATGTTGATTATAAATTTTCATTATATGATTTTACTTATCGACGCTATATCAATCGTTATGATTCAGGGCCATTTTACTCTTTTGGTTTTCGCTATGGTGCCGTAAAAATGAGTAGTGATGGCAAAAATGAAAATGAAAATCTGTACATGCCTTTTTATGATATTGGGATGAAAACAAAATTTAATTCACGTTGGTACCATTCGATTCGATTGGAAGTTGGGTGGGTTATGTTATATTCAACATTGATTAATGTCGATGATATATTAGGGCTACAGTTTACGCCCTTTTTTAGCTTTGGCTATAACTTAGATTAACCTGATTTCCTTTACAATATTGAAAATGAGATTTAGTATCAATATATGAAAACCTTAGATAAAGCGTTGCCTTTAAAGAGTTTTAAAATTCAAGAAATTACAGATCCTGTTGTCTATGAAAATTTAGCTAGTCTAGGGTTTGATATTGGGGCCAATTTAAACGTTATTTCAAGATTGCCTTTTAATGGCGCGATTGCTTGTGAGTGCAATAATGCTAGGTTTGCGATTCGTGCAGAAGACGCCGCTAGTATTATCATTTCAGATTAATGCGTTACGCCGTTTTATTTGGGCCGCCCAATGCCGGGAAAACCACCTTATTCAATCAACTGACGGGACGTCGAAGTGCTGTAGTTAATTATCCTGGCTCAACCGTCGATATTTCAACCGCATTACTTAAGGGGCATGAATCCTTAACTTTAATTGATGTTCCTGGCGTACAATCGTTTATTCCACGAAGTGATGATGAGAAGTTGAGCATGAAAGCCATTGCCCAATTGGATGAGTTGATTCCGGAAGCACATTGCATTCCAGATTTAGTCATATGTGTTATTGATGCAACTCAACGCTCAAGACACCTGGCGATGACCAAGCGTTTAATTGATGATGGTTATCCAGTTATTGTTATTATATCCATGATGGATGAAGCAAAAAAAAATGGCATTGATATTGATCATATTAAACTTTCCCAAGCCCTAGGGGTTTCTGTATTTAAAGCCTCAAGAGATGGGGCTGAATTTAATCACATACTTGATGGCATTAAGGTGAACAGTACCCCTTGTGGCCGTATAACGAAGCCCCAACCTTCGGGCTTAGATGATATGTTGAATTCGTATGAGTGGGCGAAACGAATTATGAGCGAATGTGAAGAGGTTCAAGATTTGCCGCCAAAAAAACATTTTGATCTTGACCGAATATTGCTTCACCCAATTTGGGGTTATATCTCTTTTTTAGGGATTATGTTAGGTTTTTTTAGTCTCTTATTTTTTGCAGCCACACCGTTTATTGACGCTATTGATTTAACATTTGTTTGGGGTGGGGAGCTTATTCGAGGAATTCTACCAGCGGGGTTGGTTGCTGATTTTATTGTTGACGGCTTAATTGCCGGGTTGGGGGGAGTTTTGGTTTTTGTTCCCCAAATATTATTTCTTTTTATTGGTATCGGTTTAATGGAAGGTAGTGGTTATTTAGCTAGAAGTGCGGTTTTAATTGATAAACCTTTGAGTAAAGTGGGGTTGAACGGACGAAGTTTTGTTCCGTTGCTTTCAGGGTGTGCTTGTGCAATTCCTGCAATTCTTGCGACACGAAATATCCCCAATAAGAAAGTGCGTTTTTTAACCATGATTGCAGTACCATTGATGCAGTGTTCAGCTCGGTTGCCGGTGTATGGTTTATTATTGGCCGCATTATTTGAGTCCCCGATTCATGGGGCCTTGGGGTTAACCGCAATTTATGTTGGGTCCATAATTTTTTCTGGAATCATTGTAGCCATTATCAATTTATTTTCAGCCCAAAAAAGCCAGCCGGGTGAATTTATTATTCAATTACCCCAGTGGCGTATTCCAAAATGGAAAGAACTCTTAACCAATTCATTAATTAAAACCTCTCGTTTTATTACTGGGGCGGGACCAATTATTGTTTCAATTACCGTTATTTTATGGATGCTTGGTTCAGTGGAACTTAATAATCAACCAATTATTAATCAAATTGGCCAGTGGATTGAACCACTATTTCTTCCTATGGGGGTTGATTGGCGAGTAGGTGTGGCCTTAATTTTCTCGTTTGCTGCCCGGGAGGTTTTTGTTTCAGCATTGATTGTTGTATTTCAATTATCTGATGGCGATTTATTTTCCTTAACGCAATTAAGTAATTTGAAGATAGAATCGACCGGAGAACTTTTATTTACGAATGGATCGATTATCGGGCTAATCTTATTTTTCATGATTGCCATGCAGTGCGGTGCAACTTTTGCAGTACTTAAAAAAGAGATGAATAACTATAAGGTTCCATCAATAATTGTAATTAGCTACTTTGGAATTGCATATTTTTTGGCTGTACTTGAAAACCAGTTAATTTAATTTATATAGATCTTATTTATTGAGTTTTCTTGGCGATGTAATAAGCCTGAAAATCCATTGTTTTCTCCCAATTCAAAAAAAAATGTTTAGAAATTTCCCCTGTGGGGAATAGCTATTATGTTCACAATAAATTTTTTCATTTAAGGAGCCAATATGTTTATGAATCAATCTTGCCATGATCCATTTCAGCCATTACAACAATTTTTAGAACTGGTTGAAGCTAAGTGCAATGAATTGCCAAATGACATAGAGCATTGGAATCAAATGGCAAATAAGCATGATTTAGAATCAAGAACTCATCTTAATATTATTCAATCATCAGTAAGGCCAAGAGAGTCTTACTTAAACGAATTGCTAAAAGTGAAGGCGCATATTCATCAAGCAATGGATATTATTGAACAAAAAGACGTTGCAGCGTTACCAGAAATTAATTTGGAAATGCCGTTTGAAACAATTTTGAGGAAATACACTGAATTTACTAAAGAGGTCAGTGTTATCGCGGAAGATAGTCATTCATTTTCTGACTTTTTCAAAGGTTTAATGGACCGAATCGGGTATATTAGAACGGAATTGGCTCAGGCGATTTTGCGGTGCTCGAAAGGTGAAATAAATTTAAAAGAAATTGAGCATCAATTCAAGGTTTTAGAGCCTGAATTAGAATCTGTTATTGAAGAAAAAGTGTTGGAAAAAAAGGGGAGTTTAAGTGCGCTTACTGAACAACTTATTCAAAAAATTGAATTAGATGTTTCAATTCGACAAGCAATTCAAGACCGACATG
>JAYNJH010000018.1:0-22958 GCA_038109885.1 Candidatus Margulisiibacteriota bacterium | reverse complement strand
TATCCGTAGGTAATGAATGGGTCTAATGGAATCACTTTTGGTTCAGGAAAATGTAGTTCCCCTAATTTTATCCCTTGGGATGGATTTGAAATGCTGGCTTTCTCTCCACTGTCACCCGGGTTTTTCCAATAGCTATGCCAGCCGTCAGGCAATGTTTGAGTAATTTTTGTTTGAATTTGACCGTTGGCTCTTTGCCCAACTACTTCCCAATTAATTTGATTATTAGCGTGGGTAAATAAAGTGATTGCAAATAAAAGTAACCATTTAATCATGTTTTTAGTATACGCAATATCGTCATTGAACAAAAGTTGTGAAGGTTATTTTTATCTTAACTTGAGCTGTCGAGTTTGATGTGCTACATGTTTTAAATCTTAAACAAGTATTTTTCTGGATTAACTTTTTGTATTAGGGGGGGCTAAACAGGTCATTTAAATTTGGTCGGAATGTATTTTTAAAATCTGAATTTTTTGATGATGTTCAAAAAAATGTATTTAAGTTATAAATTGCCTATTTAATACTAGTCTTTCAATTAACAAGACTAAAAGGTTTCCCGGTTTCCACTTATTCGCACTTAGGATTCTAGATTACGTTTGAGATTCTATCCTTCTATTTTCAATGTTATTTTTATTAATACTATTTTTTATAAATTTGTTATTAAAAAAGTGTTGTTTTTACGTTGGGGATAGATCCCATGACGTATTAATTTTGAGAGGTTGACTTGGGATTTTATTGAACTTGACTCTCTTTTGAAAAGCCAAGCTCAATATACTTAATTATAAGGCAATAAGAGTACCGTTTTCATATTTGTAAGCTTTGAAGGTGGGTGGGGTTGTTGTGGATGTGATATTAATAATTTTTACATGCCCAACTGTTTCTCCATTTTTTAGTAAGTCAGAACTTGGTTCGCTTTCTGTTAAATCAAAACTGCCTGAGTATTGTGTGGTGCCGATATTTATTAAGGCACTGGTAGAAGTAGGGATGAATTATAGTACTCCATTGATTGGTGTTCCATGCATTGTTGGTATTGTAAATTCGATACTAACATCGTTGTTTGAATCTGATAGTTTGCCAAATCCAACCATGGTACCTGTTGTGCTGGTTATGTTTTGGTTAATTGTTGCCGTGAATTCACCTGTGAATGTTGATTGTGTTGTAACCGTGTATAAATTAATTGTTATTGAAGAACCTGATAGTGCTGTTAAAAAATAAGTTTTCTGCTCCTCAATGGTATTGCCAGATGAATCTTTGCAAGTGGTGCTTGTTCCACTAGAATAGGTTGTTCCATTAACGGTTAGGCTTGATATGTTTTGAGTTGTTGATTGGTTTGTATCACAGTACAACGTTGCATGCATGTTAAAACTGCTTAGCATCAAAATACAAGAAATTAATAAAGAATATAAAAAATGTTTCATCATCTTAACCTCAATTGCTTACGGCCGTGTATCGAAGATTGTTTACTTTGGATAAATTGGTTTCATCGACAGCACTGGTTGAAATACCGCTTTGTGTTGATTTTGTTCTTGAACACCCAACCAATAGTAAGTTAAATATTAAAAAAGCAAATAGTAATTTTTTCATAATCTCTCCTAAAACCAATTTATAAATATTATTATTATTTAATTAATTAATTGTCAATCTTTTTTAATATAATATTTTTTTTAAAAGGTATAATATTTAGATTTGTTTTCATGTTGGTATTGTTTTATGTAAATATGCTAAATTGATATCAGATAATATAATGGTTGGAGGTTAGTATGGAACAGGTGGTTGCCACACAAATTCGTGTAGGTATGATTTTGAAAGTGGATGGAGATTTGTATAAAGTAACCAAAACACAACATGTTACGCCAGGTAAGGGTGTTGCTTGCATGCAAACCAAATTGAAAAACATCTTTAATGGTAAAAATTTGGAAAAACGATTTCGTTCAGCGGATCGTGTTGAGCGAGTTTCGGTTATGTCTAAGCCAATGCAGTTTCTATATGACGATCAAAGTGGGTATCATTTTATGGATTCAGAAACATTTGATCAAATTACTCTAGAAACTGATTTTGTCGGAGAAAAAAAATGGTATCTAGCGGAGGAACAGGTTTATAATGTTGCTTTTTATGAATTGACACCAGTAGATATTGATCTTCCTGCATCGGTTGAGTTTACGGTTACTTCAGCTCCGCCAGAAATACGAAAAGCCACGGCGAGTTCATCCTTACGCCCCATTGAAGTTGATAATGGCATGACTGTTCAGGCGCCGGCCTTCATTAAAGAGGGAGATCGAATTAAGGTGAACACAGAAACTGGTGAATATATTGAAAGGGTCAAGTAATGTCAGATCAGAATAATGACCGAATTCCAATTCAATGCCCACAAGAATTAATTAATGGTGTTTATGCAAATTTAGGGGTTGCTAACTTTAATCATGAGGAATTTGTTTTAGATTTTGTCTTTTTACATCCAAATACCAAGTCTGGTGAAGTGCGTTCACGGGTTGTTTTGCACCCGGATCATGTTCGACGACTTGCTAAAATGTTACAAAAAAACTTGGATGATTATGATGAACAATTTGGCTACAGTGACGAGGATTCATTGGACGATGATGATGAATTTCCGCCCATTACAATAAACTTTAATTAGTGTGAAACCTTTTATAAATCAGGCCATTAATCTTGCTAAAAAAGCTGCGGAACAAAACGAGTTTCCGGTTGGTGCGCTTGTTGTAAAAGATGGTTCTATCTTAGGCGAGGGATATAATCAAAAAGAATCATTAAATGATCCAACTGCTCATGCTGAAATTTTAGCAATACAAGCGGCGGCTAAACTCACTGGTGACTGGCGCTTAGTTGGTGCGACACTTGTGACAACGCTTGAACCTTGCCCGATGTGTTTGGGGGCTAGTTTGCAAGCTAGAATTAAAACCATTATTTATTTGGCTAAAGACCATCGCTGGGGAGCGTGTGGTTCCATTATGGATTTTTCAAAGCATTCTGAATTGAATCATCATTGTGATTTGGTGTATTTGCCCAATCAAGACGTTGTTGATATGATGACGGGATTTTTTAAATCTATAGGAAAACGAAGTTAGCTTGACCTGGCTTAATTAATGAATGTAAAATCGATTTTATTATGGGGTTTGGGACAGTCTGTTATTTTTGTAAATCAACATGTAAATATCGGTTTTGTTTGGATTGCTTAGCTGAATTATCGCCAGAATATCGATACCTTCCTGTATTTCCAAATATCAGTCTAGGTGGATATCTTTTTGATTACACTGCCACTTTTAAGTATGTCATTTCTGAAATTAAGTTTTCGGGAAACTATCGTTTAGGGGAATGGTTTAGATTGCTTAATTATGAAGCGAAAATACCTGAAATATATTTGGATGTGGATTATATTATTTCTGTACCTTCATTTTGGTTTAAGCAAATTATTCGAGGCCGTCAACATATCCCTTATTTATTTGAGAACTGGTTAACCTGTGGGGTTCAAGGGGCAGGAATGATACGACGCCGTCAATGGAATCGTTCTTCTTATAAGTTAAATCGAAAAGAGCGGGAAAAAAATGCGAAGCAACAGCGATTTTGTTGGAAAGGGCCGACGTCTGTTCAGCGAATTACGTTGTTGGATGACATTTGTACAACTGGCGCGACAATTATTGAAATATCAAGGTTATTAAAATCGTTTGGAGTTAAGGATATTTATGTTTTATGTTTATCGTATCGTTCAATGTAATTGTTCGTTTAATTTGGGAATAACCTCAGTTGCAATTAGGCGGATTGAGTTTAGGACTTGTTGATGGTTAAGTGCGGCGACATTCATTTGAAATGTAAATCGCGATAATCCACCCAAGGCATTGTTATGTCGAATAATTTTTTCGACAACATTATCTGGGCTACCGACTACAAGTGCCCCTAAAGGCCCTGTTTGCATTAAAAAATGCTCCTTAGTAACGGGTGACCATCCACGTTCACGACCAATTTGATTGAATACCTTTTCATACCCTGGGTAAAAATCATCAAGCGCTTTTTCAGTGGTTTCGGCCACATACCCTAATGAATGGATTCCCACCTTAAGCTGTGATTCATCATGGCCGGCCTTTTTTCCCGCTTCTCTGTAAATTTTGGTTTGATAATTAAAGCGATGTGTTTCACCACCAATAATGGCGATCATAAGTGGTAAGCCTAGGGTGCCTGCACGAATGCATGACTGAGGGGTTCCACCAACGCCAATCCAAATGGGGAGTTTATTTTGTACAGGGCGTGGGTATATGGATTGTTCAATTAATTCGGGTCTGAATTGACCCTTCCAAGATAAGGTTTCTTGATTTCTTATTTTTAATAAAAGGTCAATTTTTTCATTGAAAATGTCATCATAATCATCAAAACTAAACCCAAATAATGGAAATGATTCAGAAAATGAACCTCTACCAACAATCATCTCTGCGCGTCCTTTTGAAATAATATCTAGGGTGGCGTGATTCTGAAACACGCGTACAGGATCCGCTGCACTTAAGACTGTTACAGCGCTTGTTAAGCGAATGTTTTTTGTTCGTGCTGCAGCCGCTCCCAAAATAATACTGGGTGCAGAATCTAAATATTCTTTTCGATGGTGCTCACCTAATCCAAATAATTCAATGCCCAATTCATCGGCTAACTCGATTTGTGCTAAAAGTTCATCCATTGCCTTAATATTTATTTCGGCAGTAGGATGGTCTGAATTATTTGCTGCAAAGCTATCGATACCGATTTGAATCATAGTATTATTATATCCAATGCATGTTTTGATTCAAACTGATTCGTTAATTCGTTTTGTATAATTTTGCTGTTCCTAAAATTTAAATTTACATGCAGATAAAAATAGAATATAAATTCAATTATGGGTAAGAAAGTAATTATTGGTTCAGAGGAATGGTGTGAATTACCTCAGCTAGGTATACCAGCAATCAAGGTTCGTGTTGATTCAGGGGCTAAGAGTTCATCTTTACATGCATTTAATATTAGGCCTTTTCGTAGGGATGGCCATTTGTGGGTTGCTTTTGAAGTTAATCCTATTCAAAATGATCGACGAACAGTGATTCGTTCAGAAGCGTTGGTTATTGACCGACGAGAGGTCAAAAGTTCAAATGGTGCATTTGAAAAACGATACTTTATACAAACAGAGTTGCTTTTAGGAAGAAAAATATGGCGAATTCAATTGTCACTTGCGAATCGTACTTCAATGGATTTTAGGATGCTTTTAGGTCGTGAAGCGGTTCAAGGGGATTTTTTGATTGATCCTGAAATTCACTTTGCATTTGGTGAAATGAGTGATGCTCAGTTAAAAGAAAAGTATGGGCATATAAATATGTTGAAAAATGGTTTAAATATTGGCGTGCTTGCTAGTAATCCAAAGTTATACTCAAATCGGCGCATTATTGAAGCATGTGAAGAGCGTGGCCATAAAGTGACCTTTTTGAACATCAAACATTGTTTTATGAAATTAGATTCTGAAATTCCTGAAATGTATTCAAGGGATAATAAGTCTTTAAATAATTTAGATGCTGTTATTCCTAGAATAAAACCCAGCTTAACTTTTTATGGTGCTGCATTGACTCGACATTTTGAATCAATGGGTGTTTATACACTTAATACTGCGCAAGCCATATTGCAATCCCGTGATAAATTACACTCATTGCAGTTATTAATTAAAAGCGGACTTGAAATTCCCACAACCGGGTTTGCTAATTCCCCTTCAGATACAGAAGAACTAATTCAAATGGTTGGTGGCGCACCGCTGATTATCAAATTATTAGAGGGAACTCAGGGAACCGGTGTTGTTTTGGCGGAAACAAAAAATGCAGCTGAAAGTGTAATCAATGCCTTGAAGTCATTAAAAGCCAATTTATTGGTTCAAGAGTTTATTAAAGAATCATCCGGTGTAGATATTCGTTGTTTTGTTATTGATGGGAAAATAGTGGCAAGTATGCAGCGAATGGCTGAAAGTGGTGAATTTCGAGCTAATATTCATAAAGGGGCTAAGGCTGCGGGTGTTAAAATTACTTCAGAGGAGCGTAAAATTGTTTTGAAAGCTGTTAAAACATTGGGTTTATCGGTAGCTGGTGTTGATATTATACGTTCAAATCGCGGACCTTTATTGCTTGAAGTAAATTCTTCTCCAGGGTTAGAGGGAATTGAAGAAATTACGGGTAAAGATATTGCTCGTGAAATGATTCTTGCGATTGAAAAAAATATTAAATGGGAATTTCCAAAATTATAAGAATGAATTTGGGTTATTTATTTTTTTAAATCTATTTTAATTACGTTATTAAAATGTTGTCTTAATTCAAACTGTTTATTGTGAATTGAATCAAACATAGATACAGTATGTTTATGTCAGACAGGGCAATGATTGTTTCAATGAAATCAAAAATAAGTCGAGATGACTTTATTGATTCATTGATTGGGTTAGGTTACGAACGATCTAGTATGGTGATTGAATCTGGCACTTATGCTGTAAAGGGATCGGTTGTTGATGTGTTCCCCAGCAATCAAAATCAACCACTTCGGTTTGATTTTTTCTCGGGAAAACTGGATCGATTAAATTCATTTCGTTTGGATACGCAACGTTCAATAACGGAGTTGGATGAAACGAAAATTGTCAAAAATGACCCGTTATATTCAAAGGCTTTGGTATTTGATAATCGTTTACTCCAGTCTGAGGTGATGGCCAATATTCAGGCGGGGGATTATGTTGTTCATGAGCGCTACGGGATTGGTATCTATAATGGATTTACTCGACTGACGGTTGGTGATCAAGAAGGTGAATATATTTTAATTCAATTTAAAGGTGCGGATAAACTCTATATGCCACTTGATCAAATTCCGCTTTTGCATCGTTACTCAGGGGTTGAATCATCACCTCGTTTAAATGGGCTCTATGATGGCGGTTGGGAACGAACCCGAAGACATGCCCACCGTGCCTTGAAGGTCATCGCTGAAGATATATACAATATGTTCAAGCAGCGTCAAAACATCACTGGCTATTCTTTTCCCGTAGATACGGATGATCAACTGGCATTTGAAATGACCTTCCCGTTTGATGAAACTCCGGATCAACATCGCGCTATTTTGGATGTTAAACGAGATATGGAGCGATCCATCCCGATGGACCGATTGGTATGTGGTGATGTTGGTTTTGGTAAGACTGAGGTGATGGTTCGGGCCGCTGTAAAAGCAGCATTAAATCTAAAGCAGGTGATGGTTTTGGTACCAACAACAATTTTGGCTGAGCAACACTATAAAACCTTCACACAACGATGTTCTTCCTTGGGGTTGAAAATTGCCGTTATTTCACGATTGAAATCATCAAAATTCAATAAGGTGACACTTAAGGCGCTGAAGAATCATCAGCTTGATATTATTATTGGGACTCATCGGCTATTAAGTGCTGATGTAGAATTTAATGATTTGGGATTGGTTATTGTTGATGAAGAGCAACGCTTTGGTGTAAAGCATAAAGAAAAAATTAAGCAAATATCAGCGCAGATTGATATTTTAACGACATCCGCTACCCCAATTCCTCGAACGCTTTACATGTCATTAACTGGAGCAAAGGCCATTTCTACTTTATCTACACCTCCGAAGGGGCGTGTGCCTATTCATACGATGATTAGTGAATATTCTAATGATTTAATAAGAGTTGCGATTGAGAAAGAAATTAAGCGAAAAGGTCAAATCTATTTTTTACATAATCATATCGATGAACTTCCGATGATTTCTTCAATTTTACAATCTTTAGTGCCAAAGTTAAGGGTAGGAATTGCTCATGGTAGAATGAAGGCGCTGGAATTGGAAGCGGTAATGATGTCGTTTTATAATCAAGAATTTGATGTGCTTTTATGTACCACAATTATTGAAAATGGGCTGGATATCCAAAGTGCAAATACCATTATTATTAATCGTGCTGATCAGCTTGGTTTATCGCAAATACATCAAATTCGTGGCCGTGTTGGGCGATGTGCCATTCAAGCTTATGCGTATATTTTATTTCCTGCAGTTGATCAGCTTACGGATGAAAGTCGAGGCCGACTACAGGCCTTGAAAGAAGCGGTTGGTTTGGGTGTGGGGTATCAATTGGCTATGAAGGATCTTGAAATTCGTGGTGCCGGGACATTGCTAGGTGAAAAACAATCGGGGCATTTAACTTCGATTGGATTTGATTTGTATTGTAAATTGCTTGAAAAAAATTTAAAGAAGGTTCGTGGTGAGCGTATGGATGATGATGTTCTAATTTCATTGAAGTCGACCCCCAATGTGTTTATTCCTTCGTCCTATATTCCTGATGCTAAGGAGCGATTGGCGATGTACCAACGTTTATTGAAATCAAAAAATCGAATGAATTTAAAAAAGCTTCGGCTTGAGTGTGAGGATCGCTATGGAAAATTACCTCAACGCATGATTGACTTTATAAGGTCCATCGATGTCCAATTGAGTATATAGATGCCGGAACATTATGAAGTTCGGCGCATGGCTCAATACCTTAAAGATCATGGATTATTGGGACAGCGTTTGCTCAATGCTGAATTTAAGAACAACGGTGAGCGTATTTTGAAAACTCATTTTTCGATACCTTCGTTAGTGGGGACAAGGTTGAATAATATTAAAGTAAAGGCTAAATATACGGGGTTTGAATTTGATGGGGCGACGGTTGTAATGCACTATCGATTTACAGGTATTCCACATTTAAGAGGTATATCGTATGGTGATCGTTTACAAACTATTTTTTCATTACCGATTCAATATGCGGATCCGAAATATTGTCGGTTTACATGGCAGTTTGAATCTCATTGTTTGGATTTTTATGATACGCGTTGTTTGTCTACGATGACAATTCACGAGGGAGCTCCGTTTGATCAGGTTGAGCAAATCATGAATTTGCCGGATGATATTAGTGAGTTTAAGTCCAATTCATTTCAGCAAATCCAAAATCAAACCAAGCTAAGTAAGAAGCAATTGAAATTATGGCTGTTGGATCAAACCATTAAGCCTTCTGGTATTGGTAATTATTTGGCTTGTGAAATTTTAGCACATTCTAAATTGAATCCTTTTATATTGATTAATCAATTATCTCTAACTCAATGTAAACGATTAAGCGCAGCAATTTGTGAGGTGTCTAAACTAGCGGCTCGATTTTCGCATTATGATTGGTTTAAGGTTTTTAATCGTGAACTGTGTGGTTTTTGTGGATCAACAATTGAAAAGAAGAAAATACCCATAGGCGCTCAAACAACGCATTATTGTCCCCAGTGTCAGAAATGAACGTAGATTAACGCTTTTTTTTAGCTTTTTCTTTTAGGATTTGCGTCAAGACTTCTTCCATGTCCTCACGATAAGATTCTTCATCATTAGTTTCCCCCAAATGATACGCTTCTTTTGCGGCTTTTGCACAAGCTTCGCTGATAGTTTTAGGGTCAATGTCAATGGATTCACCTAAATGAGATAATGAAATAACGGATTCAATATCGGATGTTTTTTTTATATTTCCTTGGTTATTTTTTTGCTTAAAGTTATTTGGTATATCCATATTCATTTTTTAACATATTGTTTTCGTAATTGAAAAGCTCAAAAATTGGTTTTTTATAAAATTAAATTCAATGTATTTGGAAATTTCGATATGGAGCTTTTAAAATATTGATATATGAAAAAACGAATTAGGACTCATACTAACCCGTTAAATATTCGGCAGCGATTGGATCAATTTTCGCTAGAGGGTGTTTTGGGTGAATTTCAGAGCATCAATCTTGAGATTGGTTTTGGTAGAGGCCGTTTTATGTCTTCATATGCTCAAAAATATACAAATGAATTGATGGTGGGGGTTGAAGTTCGAAAGCAAATGGTTGAAGTTTTTAAAGCCAATCATCATTTTCAAAATTGCATTCCAATATGGGGGGCGGGATTCATTTGTCTGCAAGATGTGATTCCAGATCGGTCATTGGATCGTGTTTTTATTTTTCATCCAGACCCTTGGTTCAAAAAGCGTCATCACAAACGGCGTGTGATTAACCTTGAACTAATTCGGTTATTACGTCAAAAAATGGCACCTCAGGGTGTGGTGTTTATATCAACGGATGTGTATGAATTATATGATGAAATTATGTCTGTTTTACGTCATGATGATGATAAGACCTATATTCAAGATAATGTCTTTTGGAAAACGGATTATCGGACCCATTGGTCCTCATTTTCAATTCAAGATCTTCGGTCTTCATTTTTTGCAACATTTAAATTTAAGGAGGAAAATTGATGATAAAATTAGCAAAATCTCTAAAAGATAAAACAAGTTGTGTGGTGATTCTGTTTGATGATACTGAAAAGAAACAGTTATCTGTAGAATTGCCAGCCGATTATGTTTCATTAATTCAGGCATATAAAAAGGCCAAAAAGTGTTCGGCAGACTCGATTACAAATATTCAATTGCATCCGGAGCCAAATTCACCTAAATTGGTTTTGATAAATTTAGGTAAAGAATCAGATTATCAATTGAAATGCTTACGCAAGCTTGTTGCGAATGCGGCAAGATCATTAGCAAAGGAATCAACTTTACAATGGTGTTGTATCAATGCCATTCATGGCTGGGAGAATCATGTTGCACAAGCGATTGTGATGGCTGAATATGTTGTTCCAAATTCAAAGTCAAACCAAACGCCTGAGTCCTATCCAAAGCATATATTTATATCCAATCAGAAAAAAATGGTTCAAGAAGGTTATGCCATTGGGTTGGCAGTAAATAAGGCCCGTACGTTTGCAAATGCTCCGGCAAATATTTTAACAACCAGTTCTTTTGTTGACGAAATTAAACGATTGTTTAAAGGTGATTCTCGTTACAAGATTACTATTTTAAACGAAGCTGATATGAAAAAGAAAAAAATGATGGCTCTTTTGGGTGTGGGGCAGGGGTCAAAGTATCCTTCTTATTTAGTTGATGTTACGTATGATGGGGGAGGTAAGGATCATGTTGCTTTAGTGGGTAAAGGGGTTATGTTTGATACTGGGGGTATTTCGATTAAACCATCTGCACGAATGCGAGAAATGAAAGGGGATATGGGCGGCGCTGCAGCGGTTATTGCTAGTGCTTGGGCTGCGGGGGAGTTAAATGTAAAGCGTAAAGTATCATTCATTGTTCCGATTGTTGAAAATATGGTATCCAAAGATGCCCAACGTCCAGGAGATGTTGTCATTGCTAGTAATGGGACAAGTATTGAAATTACGAATACCGATGCTGAAGGCCGATTGATTTTAGCGGATGCCTTGGTATATGCGACAAAAAAGAAGGTGAATTCGATTGTTGATATTGCAACATTAACTGGGGCAAGTGTTATTGCTTTAGGGCCTTATGCAACGGCTGTTTTAGGAAACCATCAGGGGGTTATTGAGGCATTAATTTCAGCAGGGTGTTCACTCAATGAGCCTTTATGGGCATTGCCCTTGTTTGATGAGTATAAAGATCTCCTTAAGTCTGATGTCGCGGATATTTTAAATGCAAATGAAGGGCGCGAGGCAGGAACCATTACGGCGGCAAAATTCTTAGAACAATTTGTTGGTGATACGCCTTGGGCTCATTTAGATATTGCCTCAACCATGTCTGCAAGTTCTAGTAAAGGTGAGCGGGTTAAGGGAATGACGGGTTCAGGCACACGAACTTTAATTGCATATATTTTAAATGATAAAATTAAATGATTGTAAATTTAGAGAGTACTTACTTAGAACCTTTAGCACAATTTGAGTCGAGACCTTCGGATGAAATTCTTGTTCCTTCAGTGTTTAAGGAAAATTTTAAATCAGAGATTTATACTAAAGTAAATCAATTGCAAAGTACTGGGCCAAAGCGTATTGGAATTGTTTTTTCGGGTGGGCCAGCGCCTGGTGGTCATGATGTTTTGGTGGGAATATTATCGAATTTAAGGGATGGCGATGAATTAATTGGTTTTATTGGTGGTTTTGGCGGTGTGCTTTTAGGACGATACTTTTTGATTGACCCCATGGATGCGCACTTTCTTGAAGGCTCAGCCGGATTTGACTATTTGGGGACGGATCGAACCAAAATTTCGACAACTGAGCACTTTAATACTATTGCGTCATTGGTTGATGATTTGGCGTTGGATGTCTTTATGGTTGTTGGCGGTGATGACTCTAACACAAATGCAACCTATCTTGCAAAAGCATTAGGTACTCGTTGTCAGGTGATTGGTATTCCTAAAACGATTGATGGTGATTTACGGTTTGGTTCGTTGTTACCGGTTTCATTTGGATTTCATACGGCAACCCATCACTATGCCACCATGGTAAATAATTTAGCGATTGATGCGTTGGCGACTGAAAAATATTTTCACTTCATAAAATTGATGGGGCGAAGTGCTTCATATGTTACATTAGAAGTTGCCTATCAGACATTTCCTCATGCGTGTTTATTGTCCGAAGAAGTTGTTGATTCTAAATGGCGATTAATGGATGTGGTTGATTATTTCTCAAGTATTGTTAAAGACCGTATTGCCATGGGGCGTCCTTTTGGGGTTTTTATTTTTCCTGAGGGATTATCTGAAGTTGTCCCTGAATTGAAAGCGTACTTGGATGGTGATGATCGTCAGTTGAATGCATTTTATCAATCAATTCAATGTGATGCGCCAATGGTATTTAAGCCACTGGATGAGGATGGTCATGGTAATAAAAATTTATCGGCGTTACCATTAGAACGAATTTTAATGGACTGTGTTGTGGCATATGTTAAGTCATTGGCCGGTATTAACTTGATGGCTCAGGCTCATTTTTTTGGGTACGAAGGACGGTCTTGCAAGCCTACTCATTTTGATTCGTTGTATTCTAAATTATTAGGTAAAACTGCGTATGAGTTGGCTTTGAGTAATGCGAATGGGGTGATGGTTGGTTGTGAGATATCAGATAATGATGTGCGGCCTTGTGGTTTTCCACTTCCGGCCATGATGGGTTATGATTCAGTAAAAAAACGGTGGATTATAAAAAAATCCTTGGTAGATGTAAGCCAAAACGATTATCTTGAATATAGACAGCAAAAAAAATCTTGGGTATCAACGGACCCAGGATTTCCAAGGACTAATTTATATGATTATCCGAAATGTGTTGTTTTTAATTGAGAGGAGATTCAAAAATGCAAAAAACAAAAGGCCATCATTGGGATTTATCTGAATTGCATGATTCCCTTGATGTTTCAGAAACGATTCCGATCCTTAAAAAAATTGAATCTGAGGTTCAGCAGTTTTCTTCAAAATACAAAGGGAACGTTACCACACTGACACCAGACCAGATTAATCGTGCATTAATTGCTTATGATGATATTCGTTCAAGAATGTATAAAATAAGTCAATTTGCACATTTAAATTATGCGGTTGATCTAAAAGATGCTGCGGTTTTACGATTTGTTGCAAAGTTGGATGAATTTACCTCATTAATGGGAAATGAATTGCTGTTTTTTTTCTTAGAAATCGGTACTGTTTCTGATCAAACTCTAAAATCCTGGTTAGCTTTTGATGATAATCAAGTCTATGCTTACACATTGAGACAAGCCGTTAAAAAAAATAAGTATCGATTATCTGAAAATGAAGAGCAGTTAATTAACTTAAAAGATTTAAATGGTTGTGACGCATTAAGAAAGCTTTATTCTGAACATACGTCTCAGTATGAATTTGAAATGGTCATTGATGGTCAGAAAAAGATAATGAATGGTTCAGAGTGCCGGGCACTTCGATATCATGCTGATCCCGAAGTACGAAAAAATGCCATGAAACTTTTTTTTGAGCAATATAAAAAAGATGAACATATTATGGTTCATTTATTTAACTCTATTATAAAAGATTATAATATTGAGCGTGAAAAGCGGGGGTATGATTCGCCAATTTCGATTATGAATATAGGTAATGACCTGCCAAATGATTTGGTTGATCTTTTGCATAAAGTCACAACAAAATCGAATGGATTGGTTCAACGATATTATACTTTGAAAAAACAATTGCTTGGTTTGGATGAAATAACATTGGCCGACATTTATGCGCCTGTTGATCAGGATCCCTCAGAGATTAATTGGGAAGATGCAAAGGCGATGGTATTGGATAGTTTTAAGGCGTTTGATTCTGAGTTTTATGATTTTGCTAAAGATATGTTTGATCGTCATCGACTGGATGTTTTTCCTTCTAAGGTAAAGCGGGGTGGGGCGTTTTGTTCGAGTTCTTCTCCAGACGTTCGCCCTTTTGTAATGTTGAACTATCTTGGTAAAAATAGAGATGTTCAAACATTGGCTCATGAATTGGGTCACGCGATTCATGCCTATTATTCTCAGTCTCAGCCCTTAATAAATTATCATGCGATTCTTCCTGTTTGTGAAACAGCGTCTGTTTTTTGTGAAATGTTGGTTACGGATGAATTAAAGAAAAAGACGAGTTCAAAAACTGAAAAGATTGCGTTATTAGCGACGCAACTTGAAGATATTTTTGCAACGTCTCATCGTCAAAATATGTTTTCTCGATTTGAGCAAGAAATTCATGATAAAATTCATCATCAGCGTTTATCAGGGACTGAATTAAGTGAGATTTATGCCAATGAATTGAAGCTTATGTTTGGGGCGTCGGTTCATATTCCAGAAGAATATCATTGGGAGTGGGCGGCGATTCCTCATATGTTGGACGTTCCTTTCTATGTTTATTCATATAACTTTGGAAATTTATTAGTTTTTGGATTGTATCAGAGATATCTTGATGAAGGTGATACAATGATTCCCAAACTAAAGCGGATATTATCGGCGGGATCATCTAAAAGTCCAGTGCAAATTCTTGCTGATGAAGGTATTGATATATTAGCCCCATCATTTTGGGAGCAAAGCATTCAATTGATTGAGACCGTTTTAAATGAATTGGAGGCATTGGTTAACACTTAAAAATGGCAAAAAAATCGGTTGTTTTAACTATTTCTATTTGGGATAACCAAGTTCGATTAGCATTGATTACAAAAACTATGGCAACGTTGAGTTCTAAGGTGTTCAATTTGAATGTTGAAGCAGATCTATTTGGAATTCGGACGATTGACCCCTTTGAAATTGTTTATTTTATTCGAACTGGAATTCAACAACTAAGAGCTTTAAATGATGTATTGATTGACTCTATTGGGGTTACAATTATGCCTGGGTATTTGATGCTTTGGGATCATGTTAAATGCACCCCTGTAGGCCGGATGTATGTGCCAAATAATGGCTTGAAAAGTTTGGCTTTACAGGAGTTTAAGTTTTCTGAATTTAGTTCAATTTATAATTCAAATAAAGCGGCAACATCTTTATCTACGCCTAATTTGTCATTAAATTTATGGTTGCTTGCAAAAAATAATGTTAAAGGCTTTGGCGATCAGCTTATTATTTCCGGGATTGATTCTTGGTTGGCTTATTTGTTTAGTGGTTACGATGATCAGTCATTATGTACAACCCCGGGTATGATGCAGGAATTATTGATTAATGACTCTACATGGGATGTGGGAATGTTATCTACCATTAATCTTAATGAACAGATGTTTCCTCGCTTAGTTGGCGGGATAAAGCTTAAGACAAAAAACTTTTTTCCATTGGATGATGGGGTTTCGATTGATTATATTGAATCATCAAATGAGTTGCTATCAAAAATGTTGGAGCAATATTCATTAGATTCTGTGGCATTTGTTCAATTGTCACATATTAATCATATTTACTTTAATCGATTACAACTCTCTGGTGGGGGGCAAGATGCGTGGGTACGATTTTCAGGGCTTTCTTCATTGCAAACATCTCTTGGCTTAATTGAGTCATTGTCATGTCCTGATTTATCTTTGTCTCATATTCAAAATGAGTTACTGGTTTCAATGGATCCTTTTCAATCTTTTTTTGATCAAACATATCATTTTTTAAATATGACGAACTTGAATTCTGAAACTTTGGCTCGAGTTGGTATGTTAAATACATTATTTTTGATTAAGTATTTAGTTACAAATTTTGAGAAAAAAGCTCGGAGTGGTCACATTAAAACAATGTTGTTTTCAAGCAGTGACTGGCCGTTGTCGACATTACAATTATGTGTAGATATTTGTCAGTTAGATGGTGTGCAATTTAAAATTGCCGAATGGTTGGATATGATTCATATTAATAAATACTGTTTGCAAAATGTTTTCTTTTCTGCCACCGAACAGCAAAGTATTTTTAAAGTTAAATCTAAAATTATTCCATCGCTTGATCCGTTAAGCTGCTATTCACTTTACCAGCCTTGGGAAGATTGGTTTAATAAATTGTATGATTTTAGGTATTAACGCAGTTCAATCGCCAATTGATTATGGTGTATATTCGAAACCACATTCGGTTAAAATCTCATGGGATGGATTTGGTGCAATTGAAGACCTTCCCAAACGATTGGCTGACTTTTTGGTTGACTTTCCTAAGCTTTCAGGTCTGTTTACTGTGCTGGGACCTGGAAACTATACCGGTATTCGATTGGCACTAACCACAATTAAAATGATCTCCAAAGTGCATTGCATTCCTTGGTTAGGGATGTCATTATTTGACGCTTATTTGCGAGTGAATCCAACCGAAGATCTTACACTACTTACGAGTGCTTCTCGAAAAGGTTGGTTGAATATGCAATTATTTCAATCCTCAAATGGTGAACCAATCCCGATTTCATCCATTAATCAAATTCAGGTTGCTTCAATTGATGGCTGGATATCTCAATTTCAAGCGCCGATATTTTGGGGACATTTTGGATTAGATGAATTTAATTTTAACCATAAACCTCGTCGAATATCGTTGGATATTTTATCTGTAGCTTCTTTTTTTGAATCGGAAATATTAAGTGTCACTCAAACATCATCGGTGGCGCCAATTTATTCTTATCCGGCAGTTCAATAGATCGTGTTTATTTTTGGCTAGCACTCAAGGTGTTAGAGTGCTATAATGAGCCTATGAATGAGCGGCATAAGGAAGTTTTGACATGTTTAGTTGATCATTTTATTGATTCATATCAACCGATATCTTCTTTTATGGTAAAGGATCGAATTGGTATGCAATTATCTTCAGCATCCATTCGTCAGGTCTTTTCTGTTTTGGATCATCAAGGGTATGTTGAAAAGCTTCATACGTCATCGGGACGTGTTCCAACGGATAAAGGGTATCGTGCCTATGTGAATTATTTAAATTTACCTAATGCAATGCAGTTGGATGGCCATGTTGATTACGAAACATATTATGATAAATTTCGTTTTTTATTTGAACATTTTCATGACCGCTTATCAAAAAATATTCCTTACATAACTATTTTGAAGCTTAATCAACGGGAGTTGAATGATTTTGTATCGGTTCAGTATGTATCTATGAGCTCTTCTCATGGATTGCTTATTTTATTTCATCGAGTTGGGATAGTTTCTAAAATCAATATTACCTTTGAATTTGATATTTCGGATATTGATACATCTTCGTTGATTATGTGGTTACAAAAAAATATGTTTCGTAAAGTTGATGATGAAGAGCTAGAGCAACGGTTTAGTTCAAACGAAATGCGATTTATTAAACAGGTACGGCAAGTAATATTGGTTGGTGATCAATCTGTTGGGTTGGCCCATAATATATTTATAAAAAACACACGACGCTGCTTGGCATTATCTGATTATTCAACTAAAGGGTGTATTGAGAAGCTGCTTGATATTTTAGATGATGTGAATCAGATGTCTGACCTTTTAGATCGTGCGCTGTTACAACAAACTTTGACCATATCTATTGGGCAAGAACTTGATGATTCGCGGCTTGTTAATTCTAGTTTGATCAGTGTTCCAATTATATTGGATGGGGTAGTTGTTGCTACCTTGGGGATATTGGGGCCAACACGAATGGATTATGCAAAAATAGTCCATCTTTTTAGTTCAAATCAAACTCTAGCCGAGCTCATCCAATTTTGATAAAGTAAAGGAGTTTTATGACAAAGAAAGAACCAAAACCAGACGTTAAAAAAAATAAAAAAGTGAAATCTGCGCCTAAAAAGTCCGCAGAGACGATTTCCATGACTAAGTTTGAAGCGCTAAGTGATGAATTGAACTCTGTTAGAAATGAATTAATTGAAGCGTCAAAGTCTACAATCGCTTTGAGTGCAGAGTGTGATAACTTAAAAGAGCAATCTTTACGTTCTTTAGCTGAACTTGAAAATGTAAAGCGTCGTAAAGAACAAGAAAAAAATGATGCTATTAAATTTGCAAATGAACGGTTTATCCTGGATTTATTACCTGTATTGGATGGTTTTGATTTAGCTATGTCCCAATTGGGTGTTGCTACGTCAGAGGAAACTAAAGCTGTAATTGTTGGTTTTGAAATGATACAAAAGCAAATTATTCAATTTTTAGAAAAGGTGGGGGTTGTTCGAATTCAGGCACTAGATCAACCATTTGACCCCAATTTTCATCAAGGCATTTCTAAAGAATCTCATCAAGATAAAGATGAAAATACTGTTGTTAAAGAAATGCAATCAGGTTACACATTAAACAATCGGGTGATTCGGCCAGCGATGGTGGTTGTTTCAACCAAATAAATGTAAAGGAGATAAAAATGACACAAAGAGAATCAAATAAAATTATTGGAATTGACTTAGGGACTACCAATTCTTGTTTTGCTGTAATGGAAGGTAAAGATGCGGCCGTAATTGCTAATGCTGAAGGGGCGAGAACCACCCCTTCTGTGGTTGCTTTTACTGATTCTGACACCCTTGTAGGTGACGTTGCTAAGCGTCAAGCAGTAACTAATCCAGGTGCTACGGTGTATTCTGCAAAGCGTTACATTGGACGTAAGTTTAGTGAACTTGCAAAAGAAGAAGTAAACATGCCATATAAAGTTCAAAAGCGTAAAGATGGTGGTATTGAGTTTAATGTTAAGGATAAAAATTATGCGCCTCCTGAAATTTCAGCGCGTGTTTTACAAAAGATTAAAGCTGATGCGGAAGCTTACCTTGGTGAAAAGGTAAGTAAAGCGGTTATAACGGTTCCGGCTTACTTCAATGATTCTCAGCGGAAAGCAACAAAGGATGCTGGTGAAGTTGCTGGTTTAGAGGTTCTTCGTATTATTAACGAGCCAACCGCAGCTGCGCTTGCGTATGGTCTAGATAAAAAGAACGATCAAAAAATTGCTGTTTATGATTTTGGTGGTGGGACATTTGATGTTTCTATTTTAGAGATTGGCGACGGCGTATTTGAAGTTTTAGCGACAAATGGTGATACCCATTTAGGTGGTGATGACCTGGACCAAGTGATTATTGAGTGGCTTATTGCTGAATTTAAAAAGGATCAGGGGGTTGATTTAAGCCAAGACCAAATGGCTGGGCAGCGTTTGAAAGAGGCGGCTGAGAAAGCAAAAATTGAATTGTCATCAACCCAATCGACAGATATTAATTTGCCATTTATAACGGCGGATAATACAGGTCCAAAGCATTTGAATATTAACTTAACTCGTTCAAAGTTTGAGCAAATGATTGAAAATTACATAAAGCGATCGATTGATCCATGCAAAAAGGCGTTATCTGATGCTGGTCTAGCGGCTAATGAGATAGATGAGGTTATTTTAGTTGGTGGTACAACACGTATTCCAGCGATTCAAGATGCGGTTAAATCATTTTTTGGTAAAGATCCCAGTAAAGGTGTAAATCCGGATGAAGTTGTTGCTTTAGGCGCTGCAATTCAAGGTGGTGTTTTATCGGGTGATGTTCAAGATGTTGTTTTATTGGATGTGACCCCGTTATCTTTAGGTATTGAGACCTTAGGTGGTGTTTGTACTAAGTTAATTGAGCGTAATACAACGATTCCCTCATCGAAAAGTCAGGTATTTTCAACAGCGGCGGATAATCAGACCAGTGTTGAGATCCATGTTCTTCAAGGTGAGCGTGAAATGGCCTCAGATAATCGTACACTAGGTCGTTTTATATTAGAAGGAATTGCGGCGGCCCCACGAGGTGTTCCTCAGGTTGAAGTTTCATTTGATATTGATGCTAATGGAATTTTAAATGTTAAGGCAAAAGATAAGGGGACCGGTAAAGAACAGAAAATTACAATTACGGCCAGTTCTGAATTGTCTGAAGATGATATTGAACGTATGAAAAAAGAAGCGGAAGCCTCTGCTGAGGAAGATAAGAAGAAGCGTGAAGCCATTGAGGCTAAAAATAATGCCGATAATTTAATTTATCAGACGGAAAAAACCATCGAGGATGCTAAAGACAAAATTAAAGATGAGTCTAAATCTGCTATTGAAGCGGCGATCAAAGAATTGAAAGATGTTCTTGATTCTGGTGATACAGATGTAATTAAAGAGAAAACTGATGCTTTACAATCAAAAGTTCATGAGTTTGCTCAAGAATTGTATCAAGCGAATCCAGAAGCCACTGGACAAGACCCTCAGTCAGATGCAACAGCAGAGTCTTCAGATCCATCGGGGGATGATAATGTTGTTGACGCAGAATTTGAAGAGGTAAACGATAAGAAGTAGTTTGAACTAGCTGGGGGGGATAGATAATTAATTATGGCCAAAGATTTATATAACATTCTTGATATTGAAAAAGGTGCAAATGAGCAGGAGATTAAAAAAGCTTATCGTAAGCTCGCACGAAAGTATCATCCAGATGTTAATAAATCTCCAGATGCTGAAGAAAAATTTAAAGAGATTCAATCGGCGTTTGATGTTCTATCTGACCCTCAAAAACGTGCGCGCTATGATCAATTTGGTGTGACAGATGATCAAGCTGGTGGTTTTGGCGGTGGTGGCTTTGGTGGTTTTGAGGGATTTAGTGGTTCTGCCGGATTTGAAGATGCTTTTGGTGATATTTTTGAATCATTTTTCGGTGGATCCAAACGAGGTTCTGGGTCATCTAGTCAGCAGTCTGGTGAGGATTTGCGTTATGATCTAACTATCACGCTTGAAGAGGCAGCAAAGGGAATATCTAAAACAATTGATCTGTTTTATTTGGATATTAAGCATGGTTCGACACGATCTTGTTCACAATGCAATGGTGTTGGTTATGTTGAAATGGTTCAGCGAACAATACTTGGAAGTATTTCTCAGCGGTCAGCATGCCCTGCTTGTCATGGTACTGGAGGGATTGAACGAGAAAAGAAGAAGAAAACATTGGATGTTAAAATACCGGCCGGTGTTGATACTGGGATGAAGCTTCGTATGTCCAATGAGGGGAATGCAGGGATTGGTGGTGGTCCTCGAGGTGATTTATTTGTTGTGATTAATGTAAAAGATCACGACTTATTTAAGCGAGAAGGAAATGATTTGTATTTTGAGGTTACAGTTCCTGTTACTCAGCTTATTCTAGGGACTACTGTGAGAGTACCTGTACTGGAGGGTAAATCGGACTTGAAGATTCCAGGTGGAACTCAATCGGGTACTAAATTTCGTTTGAAGGGCAAGGGCGTTAAAAACATTAAGGGATTTGGGCAGGGGGATATGTATGTTATTGTTACAGTTGATATTCCTTCAAGCATTACTAAGGAAGAGCGCGCTTATTTTGAAAATATAGCGATGTTGAGAAACGATAAAGAACGTTTGGATCAGACGTTGAATCGCCTTTAGTTTAAGTCTAATTATATTTATATTCTTGATGATTTCAGAAAGTACTTTAAATCAAAAAACTATTTTTTTAGGGAATTGCTGATTAACAGAGGTTTCAAAATTATATTTAAACGTTATACTTGTAAGCTTGGTTAATGATTATCGTCTTGACTGAAGTTTTGAGAGAAGTCTTAGAATTTCAATATATAACCAAATAAGTGTGACCATCAAACCGAAAGCGCCATACCATTCCATGTATTTTGGTGCACCCTGTTGTGCCCCTTGCTCAATAAAATCGAAATCTAAAACAAGATTTAGTGCAGCAATAACGACAACGATTAGGCTAAACCCAATGCCAATTAAGCCATTACCATAAACGCTACTGATGCCCATGCCAAAAAAACTCAGAATGAAATTAATGATGTAGAAAAAGAATAATCCGCCCATCGCAGCCGTTAATCCCAATTTAAAGTTTTCGGTGACTTTTATCTTGCCAGATGCATATGCCATTAGTAATGCAAATAATGTGCCAAATGTTAGATAAACAGCTTGAATAACAATTCCGGGATACTGTTGGTTGAACATCACCGATATCCCTCCAAGAAATAGTCCTTGAAGTGCTGCGTAAATCGGCGTTGTTGTTGGTGCCCACTGTTTTTTGAAGGTTGTTATAATAGCGACAATAAAGCCCCCAATTGCCCCCATTAGCATTAGTCCGCTGTTTGGGTTTATCCAAGTAAATGTTGCAGATGCTACAAGAATTGCTAACGAGATGGCGGTTTTATTAACGGTGCCCTGAATGGTCATTCCTGTCGATAGATCTTGGGACCTTACGTTTTGAAAAATTTTAGAATTTAGTGCTGGGTTTGCTGTTTTTACTAACATGAATTTTGCCTCCTTTTTAATATTAAATCTACTCAACTTAAAAATCAATTGCTGATCTTTTTAAAGTGTTTTTTGATTAAGATTTAATGTTTAAATTTAATTAATATATTTATAGTATTATAAACTTAGTATATTTTTTTAAATAAAATATTTATCTTTTTTTTATTTTTTAATACACTTTTTGATCGATATATTATACATTGGGTATAATGAAGCAGTTTTTATTTGATTGTATAGTTGATAAGAAAAATATATGTGGTATGACGGAAGAGGTTCGTTCGATTGAGCAAATTATAGATAAAGGCCGCAATGTTGTTATTTATGGGCCAAGAAATTATGGGAAAACATCTTTGGTAAAAAGTGTTGTTATTCCCAATTTTAAGAAAAAAAATAAAAAAACATTGACCGTATGTATTGATTTTATGGGTGTGCTAACACTTGAGGATATCTTTAAGAAGATTATTAATGGTTTTGAGTTTGCGTTTAA
>JAYNJH010000017.1:932-22991 GCA_038109885.1 Candidatus Margulisiibacteriota bacterium | reverse complement strand
TTTTCTTGTATTAATTCGATGAAGCACAGTCATGGAAAGTCATTATCCTATAACTATATTGTTGATCTAGAGGCTGCTTGGCATATTGTTAGAGAATTTAGTGATCCTGCAGTAGCTATTATAAAACATACAAATCCATGTGGTGCTGCTATTGCTGATTCATTAAGTTTAGCCTATAAAAAAGCGTTTGAGGCGGATGAGGTTTCTGCATTTGGTTCGATTATTGGTTGTAATAAAACCGTGGATCTGGATACTGCGAATTTAATGTCTAGATTATTTGTAGAGGCCGTTATTGCTCCAGAGTTTAGTGATGAAGCGTTTGAAGTGCTATCCAGAAAACCGTCATTACGATTGATTGAAATGCCTGAATTTATTGAGCAAGAGTCTTCGTATCAAGTTAAGTATGTTCAGGGAGGTATTTTATTGCAATCTCCAGATCACATGGTGATGGATGAGCAAACATCTGAAGTGGTTACTAATCGTCGTGCCGAAACGCATGAAATTCGTGATCTTAAGTTTGCGTTTGCTATTTGTAAGCATGTAAAATCCAACGCAATTGTTCTTGTAAAAAATGGTCAAACGGTTGGTGTTGGGGCCGGACAAATGAGTCGTGTTGAAGCTGTTGAAATTGCGATTAAAAAAGCGGGCAAAAATGCACAAGGTTCCGTTTGTGCTTCAGATGCTTTTTTTCCGTTCAAAGACTCTGTTGAGCATTTAGCAAAAGCTGGCGTGACGGCCATTATTCAACCCGGAGGATCCGTTCGGGACCAAGAAAGTATTGATGCATCAAATGATTATAATATTGCGATGATAACGACAGGAATTCGACATTTCAAACACTAGTTTGATACAACTCTCTGGTTGTGTAAATACTGTTATATTTTCAAACCCAGATTCAAATTATGCGGTTGTTTTATTAAATCAGACGGATGGCGATGTTATTGTTACAGGGCCATTGGCTGATCTGGCTATTGGTGATTATATTCAAGTGTCTGGAGCTTGGGTTTCTCATCCTGTTCATAAACAACAATTTAAGGTAGCTGAGTTTTCTCAATTGGTGCCTGCAACTGATCAAGAACTATTACTGTTTTTATCAACGGGAGTTATTACCGGGATCGGCCCTCATTTTGCTAAAATCTTAGTTGATCATTTTGGCAAGGATTTAGTGCAAGTTTTGGATCATTCCCCGGATCAACTGCTTCAAGTCTCTGGGATTGGAGAAACTAAACTAACTCAAATTAAACAGTCATGGAAATCTCAGCGAGAGCAGCTATCTTTTCTAAAGTTTATTCTTGATAAAGGTCTTGAACTAAATATTGGGAAGCGAATTTGGCGCGAGTACTATTCAGATGCTTTTGAAAAATGTGAACATCACCCGTATTCACTTATTAATTCTATTCAAGGCATGACATTTCCAATGGCAGATCAGTTAGCAAATGATTCTCAACGGTTTTCATCTACTCGATTAAATGCGGCGATTCTTGATGTATTTAATGATTATTTTAAAACCTCGAATGTTTGGATGAAGTATGATTTATTTTTTGAAGAATTGAATCGTCGTATTGATTGGCCTGATTCAGATTTAATCGAGCGCCTTCAGGAATTAACATTTCAGCAAGATTTACAGCTTGTGCGAGACGAGAATGACGAAAAATGGGTAACCTCACAAATGTATAGCCAAATTGAATTAAATATTATGAATGCATTGGATCAGTTGATTTGCTCTCCGGTTCGAATTGATATTGATCATGAAAAAGCGGTTGAATGGGTGCTGCCAAAGTTATCTTGTCCGTTATCAGAGGATCAGGTTTTGGCATTGGAAGGATTACTTTCCTCAACTGTTGCCATTTTATTTGGTGGCCCTGGAACTGGTAAGACAACGATGTTGCATGCGTTTGTTAAAATATGTGCTAAAAAAACAGATCGTATTGTATGTATGGCACCGACGGGCAAGGCCGCCAAACGTTTGGCGGAACAAATAGGGCGTCGGGCCTCAACGATACATGCTATGATGGACTACGATGAGAAAACTCATTCACTTTCGCCCAAAGATTTAGATTGTGATATTTGTATTATCGATGAAATGAGTATGGTTGATATGCATCTTTTTCTTGATGTTATGGCCATGTTACCTTTGGGTGCTCGTTTAATTATGGTAGGGGATCCAGATCAATTACCAAGTATTGGTCCTGGTCAAGTTTTTGCAGATTTAATCTCAAATTCATCAATTCCTTCATTTAAATTGGTTACAAATCATCGGCAAGTGACCCATCGGGGAATTACATCCCTGGCATCAAATGTCCTATTAAATCAACCTGTGAATAAGATGTTGGGAAAAGATTTAACATTAATTGATATTCATAATGATGAGGATTTAGAGGCGACACTTCTAGACTTGTTTTTGTATCGAGTTATTCGAGATCATTCGATTTCTATGAATGATATTCAATTAATTATTCCAATTCATAAAGGACGCTTTGGAATTTCAAGTGTTAATCAATTGATTGCAGCGCAAGTTCGAGGGAGTCAGCTTTCGACACATCAATGGGTGTTGGGTGATCGAGTGATTCAATGTCGAAATAATTATTCAAAACGAGTAATGAATGGTGATATAGGGTTTATTCGTGAAATTAAGCCGGATCAGATTTTGATTGAATTTCAACATGGTGTGATTCCATTTGAACATTCTGAAATGATTGATATTCAATTGGCATATGCGGTTTCAATTCATAAATTTCAGGGATCTGAGGCCCCAGTAGTTATTTTGCCGATCATTAAGCAGTGGGGCTTTTTTATGAGTAAGGATGTTCTTTATACTGCGATTACTCGAGCAAAGTCACACCTGTATATTGTTGGGGATATGACGGTCTTTAATCGAATGGTTTGTAATGCGAAGTCTCCAGAACGATGGACGCGTTTATATAAAAAATAATTATTATTCTGCAGATTCATTCATATTAAATCGTTGTATAAATCAGTAACAATTGGGTGGTACGTTTTATTGGTTGCTAGCCTTGTTTAGTATTCTTGCCCATTGTGCTGGAGATGAAAATGCGAATGATGATTGATATTGTCAATGTGATTAAGGTTGATTATAATAAAATGTGCCTAAAACTAAGTATATTTTTTTTACAGGTGGTGTTGTTTCTTCTTTAGGGAAGGGGATTGCAGCTGCATCTTTGGGTGTTTTATTAAAGCATCAAGGTTACAATGTAACCATTCAAAAATTTGATCCTTATTTAAATGTTGATCCTGGAACAATGAGCCCCTATCAACATGGGGAAGTTTTTGTTACCGATGATGGTTGTGAAACAGATCTGGATTTGGGACATTATGAGCGATTTATCGATAAAAGTTTAACTCGTGCCAATAATATTACATCAGGTATGGTTTATTGGGATGTTTTAAATAAAGAGCGAAAAGGCGATTATTTAGGTGCTACTGTTCAGATTGTGCCTCACATCACGAATGAAATTAAATCACGTATTAAGCAAACATTAACTAATGATGACGCGGATATTATTATTACTGAAATTGGCGGTACTGTTGGCGATATTGAAAGTCTACCTTTTATTGAGGCAATTCGTCAGTTTCAATATGAAAATGAAGATGACTGTGTTCATGTTCATTTAACATTAGTTCCGTATTTGGAAAGCTCTGGTGAATTTAAAACCAAGCCAACCCAACATTCAACTAAAGAGTTGCGAGCAATTGGAATTCAGCCAGATATTATACTTTGCCGATCTCATCGTCCGATCGATAAAGATATTAAACGTAAGGTTGCAATGTTTTGCGATGTTAAAGCGGATTCTGTTATTGCGGCTCATAATGCGAAAAGTATCTATGATGTACCATTAATTTTAGAGCAGCAAGGTATGGATCGGGTCATTTGTAATAAATTGGGGCTTTCGGAGTCTAAAAGTGATTTGGAGGAGTGGAAACGATTTGTTCAAAATATGCATGACCCAACCAATATTTCACTAAAAATTGCGATTGTTGGCAAATATACCAATTTGTCGGATTGTTATTTAAGTGTTGTTGAGTCCCTTCGTCATGCTGGGGCAACCACAAATTCAAATATTGAAATCAAATGGGTAAATTCAGAGGACTTACGATCGGATACGGTTGCTTCTCAGTTAAATGATGTGGATGGTGTTTTGATTCCTGGCGGATTTGGTGAGCGAGGAATTAAAGGTAAAGTTCAAGCAGCTAAATATGCTCGTGAAAACCGTATTCCTTATTTAGGACTTTGTTTAGGAATGCAAGTTGCTGTGATTGATTTTGCACAGCATGTTTGTGGTTTAACCGAAGCAATGAGTGTTGAGTTTAATCCAAATACTGAGCACCCGGTGATTCATTTGATGGATGAACAAGAGGACGTTGTTAATAAAGGGGGAACCATGCGTTTGGGTCAATACCCATGTAAAATTCTTCCTAATACGAAACTTTCAGAACTTTATCAGACTGAATTAATGTATGAACGCCACCGCCACCGATATGAATTTAATAATTCGTATAAGTCGCAAATGGAGGCCCAAGGGTTGGTTTTTTCGGGAATATGCCCAGATAATCAGTTGGTTGAAGTTGTAGAGTTACCGTCTCACCCATATTTTGTTGCGTGCCAATTTCATCCTGAATTTAAGTCCCGTCCATTAAAGCCACATCCATTATTTTTTGGATTTGTTGAAGCTGCAAAATCATTTACCGGTACACAACAAGAATTATTTGTTAACTAAGCTTAATATCCAATGGCTTTTCCCGAAGGGGTTCGAGGGTCAGAGCTGCCATATAGTTTATTTCCAATTTTATGTATACTTTGTGTTGATCCCATTGTGCGTTTGATTTTGATTGTGTGTCCCATGCTTTTCAGTTGATGTAATGTATCTGGTGAAAACCCATGTTGTTCAATTCGAAGCTCGTCTGGAAGCCATTGGTGATGAAACCTTGCTGCATTTGAGGCTTCTGCAATATTCATTTTGTGATCAATGATATTGCTGATGATTTGAGCCACAGTAGTGATGATTCGACTGCCTCCGGGTGTGCCTGTTACCAAAAATACATTGTTTCCCTTTAATACTATGGTCGGTGTCATTGAACTTAACATTCGTTTTTTAGGGGCAATTTCATTTCGTTTGTTTCCAATGAGCCCATAGGCATTTGGAATTCCTGGTTTTGCTGAAAAATCATCCATTTCATTATTTAATATTATTCCTGTTCCTGGAACAGCAAATCCAACCCCATAACTAAAATTTAATGTCGTTGTTACCGATACGGCGTTTCCCCACTGATCCATAACTGAGTAATGGGTTGTCTCATCGCTTTCATATGGAATGCCGTGATTTGTTGTTGTACTCTTTTTATGTTTATTCGTATTGATTTGCTTGTGACGTTGATTTAAATAGGGGGGGCTTAATAATTCAGTTTTTGGTACACTGACGAAGTCTTCATCACCTAGCCATTCGGCACGATCCGCATAAACAAGTTGCATGGCTTCTGACATGACATGAATTGTTTTCGTGCTATTATGTCCCCATTCTTGCAATGGAAATGGTTCAATCAGTTTTAGTAATTGCATTAGACTGATTCCTCCAGAACTGGGGGGGGGCATACTATAGATTTTGTAATCTCGATAGCTCCCTTGAATGGGTCGCCTTAGGATTGATCGATAATCTTTCAAGTCTCTTTTAGTAATTAAGCCTTGTTTTTTTTTCATAAAATTAACAATTTTTGTGGCAATTTCACCTTCGTAAAATGCTCGTTGTCCTTTGCTTGAGATTTGTTTTAATGATTTGGCTAAATCTGACTGCTTAAGACGTTCTCCTGGCTTTGGAGGATGGTTATTTGGGTAAAAAATTGATGATAAGTAAGGATCTTTTTTTAACCGTTGTTCAGATCGAAATAGGGAGTTTGATAATTCTTCGGAAACAATAATTCCTTTCTTTGCTAATTTAATGGCTGGTTTTAATACATCTTGTCGGGGTAGTGTTCCAAACTGATTGAGCGCAGTTAATAATCCGGAAACAGATCCTGGAACACCTACAGAATAAATGGAAAATTGTGATTTGTTATGGTCAACGTTATTAAACTCATTTAGAAACATATTTTTGGAGGCAAGATGGGGAGCTGTTTCTCTAAAATCTAAGGCTATGGTTTGATTGGTGTTGGCAAGGTAAATAAGCATAAATCCTCCGCCCCCAAGATTCCCTGCTTGAGGATGAGTGACGGCTAACGCAAAGCCCATGGCTACGGCAGCATCAATTGCATTTCCTCCTTTTTTAAGTACGTTTAATCCAATATTTGAAGCTATTTTTTCCTGAGAGGATACCATGCCATGAGTTCCTTTTACTGGATGATGAATTGCATTGTGGGATAAAATGGGCGTTGGTGTCCCAAATATGACTGTGCTTAGACACATCATTGCGATAGATATTTTTTTCATAGGAACCTTCTGATTTTATCAAATTAGTTTGTTTTCGATCAATCTGATTATTAATATAATGTATTAATGTTTACTGCTTGCTTTTAAAAATAAGTCTGTGGTTTTATGAGATTGTGCTACACATTATTGCTAAAAAATTTCCATCATCATCTTATATTGTATCGGCTGTATATGATTGGATTGCTTTTATTTTAGCGCCGTTAATTTCATTAACTTTAGGAATGGCCATTGCGTATGATATTATTACTAATCAAACGATATCTCTTGGACGTTTTGAAGGTGAGTTGTGGTTGTATATTGTTTTAGTGATGACCCAAGCTCATTTGTTAATAACAGGGATTAGGGCCTATGGTAATCAAAAAATTTATGCACTTTTTAGAAAGCGGGTTTTATTTGGGCCGCCATTATTATTTTTGGGTAATTTATTATCGCCTATTTTTTTAACTTTTTCGATTGTTTTAAATGTTGCTTGGGATGCCTATCATTCATCCCTTCAGACATTTGGGTTTACACGTTTATACGATGTAAGAGTGGGGAACTATTCGCCTAAAATTCGAATGCTTGACCGGTTTTTAAATTTACTTATATATGCAGGCCCAATTTTAGGTGTAGTTACGTTATTGGCACAAATTGATTTAATGAAGGAGGGGCCGCTTCTTATTGAAACGCTATTTTTTAAAAATATTCCCTTTTATGTTAATTTATTTGCAAGAGACATTTTAATTACTATTTTGGCCATAGCCGCTGTTTTTATTCCATATTACATATACATCGTCTGGCAAGAGTCCAAAACGTACCCAGTGTCATTTCAAAAAGTTGCTATTTTGATTTTAACGGCCATGGTTAGCATTCTTGCTTGGGGATTTAATACCTTTGGTGTTGCATTTTTAATTATGAACTTTTTTCATGTTTGGCAATATTTTGCAATGGTATATTGGTCAGAAAGATCAGTCATTATGAAACGGTTTAATTTAAGTTCTCGAGTTGGTATTGCGCTGATTTTCTTTCTGCTTTGTCTTTTTACTATTATTACTGCAGTTTTAGAAATTTTAACTGTGGGGGTTCATTTAATTGTTGTATTTTATACTACCCTTACAACCTGTCATTTTTGGTTTGATGGGTTTATTTGGTCGGTTAAAAAACAGCATATTAAATAAGTTTTATAATACCTTAAATATTGCTAAGGCAGATCCCAGGAAAATAGCGATGACAATTCCAAATATATTGATGACTGTCCACCAGAAGTTATTATGTTTGACTCCAGAGTAGCCGACGATAAATCCATGTATGATTAGTGCAATGCCCATGTTTAATGATAGTTGGCTTAATAAAAGTTTTCCTTGAACTGATGAGAGTAGGCTCTGACTCTCAATGGGTACCAGTTGGGGGTACTTTTTAATTAGATCGATAAGTAATGGAGTTCCAGTCATATACAGAATCACGGTGTAAAGGCCCATGCTTGCATTTAATATCGCAGGCTTTAATTTGAAAATGATTCGATCTTTTTTAATGTAGCTAAGTGTAATTAGAATAAAAACAAGTGCAATTGAAAATAGGCTAATACTATCGAGGTGTCCTAATGTGTATATGGTATAAATAACTTCAATAATTGTTAAAAATATAGTGGCAATCAGTGCGATATTTAGACTGGTATAAGAATCTAATATAGCAAACGCAATTAATGGAATTAAACTGATAAATAAGCTATTCATAATATAACTATAATCTATCAAATCCATTAATTTTAACTGATTTAATGGTTTTTTTACTGATTTAGGTAGGTTTGGTTGAAAAACTTTGTTATTAAATCGATAATACTCATGTGACTCATTATATTTTGCTTCTTTCATGTCAGGATCGCCCGGGGATTGTTCATGGAATTACCTCAATGTTGTTGAATTTGGATGCTAATATCATTGATGCTGATCAGCATAGTACTGATGCTCAATTGGGAATGTTTTTTATTCGTATTGAATTTATTTTAATGACAGATATTGCTCATTCAGAAATTGAAACGGCGATGTTTAATTTGGGCAAAGATTTGAATGCATCGATAAAATGGGTTGAAAAGGCAACCCCGTTGCATTGTTCTGTTTTGGTATCAAAAGATGATCACTGTCTTCAAGAGGTATTGTACCAATGTCGATCCAAACAACTTAATATTGTCATTGATTCAATTATTTCAAATCATGATCAGTATAAGTCAATAGCTGATTGGTATGAGATTCCATTTTTTTATATTCCTTCGAATTCAAAACACGATGCTGAAACTCAAATTATACATCATACTAAATCTACGGATATGTTAATTATGGCCCGATATATGCAAATTTTATCCGCGGTTTTTTTACATAATTATAAGCGTCCCGTTGTAAATATCCATCATAGTTTTTTACCATCATTTCCGGGTGCTAAACCTTACCATCAAGCATATGAGCGCGGCGTTAAACTTATTGGGGCAACGGCACATTATGCCACTGAAGACCTTGATGAAGGCCCGATAATTGTTCAAAAAGTAGCTCAGGTAACGCATCGTGATCATGTGGATGATTTAAAAAGAATAGGTCGTCAACTTGAAAAGCAATGTTTGATAGATGCGATTCAAGCCATTTCCGAGCATCGTGTTATTATTCACCAAAATAAAACAATTGTATTTTAATCGAGTAGTAAATTTTTAATTTCATCAAAATTAAGTGATTTTTCAGATGCTGTATCAATATCAATAATTTCAGATAATAGCTGTTTTTTACTTTCTTGAAGTTCTTGAATTTTTTCTTCAATGGTTCCACTTGTAATTAGCTTGTATACAATCACCTTATTCTTTTGTCCCATTCGATGAACTCGATCTGTTGCCTGTGACTCAATTGCAGGATTCCACCATGGATCTAGGTGAATTACATAATCAGCAGCGGTTAAATTTAGCCCAACACCACCGGCTTTTAATGAAATTAAAAACATCCCTGCGGATTCACTTGTTTGAAATCGATCAACGGCTTCAATTCGTGCTTTTGCACTTACGGAGCCATCAATACGTTCGGTATAAAACTTTTGCTCTTTTGTCCATTGATTCATAATGTCTAACATTTCAGTAAATTGACTAAACATTACAATTTTGTGCCCTTCATCAATCAACTCTTTTATTTTTTCTTTTGCTAATTCAAATTTAGTGGATTCAATATTTGAATGCCCAACTTCTTTTAATAATTGAGGATGAATACATACTTGGCGTAACTTTAATAATGCAGTGAATATACTTAGGCGTTCTTGTTTTCCTTTAATGTTTTTAATTCCTTTTTTAGCTGCATCCAATACGGTTTTGTATAATTTTTCTTGATCTGAACTCATATCACATTTAATAATGATTTCAGTTTTTTCAGGTAGAGAATCAAGGACCTCTCGTTTTTCGCGACGTAATATGAAGGGTTTAATTCGTGTTTTTATATGTTCTTTTTTATTGTTTTTAATGTCATTTTCAAACTGTGAGTATTTTCCAAGATAATTTGGCATAACAAAGTCAAAAATATTCCATAAATCTTGGATATAATTTTCGATTGGGGTACCAGTCATTGCAATTCTAAAATTGGCATTTAATAATTTAACGGCCTTTGATACCTGTGTTTTTGGGTTTTTTATATGTTGAGCTTCATCAATAAAAATGGCTTCAAAGGGAATGTTTTTGAGTAAGTCGATGTCATTTTTTAATATCCCAAATGATGTTATAACATAATTGCTTTTGGTTAGATTTGGAATCAGTTTTTCACGCTGATTGCCACCATATACCATGGTTTTTTTGTGTTTGGTAAATTTATCGATTTCTTTTTCCCAATTATAGATAACATTGGTTGGCCCTATAATAAGGTATGGTGCCGATTGTTCGATAGAGGTTGTGAAAGCAATTGTTTGAACTGTTTTCCCAAGGCCCATATCATCAGCTAAAATTCCTCCAAATTTATATTGATTTAAAAAGGATAACCACTTAACACCATAGGTTTGATAATCACGAAGTGTCCCTTCAAAATCATTACCTAATGTGTCTTCAGATCGATGAAAATTTTTGAAGTTTACAATAAATTGATTCGAACTTGCATCTTTACCTTCAACCGATGTAATTCCAAGCAGGGGTAGAAATTCCAACATATTAAACGATTTTTTACTGGTGAATGCATGAAATGAATTTAGTGTTTTTAATTCCTGTTGTGATTCTTCGGATACCTTTACATATCCACTGCTTGTTTTTATGTACCCTTGATTTTCAACGAGTAGACGTGTAATTTCTGTAAATGACATTTCCTGACCATCGATTGTTGTATTCTGGGAAAACTCGAACCAATCTTTTTTAGGGGATTCAACACCGAATGTTAGATCGATGGGGGTGTCTAGAACATTAAAATCATTTACTTCTGAATGAATCACCCATTCTCTTTCTTTTAATGTGGGTAATATTTGATCTAAAAATTTTGCAATATGACCTGGATTTTCAAGCATGAATGGTAAATCTTCAGCCATAAATAACTCCATTAAATCGTTTTGGTAAATGTCTTCCATATCTTTTTGGCGTTTAAAAAGGCGACCATTGGTTGGGTCTTTTAAGACTTTAACATCGTCATGAGGTAATACGTTTGCATTCCCATAATTATAAGATAACGAATTGATTAAGATATTATTGTCATAGATCACGTCTAAGCGTGGTGTCGGTGAATCATCGCTGGGTAAAAACTTTTGTAAGTCCATGTTAACAACCCAACTTAGTAAGTTTTTGTTTGGTGAATACACACGCTGAATAAATTGAATGGCTTGATTCCCTTCGAAAATAAGTAAATTTCGGTCTAAGAAATTATCTAAATAATTGATGAAGGACTTGGATGGGTTTTTTTTGATATATCCGTTACAAAAGCAATACAGGCCTTTGTCTGAAGGAAAGGGCATCCATAATAGTGGGTTTTGTAGCCACTCCAATCGATTTTTAAGAACGCAATTGATTTTATTTTTATCTTGCTTTAGTTCGATTTCTAATGGAAGAATAGCATCAAAAATTAAAGGCTTGTAATCACTGGTTTTATTATCAAATATCTGACGCCATTCAACATTAATACCAAGTTCATTGGCTCGAGATAAAAACCATCCGACATCGGATTCTTGAGGTAGGGCATCATGAATGTCATTTCCAATTTGCAACTTTTTTAAATACTTTGTCAAGCGATATGAAAAGTCCAAGTCTTTTTCATTGATCTCATTTTCATTGTTATATAAAAACAACATGAATGACGATTTTGATAAATTTATTTCTTCATCATTCATTGATGCTTCCACAATGGTCATTAATCTGTTTTTTGAATTAAATAAAAAAGTTAAATAGAAATTTATACGGTTCATCAACACTTGTCCCATACGGTATTGGATTTTTGTATATATTACACAATTAGTTTTCAATTTGTCCATTAATTGATTATTTATTTTTTGATACAATTAAACGATGAGATTTGAATTGAAATCAAATTTTAAACCAGCGGGAGATCAGCCCAAGGCCATTCAAAAATTGGTCGATGGTGTATTGTCAAATAAGACGCATCAGGTGTTATTGGGGGTAACAGGATCAGGTAAAACCTTTACGATGGCCAATGTAATCCAACATTTAAATCGGCCCGCGTTAATTTTAGCTCATAACAAAACACTAGCCGCTCAGTTATGTGCTGAGTTTAAGCAGTTTTTCCCAAATAATGCAGTGGAATATTTTGTTTCTTATTACGACTATTATCAACCTGAAGCTTATGTTTCTTCACGAGATATATATATTGAGAAAGAAGCTCAAATAAACGATGAGATTGAACGTTTGAGGCATAGTGCCACCCGCTCACTTTTAACTCGCCGTGATGTGATTATTGTGGCTTCTGTTTCTTGTATATACGGATTAGGTACCCCGGAAGCTTATTTGAAGGGCGTTTTTTCAGTGAAAGTTGGTGAATTTGTTGGGCGCCGTGAATTTTTAAAGAAGCTTACTGAAATTTATTATGATCGGAATGATATAGAGCTTAAACGTGGTCGTTTTCGTGTAAAAGGCGATGTTATTGATGTGTTTCCTTCCTGGGATGAAATTGCGGTTCGTTTTGAGTTGTTTGGGGATGAAATAGAGCGTATTTATGCTTTGCATCCAATTTCAGGTGAAGTTTTAGGTAATTTAGATCAATTTGATATTTTTCCTGCATCACATTATGTGGTTGATGGTGGAATGGATGATGCAATTTTAGCCATTGAAACTGAAATGAATGAGCGCTATCAGTTTTTTACTGATCAAGGCTTATTGGTTGAGGCCCATCGAATTAAACAGCGAACCAATTATGATATTGAAATGATGCGTCAGATGGGGTATTGCAAAGGGATCGAAAACTATGCTCGTCATTTGTCAGGGGCGAAACCTGGCGAACCGCCAGGTGCACTTTTGGACTTTTTTCCTGAAGATTTTATTACAATTATTGATGAGTCGCATGTGACGGTGCCGCAAATTGGTGGAATGTACAATGGCGATCGTTCACGTAAACAGACGCTGGTTGATTATGGTTTTCGGTTACCATCCGCATTGGATAATCGGCCATTGAAATTTGATGAATTTGAAACACGCATAAAAAGTGTGATTTATACCTCAGCTACGCCAGGTAATTATGAATTGGATAAGGTGAAAATTCCCAATGTAACTGGGAATGAGCTTACGGATATGTATGATGTTGCTGAACAAGTGATTCGACCAACGGGTTTACTTGATCCTGTGATTTTTTTACAAAAGACGGAAGGTCAAATGAATCATCTTCTTGATCAAATTTCTGACCGCATTAAAAAGCAAGAACGCGTATTAGTGACGACGGTTACAAAACAGTTAAGTGAGGATATTGCGGATTTTTTATCCAACGAATCGATTAAAGTGATGTATTTACACTCTGATATTGCGGCGCTAGAGCGAATTGATATTTTACGTGATTTGCGATTGGGTAAATATGATGTCTTGGTGGGTGTTAATTTATTAAGGGAAGGTTTAGATCTCCCTGAGGTATCTTTGGTTGCTATTTTGGATGCTGATAAAGAAGGGTTTTTGAGAAATGAGCGCTCATTAATTCAAACAATGGGACGGGCTGCACGACATCCGGATGGAACTGTTATTTTATATGCTGATTTGATAACACCTTCGATACGCCAGGCGGTTAACGAGACCAAGCGGCGACGCAAAAAACAAATGGATTACAATAAGGCGCATGGTATTGAGCCCAAGCCAATTATTAAAGAAATAAAAGACATTCGCGATGAAAATAGGGCATTATTAAAAGAAGTTGAAGCGGTTAAAACCGTTAAAGATCCCAAGGAACAACAAGCAATGGTGGCCAAAATTGAGAAAGAGATGCATGCGGCTGCTGATAATCTTGAATTTGAGGTTGCAGCTGTTTTAAGAGATCAGTTAAGACAACTTCAGGAGCCTAAAAAATAATATTTTAAGTTGTGATTGGTTTTGACTTTGCTAAATGTTTAGTACACTGTATATGTGGCTAAAAAACATTATCAGATAAATCAACATATACATCAGAAGTCATCCTTTGATGTTTCTGCTTTGAATTCTGAACAAAAGGAAGCGGTACTTCATAACACTGGCCCCTTGCTTGTTCTTGCCGGTGCTGGTTCGGGGAAGACAAAAACGTTGGTTTATCGATTGGCTCGTTTGATTCATGATGGTGTTGACCCTAAGCGGATATTACTTTTGACATTTACACGGAAGGCCAGTCAAGAAATGATGCGTCGTGCTGCTGGTGTTTTGGATGCGCGATGTCAGAAAGTCGTTGGTGGAACATTTCATTCTTTTTGTAATATGGTTCTTCATCAATATGCTAGTGTTATTGAGTATAAAGATGGATTTACGATTATGGATCGGTCTGATGCAGAAAATTTGATGGCTTTAATTCGTAAGCAGGGTGATTATCAAAAAAAAGATAAGCGTTTTCCAAAAAAGGGAACATTGCTTGATATTGTTTCAAAGTCAGTAAATACAAATCGTTCAATTGAACAAGTAATTAGTGATGATTTTTATCACTTTAGCGATTTATCGGAGGATATTTTAGAGATTGCCAAAAAATATCATATTCAAAAAGAGATGCTTTCTCTGATGGACTATGATGATCTCTTGGTGAAAATGGTTCATTTACTGCATCATCACACTGAGATTCGTGATAAATTATCGCAACAATATCAGTATATTTTAGTTGATGAGTTTCAAGACACGAATCATATTCAGTTAGCAATGTTAAAAGGGTTGTCGAGTATGCATCAAAATTTAATGGTTGTGGGTGATGATGCCCAAAGTATCTACTCCTTTCGAGGTGCAGATGTTACTAATATTTTAACTTTTGAAACTTTATTTGATCGTGTTAAAACTGTTCGATTAAATACAAATTACCGATCTACTCAGGCCATTTTAGATGTGTCTAATGAAGTTATTAACGCGGCGGTGGATTTATATTCAAAAGAATTGTCAGCGCAACGCACGGGTGGTGAGCGTCCTATTTTCGTTGAAGCTTTTGATGATATGGAGCAGGCGGATTTTGTTGTGGATCGTTTGTTAGGGTTACGTGAAGATGGTGTGTCGTTAACAGATATGGCGGTTTTATTTCGATCTAGTTCACATTCCAATCAGGTTGAGTTGGCCTTAACTCGAGCAAATATTCCTTTTAAAAAATTTGGTGGGTTTAAGTTTACAGAAACGGCACATGTTAAAGATGCGATGGCGTATTTAAAAGTAATGGTCAATCCAGATGATGAATTAAGTTGGCATCGTTTGTTTCAACTTTTGGATGGTGTTGGACCTAAATTGTCGCAAACAATTATTGATTATCAACGGGCCAATTCGTTTCAATTTGATAAAATGGACTATGCTCCATTTAAGAAAAAATCCGCTTACGATGATTTACGTATAATAGCGCGATTAATGGCATTACCTATTCAATCGCCAACGGATGCGTTACAGCGTGTGTTAGATGTTTATCAACCTGTTTTGAAAAAAACATATGATGATTTTCATAAGCGTGAACAGGATTTGAATTCGTTGATTAGTTTATCGGAACGATTTCGATCTTTGGCTTCCATGCTAGATGAATTTACTTTAGAGCCGCCGGAATCTTCACAGGTTGGTGCTGAGGCTGCCCCTGATGATGATGAATATGTGGTTTTATCAACCATACATTCGGCCAAAGGTCTTGAGTGGTCTCGGGTATTTGTTTTATCTGTTGTTGATGGTTATTTACCGTCGTTTCGCTCATTGCAAGATCCCAATCAAATTGAAGAAGAGCGGCGATTATTATATGTTGCAATGACCCGAGCTAAAGATGAATTATATGTCCAATATGTAGAAATTATTTAGATAAAGATGAATTATATTTAATAAAGCCAAATTTAGATGATCCAAGTTCATATTATCCGGTAGGGGGTATGAGTTTTTCTCAGCCTACTCGTTTTTTAACGCCGGATATGATTGAAACTTATTTTGATATTTGGTCATTGGGTGTTGGGGCATCCGATCCGACTCAAGATTCTGGGCCATCTTATTCTTTATAAATTTTGTTTAACTCATTATTAAATTGGGTATAAGAAGAATAACGGTTTTAGTTAATCATTTAAAATGAGGGGGCTATTATTATACGAAGCGTTCGAAAAGCTTTTTTTAAACCTATAACTCGAATCTTGTCCAAGTTAATTTCATTGGGTAAACCTCTACAAAAAAACGAGGCTGACCAAATTTCAGGTAAAGTTAATAGTAAAATAGGCAAAGAAATAGGTTCAAATGGTTTAGAATTCCCTCAACCAAAGATTTCTAAACCCCAGGGTTCAAGCCCATTTAATCCTCCCCCTATAAATCCAGCGGATTCTAACGCATCATCAACTATCTCTAAATCAGTATCCGAAGAAATACCTAATTCTCAAATCAATGATTCAAGTGGACCTAATCGTTCCCCTAAAATACCAGCGGATTCACCTGTGATGGAAAAGTTTTTTATGTCACCTAGTAATGGTAACGAAGCGATTGGTTTAACATTGTCAAAACATTTTTTGAAACTGGGTGATGAAGGTGCTATATCTAATCAAATTTCCCAAATGAGTGAAATTGCAAATGACGTATTTTCTGAATGTCTTCAAGGTAAGGACGATCAAATTCAAGCTGCTGTTACAGCCAGTACTGAGGTTCAAAAGTCTTTAAATACTGACGGCTTTTTACAAAGGTTTAATCGCCATTTAGATTTACATGATACTTTGACCTTATCTGATTTTGGCTGTAAACGTCATAATGCGGGTTTAAATGTTTATAAAGATGGTGACGAGTTTACCGTTGTTTTATGCAATCGAGGACTGGGTTCTAAAAAAGGTATGTTTGTCGAAAAGAATTTTAAATCAAAAGATGATTGTAGAAATTTTGTAAATAAATTAATTCAACTCAAAGTTACCGAAGAAACTATGACCCCTATTTATGAGCGATTTGAAACAGACGGTAAATTAAAAAAGGTTGAAATGGACCAAGATGCTCAAGTTACGGGTAATTGTGGTTGGGCGAATAAGGAGGCGGCGTTAAAAGAATTAACATTTCGAAAGACTAAACAAATAGATGTGTACAAAAATTTTCGATCACAAATGCGGGATCATGTGGCAAGTTATATCGAACATACTGGCAATAAAGAATTGGGAAAGGAACTTGAGTTTCGTAAAGAATTTAAGACTGAAACAGAAGCTATTAAGAGCATGTTAACAACGTTAAACGATGTGTCTGAGGACAAGGCTTTGGACGCTATTACATCTAAATTTATTGATGTTGTACAATCTATTTGGAGTGAAACCTCTACAGCCCCCTCTCAAAACCTTATTCCAATGCTAAAACGAATTGCTGTTTATATTGAGCGTGCCTGTAATAAAAAAAAGAATAATCTTTCAGATGTTAATTTTTCTTTTTTAATTAAATTAAGAAATCTTTTGCAAGATCAACCTTCGTCAGAAACTCGAGGTGAAGGTTCTGTAAAACCTGAATCAACACAATCAACTTCAAGTTTTGACGAAATAGTGAAATCTTATCGTGATAGTAAAGAAATTCGTGATCGCTTAAATAGTTTAAATACATTTGACAGCTTAAAGGATTTTATAGCAATTAAAAAAAATGATTTAATTTTTTCAAATAATTTAAAACCGTCGTTAACAGATAAAATTAAAACCATTTTTACAAAAGTCGGCGGGACATTTACGGAAAATGGTGCTTGGATAACAGATACTTCTCAAAAAAAATTACTATTTGAGTTGAGTAATGCTCAATCATTGGCTGCCGCAAAGACATTGATTGATGGCTTTAAAGTAGAGCAAACACTTTTAAATGACTTAGAAACGGTCCTGAGTGGTATAGAAACGTTTGACGGTCTTAAAAACTTTATCACATCTTCTGAACGTAATAATATGCTGTATAGTGATCTCACCCAAAAAGAAATGTTGAACAATAAAATTGAAACCATTTTTTCAAGTAACGAAGTCAAAGGGGCAATTAATCCGGATACAGGTGCTTGGATAACAGATACTTCTCAAAAAAAATTACTATTTGAGTTGAGTAATGCTCAATCATTGGCTGCCGCAAAGACATTGATTGATGGCTTTAAAGTAGAGCAAACACTTTTAAATGACTTAGAAACGGTCCTGAGTGGTATAGAAACGTTTGACGGTCTTAAAAACTTTATCACATCTTCTGAACGTAATAATATGCTGTATAGTGATCGCCCCCAAAAAGAAATATTGAAAAATAAAATTAAAACCATTTTTATAAGTAAAGAAGTAAAAGGGGTAATTAATCCGGATACAGGTGCTTGGATAACAAATACCTCTAAACAAGATTTACTGTTTTCGTTGACTAACGCTGAATCATTGGCCAACGCACAGACATTGATTCAAACCTTTGAAGCTACTAAAAAAATCTTAGCGGGTGTTAAAACGGTTAAAGACCTTGAAACATTTATTAAGGGAAAAAATCTTGATAAAACGGTTGGCGGTAAGAAAATAAATCCTGATGATTTTGATCTTATTAAATTACTCTTATCCGAAAAAGTTGAAGCTCTATTTACAGGTGCTGATGGAACCATTGAAAAAAAAGAGGGTGAAATTCCAATATGGAAACTTTCTAAAAAAAATATAGAGCAACAAAGAGCGCTATATAATTTATATCAGAAGATTCAAAAGCTCAACTTAACAAGTTAAGATAGCGCGTCATACAGTGAAGTTGGTAGGCGTTGCGGTTTGAACTCTGGTTCTTTTACACATGCCAATTGGATGCGTGCACTTACATAAACGATGCCGTCACATAGAATGGTTTGATCTAAAGTAAATGATGCTTTCTTAATATTAACGATTTCAACGGAGACTTGATATTCGTCGTCTTCACGCAATGGTTTTATATATTGTATTGAAATGTTAACCGGAACAAAACCAATGCCTTGATTTTGAAAGTCAATGTAGGGTTGGTTTAGGTGGCGTAAATATTCAATTCGGCCAGCTTCAAAATAACGTAAATAGTTTGAATGGTGTACCACACCGGCAATATCAGTATCATAAACGTAAACGCGATATTTATTTGTTTTAAACAAGTGTATCTCCAACTTTGATTTTTGGGGGATTATATTTATGATTTAAACATACTAAGCTGTTTAATGTGATGAAAATAATTAGTATTGATTGGACGTTGAATTTTAAATCAAGCGGAATAAAAACATTAAATAAAATAAATGTAATCAATAAGCTTATGAGGGTTCCAACAATAAAAATGATGTTTGTGAAGCATAATTCTTCGATGAGGGATATTTTTGAGATGTTTTTTTTTGCCATTCCAAGCCAATATAATTGTATTGTATTCTCCCGTCGGATTTCAGAAAATAATTTTCCAAGTAATAGAAATAATACTAAACCAATGATAAAACAGTAATAAGCGCCAATATTGATTGCTAAAACAATGGATTTTAAAAAACCGATGATTTTTTTGCTTGTCTTTTCGATATCGATGACTGTAATATTTGGAAACTCTTTGGACAACTCTGCTTTTAGAATATGTTTTTTCTTTGATTGTGGTGTTTTAATTGAACTAATCCATGTTTTTGGAATTTGATTAAGGTATGGTGGTTCAATAATCATAAAAAAATTTGGTTTGTAGGTGCTCCAGTCAACGGTACGAATACTTGTAACTGTTGCCGAGAAAGGAAGTCCAAAAAATGAGAATTCAATATTATCGCCCAATTGAAGCGCTAACCGCTGAGCAAATCGTTTTTCAATGCTCATTTCAATTATATTATCTGATGGATTAAACCATTTTCCCTCAGTCAGTTTTTCACTTTTGTACAATGATTTTCGAGTACTTAAATTTTGTTCTCTAAATAAGAAATAACTTTCTTCAAGATCGCGTTGATCAATATAGTCATTTAAATTTAATTGATTTATTTTCTTAATTCGACTATTAATCAATGCCCCAAAATGAGCATTTTCTCCAGCTACGGATTTAAACGATTTTAGTTGAGTATCATAAATGTCTAATACAAAGAGGTCCGGTAATACTTTATGACTATTTTTAGGGTTAAACTCGTTGTTTAAGGCGGCTTCATAGTGTGCAATGCAGCCGATAGTAATCAATGAAAATGTTATGGCAATAAATGCCATTCGTCGTAAGGTGTGCCCTTGGCTCAGATACTTGATTGCTAGTTTAAATTCGATATGACGTAGGGATAGTTTTTTTAATCCATAGCTGACCATCAGATCAACCCCATATAAGATTGAGAATATACCTAAAAATAAGGCCGTAATAAGTAATGCTGTTTTAATTGGTATGCGATTTGAAATCAAAAATAAGATTAAAAAACATATCAGTCCTAGACCGATCTTTATGATAGCTTTTTTGATGGTGGGTGCATTTTGTTCATGATGAAATAAGCGATTGGCATGGATAATATTCAGTATGATTTGTGTAATTCCTATGATTGAGATGAATGAAAATGAAATTAAGAATAGTGTGTCACTAAAGTTGATATGGACCCATTGAAATTCGATATTAATTTGTCTTGATACAATCGTTAATGCCAATTGAGCAAAAATTGCCCCAAGTATAAAACCAGTGCCAGTAACTATTACACCAATTTTTGAGGATGCTTTAAGATAATGCTTTTGAATTTCTTTTATTGAACATCCTAGATATCTCAAATTGCCTATTTCAGGGAGTTTTTGAATAATGCTACTCCAAATTATAAATCCGAAAGCCGTTCCTGATAGTAATAATATGAAAATCGACAAAAAGAAATAAAATTGATTTAATGCATCAAAACTGCGAATAATATCGCGATTAATATCTCTAAAATTTCGAACCACTATGGGTTGACTGGGGCCATAGGACCCTTGAATTGTTTTTCGATCACCCTCGACATTTAAGCTGGCTTCAAGTTGCTTGGTAATTTTTAAAATATCACCTTTATTTTTTAATTCAAAAAATAGTGAGTGGTATTTTTTTGACATGGTTTCATTAAATCCAAGGTTAACAAGATTGGATTGGTGAATGTAAACTCGTGGACCGAGAGCTAATGATTGAATATTTACATCGGGCTCCTCTGAAATAATCCCAACGACTTTTGTGGCTAAGTTGCCAATTTTAATTGTGCTTTGATATGTGATGTCAGTAGAGTCACTTAGCTCCTCAGAAACAACGATCCCTTTTGGGTAGTCTTTAAGTAATTCGCTAACGGACTTGATGTTTCCGTTTTGATTGATGGCACGTGCGTTCCCTTTTAATGGGTAATGATCGTCAATAACGACTACTTCAGCAATTCGAGTTTGTTGGCCGTAAAATTGGATCATACTTGAAAAGATTTGACGCATTGAACGACGCTGATCCGGTAAGATAGATTCAATTATCTTTATGTTTGGCGTGGATAATGCACGAGTACTTGCAATTTCAATATCTGCAGTTAATAGTGAACTTGATTGATTATTGAGTGTGTTTTGTAAAGAACTATTAAATAATCGTTGTGAACAAATTAAGCTAAAACTTAACACCAGTGCAATGCCAACCAGCCATTGATATTGTTTTGATAGGGTTAAGATTTGATTTAATTTTTTCAGTTGTTTAAAGCTCATTTTGAAATATTGCCATTGCTGATTGTGTAGATATCGCTGCACATGGTAGCTAAATTTAAGTCGTGTGTAACAAGGATTAAGCTGGCATTGGATTTATCTAGACAGTCATTTAGTAAGTCTTTAACGAGATCGCTATTTTTTTGATCTAAATTACCCGTTGGCTCATCGGCAATGATTAGATCAGGCTTGGTTGATAAAGCGCGAGCAATGGCGACCCGCTGCATTTCGCCACCCGATAATTCATTTGGATAGTGATTAAATCGATCGGCTAACCCGACTTCATTTAGAAAGTGCTTTGCTATGTCTTCACTATTTTGAGTGCCATTAATATCTAAACTTAATGCAACATTTTCAATGACGGTTAACCCGCTAAATAAACGAAATGATTGAAAAATAAAGCCAAACTTATTACGGCGAATTTCTGATCGTTCTTGATCAGATAAAGCATATAGATTTTTACC
>JAYNJH010000017.1:0-922 GCA_038109885.1 Candidatus Margulisiibacteriota bacterium | reverse complement strand
ACATCACCTTCATTTGGGGGCTCTAAACCTGCAAGAATGCGTAGAAATGTGCTTTTACCACTGCCCGATGGGCCTGTGATTGCAATTGATTGTTTTTGTTTAATATCAAGCGAAATATCTGATAAAACAGTGATTTGGTTATTTTTATATCGTTTGCAAATTTTTTTTAGTTCGATCATTATCCTATTATATCGAAGGATAGATGGGATTAAAATTAATTTTGGTTAATCATTTGCCATTGATTTTTTGAACTGATTATATTTTCGGTCTTTAAAAATTGGAAAATAGATTCTGCAATTTTTTGATGGCCCACTTTATTTGGATGTATTCCATCGGTAAGATTCAGTGATGGAATGCCGGCCACATCAATTAGTAAAAATGGCATTAGTTTGGTTTGGGTTTGCTTGGAAAGCTCTGCATAAATTTGTTCAAAATCTGAAATATAAGTTTGGGTGTAATTTTCAGGCAATGTCATTCCAGCTAAAATAACGTTTATTTTTTTTTCTTTTAAATGTTGAATGATTTTCAATATATTTTGCTTTGTGTTTTTTAATGGCATTCCTCGTAAGCCGTCATTAGCCCCAATGGCAATAAAAGCGATGTCTGGCGTTGGTATTAGGCTAAATGCTAAACGGTTGAGCAATGTATAGGATGTGTCACCTGAAATGCCACGGTTAATGGCGGTAATATTGCTTGTCCCCATTAATTTTTCCAATTGTTTTGGAAAGGCATCTTCAACACTCAGTTGATACCCTGCGGTAAGGCTATCGCCTAAAAAGGTTACTGTTGTATTTGTAAATCCTTTGAGTTGAAAAAAGCTTAATAATAATAAACATATTAACCTTAATCAGCTTAGAATAATTATCTGGAAACAACTGAAGCCAATTGGCTTAGATTTAAAAAAGCTCAGAGAGATTGCTAC
>JAYNJH010000016.1:0-23093 GCA_038109885.1 Candidatus Margulisiibacteriota bacterium | reverse complement strand
GCTACTTATCAAAGCAGTAAAAATGATTCCAGACTAAACGGCCAAGCTAAACGACTAAAATTATAAGTTGGCCACCATTAGAATCATCCACCAATTACGATACCGCCACGCTAAACCAACTCAACATAGTTAATTTAAAAAACGGTCCTTATGATGCCGAAATCACATTTAAAGACGACGCCGCAACACAAATTCAAACGCTATCTCGAGGTTATTTAACAAGAAACAACATCAAGAATTCAAAAAACACCGCTATGGAAAAAAACAACAACCAAAACGGGAATCCAGTCGATGAATTTGAAAATGATAAACCCAAAATAAACCCAACAACGTCCAATAATACTGAAAAACCATCCAAATCCGATGGGTTCGGATGGTTAAAAAGATTTGGAAGCGGCTTGGTTAAAACCGTTTGTTATAATCTAGGAATGTTTACATGGGGCCTGCTTTGACCCTTTTTTAATGAACTTAAAAACCTAACGGGAATAAAAGTACTAAGGCCAAAAAAGGAAACATGTTCTTACAATTTAGAAACACAGCTAGGTCGACCATTGATTTTATTGGCATGTGGTGTCAAAGGCGTCTATTACGCCAATTATATCCCGGTAGGGATAATCAAGATTACTGGAGTGGCTACGATATGGGCACTTGGTGCCATTGCTTATGGCGGAGCCTTTATTGCTTTAGCCATTGCCAATGGCAAATAGTAACCAACATAGTGCCATAAAATAACAACTAAAAATGTTTAAATAGAACGAAACCGTGGCATAAATATTACGTAAGGAGTCTTTTTATGTTAAGTAAAGCAAATCAGGGACCAAACACATCAGCAGTAGGAGAAGTAAGTCAAAAAGATAATCGCCAAAATAGTAATAATTTTAATGAGGTAGGACAGACTATTAATCCCCAACAAGCACAGACATTAAGCGAAACATTAAGTGGAATAGATTTAAATTTTAAGGCCGATACGACAGACGCAACGACATTGCATGACAGTAAAGCGTCGGGCATAACACAAAACACACAGCTGGATGATAAAATTAATGACCTATCAAATAAGGTAGCTAAGGGTGGCTTCTCTTACAGTGATTTAAGTAATTTAACAAGTTTAATAGAAAGTGAAAGAAAAGATACTAATGAAAACCCAATTTCGAAATTAAAGACTGCAATAGATAAGTCTTTAAAAGAGGTTGACACCACAACAGATGAAAACAAAAATTTAATAAAGAATCTTACAAATGAATTAAGCGAAATTAAAAACGAAAGAAACACGGGTAAAACAAGTCGATTAGAGGCTCGAGATGAAGCGATTGCAGGTCGAGTAGAAAAACAAGAAAGTCGAGTAGAAACACTTTTATATAAAATAAGCAACGCAAAATTAAGCCCTGACGATGATTTATCCCCATTAATGGAAAAAGTAAACGAAGGTCTTCCTGACGGTCAAACTTTAGAACAGTTTTTTGGAAAAGATGAAAGCCAACTCACCGAACAAATAACGAACAGACTTAATGTAATAAAATCTTTAGACGACTCAAATCATTCGGTCACACTCCCTGACCTTAAGAGTTCTAAATTATTAAGAACAAGAGTTTCAACAGCTTTTGGCATGACAACATCAAAAGTAACAGTAGGCATATTAAAAGAAGGCCTTAATAAGGCAGAAACAGCAGGAACTAAAAAAAGCATGATTCTAGAATATTGCCAAATCAAAAAAAATGAAAAAACAGGAAATTTTTTAGAAAGTCTTAATCATTTACGTAAATCAGATAAATTAACTGACGAGGACAAAGATTTAGTTCAAGAATTACAAAATGAAATAACGAAGGAATTATTCAATCCAAAAGACATTAAATCAATTAATGAAGAATTGCCCCAACTTAAAGACAAATACGAAGAAAACAAAAGTGAGTTAAGTCAAGCGAGAGACGATTTAAATTCATTAAAAAGAAACCTAAATGCAACAGGTCAGCGTTTTAGTGCAGCTAAATCTAGATTATTAGAAAAAGCTGGTGAAATAATCGAGGATGCTAGTATAAGTAAAGAAGAAAAGAAAGCTTTACGCGAGGGACTAGATCTTGCAAAAGACATTGACGAATTTTCTAAACTAAACTCAGAGGATATGGAATTCAAGAATCTTAAAAAGACTTGTTTAGAGTTACAAACTTCTTTAAAAAAGGCTAGCACAGATTTCAACGAAAATAAAAATAGATTAGAAGATAAAATAAGTCTTTTAGAAAAACAAATAGAGTCTGTTCAAACAACACCTGAAGACGCATATAAATCACCATCATTCGATGAAAATCAAGCAATAAAACAAACAACACATGGTAAAAATATGATAAAAAAATATGGCATAACAATTAATTTAAGTTTTGCCACTAGTAAAAACATGGCAGAGTTATTTGGTCAACAATTCACGCCAGATGTTTTTAAAGGGTATTTTGGCCACGAATAATCTAAACCGAATTTAATAATAGTTCGCAATAATAATCGATTACAAAGACCTTTAAAACTAACCCAAACTTAGTATAATAAACGAGTGTACATTTTCTATGATTTTGAAACCAGTGACAAGGACTTTTTAGGGCAAATCTTAGCCTATTACTTTGTCTTAGTTGATAACCAATTTAACCCAATTCAAGAACTATCAGGACTAATTAAGCCCAATCGTCTGGAATGCCCTCGGGCAATGGCTATAAAAGTAAATCAACTATCCATCAATAAATGCATCACCCAAGGGGAATCCGAATTTGATGCCGCCAACACCATATATAACTTTATGCAAACCCACACCAATGATTATGGGGCGCTTCCTTTAGTCGGCTTTAATTCCGCCCGTTTTGATTTTAAACACTTTGAAAAACTATTATTAAAGCACGGCTTAAACCCAACGTTTTATGGCAAAATTAGCTCGTTGGATATTTATCAATATGCCAAATACTGTGCCCTACATAATACCGATACATTTCCATTTACCCAAAAAAAACAACAAGATACCAACAGCTTTAGCTTTAAACTAGAAGATTTAGCCAAGGCCTTTGATTGCCTTCACACCCCACAGACACACGATGCCAAAGAGGATGTGCTTCTAACCATCGAATTAACCAAACAATTGGAAAGGAATTTTCCAACATCATTAAAAGACTTCCATGCCCTTCAACACAATACCACCCCATTTTTAGACCCAAACGTAATCTTAAAAGAGCCCTACTTTCCCTTCGAACAAACTGCCACCACCCCATTGGTTGACTATAACGAATGGCTCGTCATTGGAAAAGCCAGTAAAACAACTTTTATCCTGTTGGATATCAATGCCTACCAAACCCAACCCAAAGAAACATTTTTAGATTACGCTAAGTTTACTCGCTACTTCAATACACGTGCCAATGCACTGATTGCATCTCAACACACCAATCCCACCCCTGCCATTCTAGACGATCCAAACGTAACAAAAATTGCCGACAATGCACTGCAATACTTCAAACTCTTCCCGGTGGACTGGGACATCGAATACCGCCCCTGGGCCATGGGCTTTGAATCTATAACCATCCTTCGTAACTTCATTGAAAAATTAACCCAAAATCCAAATGAATATGACGACATCATCAATGAATGGCGAGATTTAAAAAACATCACCCCCAACCGAAAAAATGAGCTTAATTTCATGATTACTCTATTTAATCGCTATTACCTTAATCATCACCCCAATCCTAAAAAAGAGCACCTTGAAAAATATCTTAACAAACGCTACAAAACCGGTGAGATGTATCGAAATCCTATCGATTTCTCATCGCCAGAAACCGAAAAAAATACCATCGATTTTTTCTTACCCCATACCACATCAGAGACTGAAAAAAAGATACTAATCGAGCTTAAAGATTTTACAAAATCTTTTATTCAAACTCACCTAAAAGATTAATAGTAAATCAATTAAGCGGTATAATAATAAACTTTTCCATCGGAGATATAGTAATATTTTTTTGATGGATCCATTCGACAAAATGCCCCCGTATACGTTCCATAACTGGGCAAAATAATACTAATTTCATCCACAGCAAATGCTTTGTAATATTGTCGAATTCGCCCTTTTTTAAGCTGAACCCCTGGATGAATATGCCCTGAAATTGAAGCCCTTGATATTAATCGGTAATGGGCACAAACCAAACCTGCCAAATCATATTGATTCACACAATCAAACCGAGGAATCAATCTTTGCAAGTCAGAAGAATCATGATTCCCCAGGGTTAACACAAATTTGGTTTCAACATCAGCAATACATGACTCAAACCATTTAAGATGATCAGCCAAATGCCTCGTTCTAGCATGAATTAAATCTCCACATACAATACATAATTTAGGAGAATAAGACCGTAAATCCGATAATAATTTCTGAACAGTTTGTGTATCAAGTTGAGGGATAAACGGGGTCCCCTGATCTTGCAACTGAACCCCTTTACCTAAATGCAAATCAGCAACAACAAGTGTATTTTCTTCCGGAATATACAACCCCCCAGTCGGTAATAAATAAATCTGTTTTTGATGAAATTCAATATCCATAGCCATCCATTTTCGCACTCAATTGTTCCTGATACAACGTAAACCCAAACGGTGTCAACTCACTAGGCTGCTTAATTATAATCTCTTGACGAATCGCCAACAGACGATCTTGCAGCCGCTGAGGAAATAATTGAGAATGAAACACAACATCCCGGGCTTGTTTTAATAATAAATTATCTGGATCATGCGTTTTAAATATATCGTATAATATTCGGACACTGGACTGAGTATACCGACCCGATTTGAGACGGCCTGGCATCCCTTTATAAATTAAACCTGAAACCATGCAAATTTGCCGAAATTCTTGTATAACCATTTCATTATGATTGAATGAGGCATAACTCAGTTCACGAATAGAGTCCAGTGCCATAAATGACTTAAAATCAAACGATAAAATATCCACATCACGATCCAATTGAATCATAAAGCCATAATCATTAACACTCATGGCAGTCAAACACTTAAACTCCCTAGAAATTGCATGGGTCAAGCTCATCGCCAACGCTTGATTTGCAGCACGTCCACAAAAAGGATAAATAAATAGTGTTAAACAGTCATCAATCGTTACCAGCTCAATTAAACACTGGCTTGGGGAAGGCACCAACGAAACCTGGTGCTGCCAATCCAAAAATTGTTGTGCCAAGGGAAATGCCAATCGCTTGTTCTGATGATACCCAGCCATAGTTTCTAAAAGATAATTTGCCAATTGAGACGAATATGACATAAAGCCCCCATACCATCGCGTAAATTTGGGTAATCTCTGTTTTGACTTTTTCACAAAAACCGTATCATCTTGAATACGTATAACCGATAATACCTGGCCAGCAAATAAAAAGGTATCCTGAGGTTCAAGTTGACGAATAAACTGCTCTTCAATGGTCCCCAGGCGTTTTTGATTGGTGAATTTAACATACAAAAAATCATCCGATGTAATGGCACCAACGCCAAATCGTTGTGACTTTTGGATCAGAGGCGCCGTATTGGTAGAATAATTATCACCATCCCGAATTAGCTTCACATGTTCTGGATAAGCCCTTAAAATCGTATGCTCATTACAACAGAAGTCCAACATCCATGTTAAGTCGGATTCACTTAACTTTTCATATGTTGCCGTCGCATGACACATCGCTAATAAATGCGCCTTACGGTATCGTGCTCCCATACAGCAATTAATTATATGTTGCATTAAAACATCCATCGGCATCCCTAAAACACTTACATCATCCTCAACCGCAGACATAACATTTGAAATCGCAGCAACCGACTCTATTACCTCAAAACCATGCCGGGGAACCATTAAAATTTCAGATGCATCAAATGGAGAATGACCACTTCGCCCAGCACGTTGTTTTAAGCGAGCCATTCCTTTAGGCGAGCCAATATGAATCACCAAATCAACAGGTTCAAGGTCAACCCCCAAATCCAAACTCGAGGTTGCAACAATACATCGAATCACGCCAGTTTTAACACCAACTTCAGCATCCAGCCGCCGTTGTGCTGAAACTGCCGAATGATGAATGGCCAACTCATGGCTTAAAAACGCATGACTTTCTTTTAACAACTTAAACCATTGCTCAGATTGGGAACGAGTATTTGTAAAAATAATCGTCGATTTAACAGATTTTATTTTTTGGATGATTTGGGGCAATAATTGACGCCCCAAATGACGAAATGTAGGGGTATCTTTGTCTGGCAGAAGAACATCGCCATGAATCTGTTTTTTATAATTATCTCGAACAAATGATACCGATTGGCCAGGGGCTAAAATGTGGCCAGCAGATTCAATAGACGATATGGTCGCCGACACCCCCCAACGTCGAAACATCGCATTAAAATCAGATAACCAACTTAAAAAAAGTTCAAATAAAATGCCGCGCTTTTGATTCATTAACACATGCCATTCATCCACCACCACCACATCAATATCAGCTAATCCTGAAGCCATATCACGATAGGTTGTAAACAATGCACAACTTTCAGGGGTTGTAATTAAAACGTCCCAGGCATTATCACGAGCTTTCTTTTTTTGATAACTTGATGTGTCACTGGTGCGAAGAAGCACACTGATATCATTGAAAAATGAATTAAAAATCCCCTTAAGTTGATACGAAGTATCTCGAGCCAACGCCCGCATTGGCGTCACCCATAAGACCTTTGGGCGCTGATCATTTTTAAGCGCATGGTGAATAATCGCTAAGGCCATGGCCATGGTCTTACCTCGCCCAGTAGGGGCCTCAATTATGCCATGTTTACCAACATCATATTCATTTATCGCATCTTTTTGATATGGTAGCAATTTAATTTTTTGCTGGTTTAGGTAGTCATCTAACGTTGGCACAATAATCTCGCATCCGCTAATGTATTCGCTTCGCTAACTGGCTTATCTAATCGTAAACGATGGATCCTAGGAAAACGTAAGGCAAGCCCTGATTTATGGCGTGAAGAGGGTTGAATATCATCAAAGGCTACCTCTAAAACAACACACGGCGCCACACCACGAACCGGGCCAAACCGATCCGTTAAATGACCTTTTAAAATACCATTAATTTCCCTTATTTCATTGTTGGTTAATCCAGAGTAAGCCTTGCCAATCGGAACAAGCGTATCACCGTCCCAAACACCAAAAGTATAATCTGTAAAAAGACCGGATCGAATCCCCCGCCCTTTTTGAACGTACATAATCACCACATCCAAAGTTAACGGTGCCACCTTTAGCTTCCACCAGTGGCCTCGCACTCGCCCAGACAAATACGCCGAATCCAACCGTTTAATAATAACCCCTTCAACCATCGCATTTCGTGCATTTTCGATGTACTTTTTCAATGACACAGTATCGTGAATTGGCAACGCTTTAGATTGATAGAATGGGGGGGGCAAGTGCGTAAGTTTTGAAACTCGAATACGTAACGGTTCCTCTCGCAGGTCTTGAGCATTGGATTCAAGACAATCATACAGCAGCATGACACAAGGCGTATCCTTAAGCAACTTTTGTGAAATGGTTTTTCGATTGAGTCGTTTTTGCAAATGAAAAAAAGATAATGGCGCATTATTTTGCCACGCCAAAATTTCACCATCATACACCCCATAGGGTAACTGTGAGACCCCTTCAATGATTTCAGGAAACTGATCTGTAATTAAATCGTTCCCGCGAGACCATAACGCAACACCTTCAACACGATGCACCAATTGAGCTCGTATCCCATCCCATTTAGGCTCAACTTGCCAATCTTGAAAATCAGTAACCATATCCGATACATGGCCGGGTAAAGGTGACGCTAAATAAAATGGAAACGGACTCACTCCCTGGCCCAACTCATCATTGGGATCAATCAATGCATTAAAAGCATCACAGGTGGGTTCCCACCGACCCAATAATCGCTGCTCAAGAATCTGAGGGTCCATATCAAAAGCATGCCCCAAAGCTTTCAAGACAGTTTTTTTACTTGCCCCGATACGAATTCCGCCCCCCAATAATTTATTGAATACATAAATATGATCGGTAGATAATTCCTGCCAACGGGCAACCACCCAATCTCTTTTTTGATCTATAGGCGCGGACTTCAAAGCTAACATTTGAGAACATAGATCACTAAGTTCCCAGATCACCGAATCCAATTTCTGCCCAAAACAAAGTGAAATTGTTTCACTATTATCACCCAAAGATTCATAACTTTCATTAATTAACCATTCCGGCAACCCATTGACATCAGCACACCACAACCGCAACCATTTACCTAAACAAAATCGGCCAAAGGACTCTCCCATTAGCAAATGAAAGGCTATTACACGATTCGCATTGGACTCCACCTTAAAATAGTCAGACAAAATTTTAATTTTTAAATTGGTTTTGGTTTCTTGTAAACAGGCATTCAGCGCCATAGAAAAAAGTTTCATTCACTCCGCTCCAAACGCAACTGAGATAATGACGTCGCCGAAATCCCCTGTTCATTTAAATAACGAGCATAAATGTCGGTATTCCCATGCATGGTCCAGACTTGCGTTGGGGCCGCACGCTTAACCAATTGATTTAAACCATTCCAGTCTGCGTGATCTGAAATCACAAACCCCCGCATGTTTCGACGCCTTGCCTGACCTTTACTTGTCATCCATCCAGAAACATACCCCTCTCTGTAACGACCTAATTTTTTTAACCAAGACGATCCAATGACACCAGGTGGCGCTACAATAAGTCCGGGTTGTCCCCAATTTGACAGTGTATCTTTTGTAAGTTTCGGTGGCAAGGTAACCAAACGATTATACTTGGCATAAATATCGTTCATTTTAGACACCGCACCATGAACGGCAATGGGCCCCAAATCTGAATCCAAGCCAGCCAACAATCGCTGGGCCTTTCCCAACGAATACGCGTAAAGCACTGTATGATACCCGTCGGACTGATTTTGATTCCAAAAGGAATGAATTGACTCAAAAACAGACGCAATATGGGGCCAATGGTAAATGGGCAAAGCAAACGTCGTTTCCATAACCAATAAATCACAAGATTCATAATAAATATCATCCAGTGTTGGATCATGATCCGTTTTAAAGTCACCAGTCACAATGGCCCGTTGCGAACCGTCATCAATTACCACCTGCGCGCTGCCCAATATATGCCCGGCAGGAATAAGGGTAACCTGAATAGAATTAAATGAATAGGCCTGATGATACTTGAGAGAAATTGTATTTATATCCTGACCCAATCGAACTCGCATAATATCACATGTTTCAGGTGTAGCAACGTAGGTCCCCATTCCCCACCGGGCATGATCGGCATGACCATGAGTAATGACAGCACAATCAACGTTTCGAATCGGATCAATATAAAAATTGCCGGCGTCACAATACAACCCATTATGATTTAGCGATAACATATTAACATTGTATCGAAAGAATCTCAGATTAATATGATGTAATTACAAATTTGACGAAGATTGCCAGATCATTTACCATTCAACTTGTGTGGTGATTAAGAAATGGACACTTCTAATTATTTTAAAACAAGCGCCTCAAATACATTTCTAAAAAATGTTTACGAGCAAAATAGTAAATCCAAATACAAAGAAATAATAAATTACTTTTTAAATCAAGCGGTTCACTCGTTTGAGGACTTTGATCAAAGATTTAGGTTAAGTGAGCTTAATATTGATCAATTTGAAAGGTTTTGCGATAAGTATGACCCCGAGAATGTAAAGAATATAAAAAATCATATTTTATTGTTTATGCATGTCAAAAACAAATCACAGCTCATGGGTTCCTCCGATTATCTAAGTGCTTGGCGGTATTTATCGCACAATCAAAACTCGATTCAAGTCGCATTTTCAATATTAAAACAGATGTTAGACAAAATTAAGTTGAGCGCTCCATATCAAATTCAAATCATCAATCATATATTCAAAAATGTAAAATTTGAATGCAAAAAAAACAGTCATGGCGAGTTCATTGATTGCAATAAAAAACCCATTAATATAAAATTCAAATACAACCCACCTTGGCTAGAAGATATTAAAAATATCTCCGTAGATTTTAGTCATTGCAATGTAACCCCGATTGTTAAAATAACAACTCAAAGGGTCTTTATTGATTTTGAATCAAAGTTTCCAGAAGATGTAACTACGCCATTAAGTACCCCCAACTGGATCGCCACACCAGCACAGAGTCACGAACACCAGCGCAGCAACTCAATATTAATCAGAGCGAACATATTTGCATCAGTGGATGAATGGGATAAAGCACTGGCGATTGAAAAAAGCACCACGCCACCAACACCACCCCTTTCATTTAAAAAGGTATTAACCACACCCCAAACTGAACCCACACTTGCCCAAAAGCAATCACATAAAACCATTCAGGAATTAGTTGAAACCATTAAAGAAATTTGGCAAAACCACCACCCGACTGAAACAGAATTAAATCATTTTTTAAATCAATTCCCTATCCAGTTCCATTACAAATTTAAAAATAAACAACACCACTATGAAGATGAAAACCATTGTTTAAGAAAATTTATCAACTTAAGTGACAGTTTGGACCATTTTACAACAAGTCGACTTTACCATTGTTACAAAGGGGAATATTTAGGTGAGCATATACATGCCATCCCATTCATTAAGGTATCTGCAAAAGGTACCTTTGATCTTCAATTTAAAGTTTTCAAAAAAACAAACGCGACAGTTAATACCAACCCCCAATAAAACATCGGCGACCTTACGAGCTTAGAACATCACCAGAACGCTTTGTTTGGCTTGAGATATCGAATTTAAAATAACCTCTTCAGAGTAAGCCAGATTAGATGAGAGCTTACTACGTAAAAAACAATCTATTGCATCATTAGATTCATAAAATTTACTCAGCGTTGAAATGCCTTCATTATCTATAAAATCCATTAACTCAACCATAAACTTAAAAGCAAGTTCAGCATCCTTAGTATCGTTAAATGATACGTCTTCAGGAATGTCATTTTGGCGACTTAAATAGGCATTTATCGACATGACTCGACCATTAAAACAAGGGTCAGAACCGTTAAATAACTCCCTAAAAAACATAGTCACAGAATCATTTTGAGTCGCTATTTTAAAGCTATCGAAGATGGGCCTTACAACGTAGCTAATCAAATCTTTAGGATTTGATGCATTATAAGTAAAGCCTTGCTCTGTTTTTAATCCTGTATAATCGGCTATAAATCTATTTCTATCGCCATCTTTTAAAATTTCAACAATTGGTTCAGATAAAAGCACAACATCATAAATCCCATTCAATGTTTTAATGAAAAAATCACGTTGATATGTTGATAAGTCTGAGGCCCTTTCTTTAAATGCCTTTATAATAGATTTAAATTGATCAATTAATTCACTGTTTTGTAAACAAAATGATTTAATACAACCCAAAAGTTTAAAGTTATCAGTACATTTTATTTCTAGTGATTTTTGCCAACGAATAAGGGTTTCGTCACAAGAATCGATTAAAAGGCTCGAATGATCTACACAGGTTTCCTTAAACGTTAAAGAACATAATGATTGATTCACATTAGTCGTTAAGCCTAATTGACAAGTAAGAAAATCATCGTATTGCTTTAGACTAAGTTGGGATTGGTTTTTACACAATTGAAAATTTTTTGACGAAGTTATTAAAGGTCGTTTAACGTTCCAACGTCTATACATACGCTGAATTTTTACTGCCGCTTCTATTCTATTCATTGTAATCTCCTTTTCAACCCACAAAGTATCGTCATCAAAACAAAGTGAGCATAACAAAATACCGCTTTACCCTAATAATTTGGCGGTTTGAGGATTATCGTTTTGGATGGAAAATAACCAAAACCTCACCCTCTACAATTAACAAAAGGAAATCGAAGAAATAACCTTTGGTGGGCACCAATTCCATAAAATATGCCCTAAAGAAAATGTTTGACTACAGCGTCTGCGTTTAAACAGTTGGTAGCCTTTAAGCATGAGATTAATAAAGTTAAATGTTACATTAAATTTCATACAATAGTTATCGTATGTTAAGTTGTAATTATTTCTTTACAAGCCAAAATTACATACCGTATTTAAATCTAATCTTAATCGTTCTAAATTAAGACGATTATGAAAAGGTTGATCTAAGGTTTTTCTCAAAAACATTGATCTACATATAATATATTATCTAATTAAAACACCGGCATCACCAAACCACATTTGATACGGGTAGCGCTTGTTGGATTGGTCTCCACCGCCACTCAATCAGTCATTAAAAAATCGAAGCAACCAATTAAAAGACTCCGCTGTAAGGGATGGCGCGCTTGCAGGGAGTCGAACCCCGAACCTCCTGATCCGTAGTCAGGTGCTCTATCCAATTAAGCTACAAGCGCGTAAAACAGAGTATAGCATCACTCAAACACAAAGAAAAGAGAGCAAAAGGAATATCAGAATGAATCGAAAAACTAACCAAATCATGTTACAATAATCTTTTAATATACATGATCATTTATAGTTTTTTATTTTTTATTGCGCTAATGTTAATCATTGGCTTATATGCAGCCAGTAAATCCAAATCAACCACACAAGATTACATTTTAGCAAGTCGTAATGTCGGACCATTAGCCACAGCTTTATCGGCTGTTTCAACCTGCCATAGTGGCTTCATGTTTATTGGAATGATTGGATTCACATATAAATTTGGCGTCAGCGCTTCATGGATGGTTTTCGGCTGGCTTATTGGAGACTATATTGCATGGAAGTGGGTCTATCCAAAATTAAGATCGGAAACTGAAAAATCAAATACATTAACATTGCCGGAATTCATTGTTAGGCATTTAAGTCCCAATAGAAAACAAAAACCGCAATGGCTAATTGGGGGAATCATTTTTATTTTTGTTTCACTATATGCAGCAGCACAACTAATTGCTGGAAGTAAGGCATTAGTCATATTCCTAAACACTAATCAAACCATTGGCATATTAATCGGCGCAGGAATAGTACTTATATATAGTGTGTCTGGTGGAATAAGAGCGTCGATTTGGACAGATGTTATCCAGTCAATCATAATGATTTTAGCAATGCTAGGGCTACTTATTGTCGCTCTATTAAAAATTGGTGGCCCAATTGAATTATTTATTCAACTAAATAACATAAATCCATCACTTGCAAACCCAATTACAAATTTCAACCTGATGTCGATTCTTTACATTTTAGGATGGTGCGCATTTGGGATTGGCGTTATTGGCCAGCCTCATATTTTAACTCGACCTATGGCAATTAACAGTACAACAAATATGGCAAAATCAAGAAAAATTTATTTAAGTTGGTATACTTTTTTTTCAAGCGCCGCTATTTTAATTGGCCTATGCACTCGTGTTCTGTTACCAGAATTAATTAATAATGATCCTGAGCTAGGGCTTCCATTATTAGCATTACAAAACTTACCTGAAATTTTTGTTGGATTAATTTTAGCAGGAATTTTTTCAGCTTGCATTTCAACTGCTGACTCGCAAATTTTAGTGTGTGCATCAACCATTACACAAACATTTTTACCAAAAAAATATCAAAACATACTTGCATCAAGAATAACCACTTTAATAACGCTGACACTAATTGTATTTTTTTCAATTTTTGCTTCAAAAAGTGTATTCTTTTGGGTCATTTTCTCGTGGTCAATTTTAGCATTAATCATTGCCCCCTTAGTTTTTGCACAAAGTTATAAAATAAAGCTCAGTCCCAATACAATTTTTGGTTCAACAATAATCACTATTGCTTTTTTTTACCTATGGGTTTTCAAACTTAAATTATCATCAAGCATCAATGAAGTTTTCCCGGGATTCTTAATTATTGGCGGATTTTTATTTTTAGTAAGAAAGTACAATTCATATGATCAAAAATATTAATCCATATAATTATCAAAGACCTGTTCATCAGATTGAGCACAGTGATTTAATTCGATTTGGCATCGACCAAACCAGGGAATCTTCAGCAAATATAGCCGGGAAAGTAGACGGTGATAAAATTCATCAAAATCAATTAAATCAGTTCAATCCCAAGAAAAAAAAAAAGAAAAAGATCAGCTCAAATGATACTATTATTCTTCACACAAAGAAAAACGATTCTTTGACAATCATTATTTTTGCTAACATAAACACTGGCAAAGTTTTATTTCAAAATAAATTCATTGGTAGAATCGATTGCTTTAACGAAGAAACCTTTAAAGATTGTCCATCACAGAAACTATCCAGTGTAGGTTATTGGAGAATGGGCCATTATTATCCACCTAGCAGCAAAGTTAAGCAACAGATCTGATCTTACACATCATCTTCGCAAAAGTTAAAAATAGAGATAGAATTGGTATATGCAAAGGCAGATTAAATTATGGTTATTGGCCATGTTAGGATTAATTGCAAGCATTGTTGTTATTGGTGGGATTACTCGGCTAACAGGCTCTGGTTTGTCGATGGTTAATTGGCAACCAATCATGGGAAGCATTCCACCATTATCTGCAACGGACTGGGCTAACACGTTTGACGCATACAAACAAAGTCCTGAATTTATTAAACTTAATCATGCAATGAACTTAAATGAGTTTAAATTCATTTTCTTTTGGGAATATATTCATCGAATGCTGGGCCGTTTAATCGGATTATCCGCATTGGCTCCATTCATTTTTTTCATGTTCAAAAAACAATTATCGCCATCATTTATTCGGCGTTGGCTTGGTATCATTTTATTAATTGGCGGGCAAGGTTTAATGGGCTGGTACATGGTAAAAAGTGGTTTAATTGATAACCCGCACGTTAGTCATTTTCGACTTGCCGCTCATTTAAGTCTCGCATTTCTAATTTTCAGTTTAATTTTAAAAGAATATTTATTAATCCAATTCCCTGCCCGGCAAAAAAGTAAGCCTAATTACTCCAAATGGCTTAACCTGGGCCTAATACTAATATCAATTCAAATCATTTACGGCGCCTTCACTGCTGGGCTTCATGCTGGATATTATTACAAAACTTATCCAAAAATGGGTGATGCTTGGTTCCCATCTGCCGCATTAATGTATGATGGGGTAATTAATAATATACTCAATAATCCAATAATGATTCAGTGGATTCATCGATGGCTTGCGCTAGCCGTAGTGGTCGTTGTGCTAATAATTTGGAACAATTGTAAAAAATCAACAAGTCTCCACATTCAATACGGGGGGGTATTACTCATCGCCTCGGTTAGCTTTCAATTCATTTTAGGTGTAATTACAATTTTGAGTGGGGTTTGGCTGCCTGTTGCACTCGCTCATCAATTCGGAGCACTTATCTTATTAACTAGCTTTATTCTTTTACACTACTTAAGTAATCACCAACTTAATGTTTAAACGCAATTAATTAAGGGTAAGAACCAGTAAGAATTAATTATTTGGAGGGTTTGATGAATTACGCAGAAATAATATTTTATATTTTATCGTCCATCGGTGCATTATTAACAATACTTATTGTTTATGGTGCGGCCTTAAAAAAAAGAAGTTTATTATTAACAGGTTTATTCTATTATAGTTTTTTACCAATCATCGGTGAAAGTATGGGGTACTTAAATACCAAAGCGCCGCACCATATTTTATTTATTGCACTATTTTTAATCCAACTGATTATTGCGTCAATACGAAATGTATCGTTTGATCCAAATGATTCAATTCAAAAACAGTATGCCAAGCGAATGGGAATTAGTTTATTGCTAATTAATGCGAGTGCCGCGATATTTATTCTTGTAATTAGCTCAAGCTACCCTATATATTTAGGGATATTTCATACGATTATTTCATTATCTCTTGGGTATGCAATATTACAACGTTTGCGTGGAAAACTAACGAATTAAGCCGGATTGGTAGTCAACATCCTATAAATCTCATCCCAAAGTCCCAACCGAGATTTAAGCGCATTGATTGCCGTTTTAGTAACCAAATTCCAATCATTATCACTTTTGCAAAGGTTAATAATCATTTGCTCAGCAAGCTGAGAGTGTTGTTCGCCATCCAAAACAATATGACGCTCCAAATAACGCACAAAGGCATCAACTTTTGGATCCATCGATTTTAATGTAAGTAAGGGTTCAAATATTAAAGGCACAAGTATTTCACGCCCAAATGCAAACGCAGAAGCGGTTTCAAGTATCGATGAATGTATTCGATCATAAGAAAACGCTAGATAGTGTTGAACCGGTTCAGGAATATAATCCTTAGAAATTAATTCCTGATATGAACAATCCCCTTGATTAAGATCATGAAGAAACATTTGGATGGATGGATGATAATGCAAATGGTTTAAAGCCTCCACATAAAACATGAAATGGCTGGTGGGTTTCCCATCAATAATATCACTTTCTTCTTCCAAAACAATTTCGTTTATTAAACGAGCATTTTCAATCGAGTGTGGTGGACACCATGGAATTTGAGTACATGTTAGCGAATTTTGCAATGTTTTAAGTAAATTCATAAAGTCCCAAACCGAATAAATATGATAGGACATAAACACCACCAATTGTTTGATCGAGCCAATTTCAGAATAAACTGGGTGTTTTTTTAATTGTTCTTGGTACGGTAAAATCTGATCATAAACCTGCTGTATCATAACTTATAAAAATGACAAACATCGCGCATTGTGGTGAGTTGAAATGGGAACTGTGCCGCCATAAGTTTTTTCGGAACAACTCGGAGTGACTGTAATAAAAGCTCTTCTCCCATTTCTCCCATAACATTAGACACAACGGTTTCAGGCAATGGCGCAACAGCCGGACGAATAACCGCTTTGGCCCATTCCTTAATCCAATCAAGTTGAGTTTGAGGATGTGGTGCGACAACATTAACCGGCCCCGTCAGTGCTTGATTTGCTATCATAAAATAAACTGAGCGAATCGCATCATCCAGAGACACCCAACTCGTGTACTGATCGCCACGACCAACACGACCCAACGCCCCCAGTTTCATTAATGGATTCAAGCGCTTAACTACCCCACCTGAAGGATGTAAAACCGTTCCAAAGCGAGCATTCACAACACGAATTGAATCTCGGATGGGATCACAAGCCGCCTCCCAGTCTGCCACCACTTTAGATAAAAAACGATCCCCTTTCGGGCCAGCCTCAGTCTTTGGCTGTTGAGAACTAGAGTAAATCCCAACGGCAGAAGCACAAATAAACGTATGCACTTGGTGCGTCATCTCACTCAGCTGAGTAACAATGGCTTGAGTCGACCTGACTCGCGATCTTCGAATTCGATTTTTCTTTTGTTGATCCCAACGAATCGGCGAAGCAATTGATTCTCCCGCCAAGTGAATAATAACATTAAGATCAGAAAAGTCACCCATAATGCCAACCTCTGGATCCCAACATATTTCATGCGACCAATCCGGCCGGTCTTTTCTGACAAAATGTTTAACCGTATGCCCAGCCGCTTTAAGAAAATGAGTTAAATGTTGGCCAATCATACCCGAGGCTCCTGTAATCCCAATCACCTGTGGTTCCAATGGGTGATCATTTAGCAGTTTCAAATCATGCTTTAAAATTTCATGTCGATAATTAAGCATACGAATAATATCACGCTTTAATGACCATCCTCCAAAAAGCTTTGATACAAAATGAAGCGGTAAGCGTAAATCAATTGTATCAATCATCTTCGTTCGGATATCAGATAATGGTAAGAATTGATGAGTATGTCGCCAGGATTTAAATGGCCCTTTCACTTGTATATCCGTAAACTCTTGGCCAGGCACCACATCGACATGTTGCGCCAACCAGTTCATTGCAATCCCAAATCGTTTCATTTGTAACTGGGTAAACCGTTCATCAAATGGCCCAACCGTATCCATTATTTTAACCGATTCCCAAGGAGGTAATAGCCGATTAAAGGCACCATCTCGAGCATGCCAATCATAGACAAATTTTGGTGGAGCCAATACCGTTGAAACCTTAGAAAATTGCATATATTAATATTATCATTGAAAAAATAAAAATCACCATAAAATATCTAAAAATCAAATATGTTCATTTCCCAATCACTTAAATCATCATTAGGCCGTATTTCCGTCAATTAATGTTCACTTTTTAAACATTAAATTTGGCATGAAACTTCCGAATCTAGATCAAAACTATTTAAGGAGGCAAACATGTCAACATTTTATATAACACCATACAAACAACGGGAGTCGCTATTTAATTTTTACGATCATTTCTTTAATGATTATTTTTATGATCATCGACAACCATCAAATATTACTGAAACAGAGAATGAAGTTCAGGTCCAAGTTGATTTACCTGGATTTGAAAAATCAGAAATCACAGTTGAATATAAAGAAAACAACCTAGTAATAACAGCAAAATCTGAACATCGTAATGACGTTAAATACCAATTTTCAATCCCCAATATCGAGTTAAATTCATCCTCTGCCGAATTAACCAATGGCGTGCTTACAATTAAATTAGATAAGTCTGCAAACTCGAAAAAGCAAACTTTAAAAATCAAGTAACACCAACTGTAGCAAAATCATTTCACTCACTAACCATGGGTTAAAAAAAAAGGCCTCATAAAGAGGCCTTTATGGTTTCAAGTTTAAAGCAAACGATTAAATGATATCGAAACCACGATCTTCAAATAGTTCCGCTCGAAAATTCAAATCACAACGAATGACATCCTGATCAATATATAAATTATACACGTTTTCCTCCGATTAATTTTGTTTGAGATAAACAAGGTATACCCATCGCAACAAAATATAAAACATCGAATTTTCTTGATGTTTTTTAAATTATTATTTTAATTAAATAATTCATGTTTAAATACATAGAATACAGGGTATAGAATGGCATAAATCAATTTAAAGGGGGAAAAAATGGAATATTTTTTAAAAGTTGGGGATTTAACTGGCTTTAGTTTTTTTCTATCCGCAATGGCACTCTTTGCCGCTACTCTATTTTTTGTAATGGAGCGTGGATCAGTTAATGGTAAATGGAAACTATCATTAAGTGTTGCCACCTTAATCACAGGGATTGCAACCGTGCATTATTTCTACATGAAAAATGTTTGGCTAATTTCAGGAACATCCCCAACTGAAATACGCTACATCGATTGGATACTGACCGTACCATTAATGTGTATCGAGTTTTACTTAATTCTAAAAGCTCTTGGTCATGTCTCGCGTATGGTATTGTATCGATTAATCACCTATAGCATTGGGATGCTCGCATTTGGCTATATTGGAGAAACACTCATTATGGAGCCAATGATGGCATTTACAATTGGGATGATCTTTTGGGTTCTTATCATATTAGAAATTTTTAAAGGAGACGCCGCTAGGGCGATGGAAACATCTCAGCATGATAACCTAAAAAAGGCATTCAAAAAATTACGACTTTTTGTCCTGATTGGTTGGGCAATCTATCCCATTGGTTACTATCTTGGGGTATCAGGTAGCGCCGATTTATTAAATGCAGCGTATAACATTGCGGACATTGTAAATAAAATCGGATTTTCTTTGGTTATTTATTTATTAGCACGATCTGATTCACAGATTGCTTAAGCCAAATACAACGCGTGAGAACCTTAAGGTTCTCACGCAAGGCAAGGTTAGACTTATCGCACCTATTTTCGCTATGATTTTAGAATATGTCAGCAATACTTGCTTTTTGGATGGTTATCTTAATAATACTAGCCGTAATTGATATTTATTACTTTAATCAACCATCAATAAATTTAAAAAAATCCAACTGGGTGCTATGTATCGCTATATTTACTCAAAGCCTCCTGGTCCTGACCATTCCATTAAGTATACAGTTATTTAAGCCAGGCCTATTGAATTATATTACCCCTATAATCACATTTACCTTAGGCTTTACAATTGTATTAAATCTACATTTAATCCGGGCATTTAAGCGAATCTTAGTTCCATCATTGTATCGGTTTATTTTAAGCGAACCTAAAAACTGGCTCTATATCAAACAATTTTTTAAATCCACACATGGGTGGCTATTTATCAGTATTTGGGCAATAGTGACATTTTTTGGTTTTCAAATCAATCCGCAAACACCAGTTCAATCCTATCCCGTCATAAGTAATTCCTATGGCCTATATCTTGGGTTAGTCTCATTTATGGGCATCTTTATTCTTAGGCCGGTTGTAGAGCGCTATTACACCACACTATTGGTTTCAACAATAATGAGCATAATTAAATGCATTGCAATAAAAAAAGACGTTAAAACATTCCATGTACCATCTCAACGAACCCCAGTTATTGAGCCCCGTAAGTCAACGGCATCTCCACCACTAAATATTGTCATTCTTTTAAATGAATCCCTATGCAATCTTAATTCACAAGACACAAAAACATATATGCCATCCCATTATAAGCGTCTAAACAATGCGCAATGGATATCGTTTTCAAACTGTTACACCCCATCAACGCTAACAATGGCAAGTCTTCCCGCATTACTAACCGGTATTCATCCAATAAATGCAGCTAAAGGATTTTATTCAGCGCCGTTATTATGGGATTGGGCCAAAGCCAACGGCATGGATACATTACTACTTTCTTCTCAATTGTATCAATATGGTAACTTAGATCAATTTTGTTTTACAGAGTCATTAGATCGACATATCACCAGAGAGGATTTCAAATTTGCCCCAACGGTAAATGATCTTGGCATTGATGATCTTATAACCATCGAAATGTTACCCACGTTACTGAACAATCAAAACCAGCCATTCTTAGCCATGATTCAAACCAATAACCTTCACTACCCATTTTTACAACAAAGTATGATGCTGGATAGCCCCCCTTGTTTTGAGTCACCGTATCACAATGCATTATGGCTTCTAGATAAAACCATTGAAAGAATAATGACAATCTTAGCACCGAACCTTGATAACACCATCATTTTTATGACAAGCGATCATGGAGAAGATCATCAGCGAGCTCACAACTCGACCCATCGATCAAGCAGTTTTAAAAAAACAAATTTTAACATTCCACTCCAAATATATCTTCCGTCCTCATTACAAAACTCAAGAATTCATAAAAGGTTGTATGAAAATAGAAAAAAGGTTACAACCACGCTTGATATTATTCCTACAATTGCAGACATATTAGAATTAAGCATAGACAATCATAAAATGATTCATCGATTGGATGGGCAATCACTACTTAAACCAATCACTGATGAACGTTTTATCATTGGAAGTAATTATTCCCCAACCGTCACAAATTATAACAATGCATTTGGAATCGCAAAAAAGAATATATTATTCACTTACTCAGATGATATAGGTCCAGCGATATATGAAAAAGGGAAACAAATCAATTCATGGGAATCAAACCCAGAGTTAATTAACCCATTTCATACCATAATTAAAAAAAACCCGATATTAAATCAACACTACCAAAAACACTCCAACTCAAGTAACCCAATAACATTTCAAAACATTTTTAAATTTTAAGCCCTATTTTGCAAAGCAATAAAATGGTAAACTTAAATTCGTGAAATTTAATCAAGCTGAATTCAATGAATTTATAATTAATAATCAAGTTATTAAAAGATTCGATACCCCCATAACACTTAAGTCAGGAAAATTATCAACCCTATATGTCAATTGGCGTAGTGTTGCTGAAGACCCATATCTAATGAATCAAGTTACTGATTATGTATTAGCGTTTGCCAAAAGTAAAAACTTAATCGTTGACACGTTTTATGGTGTTGCAGAAGGCGCAACAAAGCTTGGGGTTTTAACACAGTTTAAATATGCACAATCGCAAGAATTCAAGCAAGGATCCCATGTTTTAGCTATGGGTAGAGCCAAGCCTAAAGACCATGGCGATCCAAAAGACCGTTTTTTTGTGGGTGCCCCACGTGGAAAAATTTGTGTATTGGAAGATGTAACAACCACAGGGGGATCATTAATTAATTGCATCATTGATTTAACTCAAGCCGGATTCACGATTTCATCTGCAATCGGTTTAACAAATCGTAATGAATTTCGTGATGATGGAAAAACAGTTCATGAAGCATTAGCTGATTTAAATGTACCCTACTATGAGATGAGTAATGCAAAAGCATTACTCATCTCATCATAAATGAATCAAAACGTTAATCTACCATAAAAGAAAGATATAAATCTTGATTTTGCCTAACCTCATTAAGAATCATATTACGAAACAGAAACGAACTCTCTAATTTCACAACACCATTATCCTCATATTTTATTTGCTCATCATTAAGAACGCCAATATGATGCAAGGCTGCCGAGAGTGAAGCAAATTGACAATCACCTTTCGCACTACGTTCAATATTACGATATGTATTCCCTTCCAATCTTAATTCTTGGAAATGAGCATCAACAAAATGTAAAATACTTACAGTATTTGAAGCCTCCTTGCCATTCGATGGTTTAATTATTGTATTATGTTCAGCACCTCTCGAAGAATATACAACTATATCAACAGCAAATCGGTTTGAAACAGCTTGCAAAGAGATATTATCCCCCCATGCCAAGGGATGAGACATATAGTTCAACCATTTCTCAAAATTAGGAGGATAAAGGGATTCTATTTGACGCTCGAAAATAGATGCGGGCTGATCTAAATGTGAATTCCCCGGAGTTAATGCCAAATCAATCCTATCACCCTCTTGAGTTGAAAGTGGTTTGGGAATGACATTACCATGGGAGAGATAAGGGGGCTTTCCAGAAATGAGCGGTAACATCAATAATAATTTGAGAATAGAACCAGTGTTAAACCGGTTCACTGGTGTTTGTTCTTCTTGAATAATATTAACTTCAGAATGAATTTTAGGGCCAAATTCATCCAGTCTATCTTGCTGTAATTTAATTATTTCTTTATCTGAAATATCTTTATCTTTACCCGTACATAAATCATTATAATCGATACGAGATATATTTAAGGCAAATTGAAAATCCTTAAGTTCACTCTTTACAAGATTCAAAATGTCATCCGTTTCACCGCGACTAATTACCTTAGTCCCATCCCCCGAATCATTTAAGACTCTATTTAAAAAAACAGAATCTTTACGTGCTCTTGTTATAAGT
>JAYNJH010000015.1:21708-24052 GCA_038109885.1 Candidatus Margulisiibacteriota bacterium | reverse complement strand
CAATTCCTTCATAGTAAATAACTTCTATTTGAATATTTCGTTTCAAAGCAACCGCAGTTAAAATAACAATTTTATACGCCGCATCAAGACCTGAAACATCAGCCGTGGGATCCGCCTCCGCAAAACCCAATCGCTGAGCATCTTTTAAAACCGTATCAAATTCCAAATTATCCTCAAATAATTTAGTTAATATATAATTGGTTGTCCCATTTAAAATACCATAAACAGATTCAATTTCATTTGCTGAATAACCCACTTTAAATGACTTAATAATTGGGATACCTCCACCAACAGATGCCTCAAAAAAGATATCAACATTATTTTTTTTAGCCAATTCAAAGAATGTCTTCTTATGTTTAGCAATTAATTCCTTATTTGCAGTTACAACATATTTTTTATGTTCCAATGCACGTTTAATGTAATCAAAAGCCGGTTGTTCACCGCCAATCACTTCAACAACAATATCAATATCAGGATCATCAAATATATCATCCACATTGGTCGTTAACGTTGAACCATTAGCAAGTTCACGATATCGATCAATATTGCGAACACATATGGTTTTTATATTCACCGTCTGACCTAACCGTTGCTCAATTGTTTCTTGATTAGTTGCAATGATCGAACTTACACCCTGACCAACATTACCAAAGCCAATCAAGCCAAGTGTAATCGATGATTTATTTGAATTCATAAAGCAAATTATAACAGAATCAATTCATTGTTAAAATATAACAAAGAAAACAATTCAATAGAAATAAACTACCACTCCGAATGTTCAGAAATAAATCGAGTAACCTTTTTTACCATATTAAAAAAATGATTTAATCGTTTTCTCATCATTAAACCTCCATCTCATTTTATTAAATTTAAATAACTTAAAGAAAAGTGTCATTATATATAATAAAATATGAATGGGCACTAAATCGACTCTTTTTTAATCTTCTCAAACTCTTGAATTAACCGTTTAATGTGAGGACTAATTTTTGTTAAAAAAACTGATCGAAAAATTCCAGATTCTGTGAATTTATTGTCTGCAGATGTTTTAAAAATAGTCCTTAAATCTTTTCCAGATAAAGGAAAATCAGGATTTCTCTCTTTAATTGCTTGAGTAAAATTATACAAAATTATAGCCGCTTTTTTATATGAATCATCCGATAGGCTGTTATTAAATGTAAATGAGTCTAAAAATTCTTCTAAAATTCTACTTACTACTTCGCCTCTTAAATAAGCCAATTCCCAAATTAAAAATCCACCATTTTTATTTTCTAATTTTTGATCATATTCCAATTTTAATTGATCAATACGATCTCTTAATGCCTTTCCAGTTAAACCTTTTAAATCCGGATAATCCTTAAGCATGTTAGAAAATTGATGAATGGCATTTAACCATTTATCATCATTATTTTGATCACGCCTCGAATTCACTTCAATGTCTAAATCATACAAAAACGTTTTATAAAAATCGTAATCCTCGCCAAAAACATTATATAAAATATCAATTTTATTTTCATATTTTGGTAATTGTCCTTCGTCGTGAATGGTTTTATAAGGAAATACATCTTGTAATTGACGATTCATTTCTTGACGTTTACCGTCCGAAAAATGAGCATTAACTATGTAATCATGTTGAGGGTTATTGAAGTCCAAAAAACCAGGATATACTTGAGGAACAGCAGAAAGAAGACCCGCCAAATCACCTGATACTTCATAAACAGAGTTAGATATTAATGCCTTGATAATATCTTTCCCAGAATCAACATCTTCTAAAATTCCATTCAACTTTTGAATTGAAATCAACTGAGCAACCTTTCGAAAAGAATCATTTTGAATACAGTATGGCGACATTATATTTTTTAAAATAAATGAACCACTTTTATCACAAATTTGTGCCGCTTGATTAATCAGTGATAATGTTTCACCACCTTTACCAGGTAACCAATCCGCATTAACGATACTACCCATAACCAGGAATGGGATAAGTAACAATAATATATCATAAGCAAATTTAGGCTGATCAGACTGCGCAACACCTATCATTAAGTCCAAAACTTGTTTTACATCTATATCCCCAATCTTTTCAGGCAAGTATTGTTCTAATTCACCGATTGTCGTAACATCCACAGGACACCATTCATTAAACACACTTTTTTCAGTAGCATCTTTAACGATAAATCTGATCGAACTATTTGAACTGATTATAGTTTTACAAAGCTCATAAGTTTCCCCACCAGGCCTGATATAAGCATCACCTGTTGCAAATGTAACAAACTTCGGATTTTCAAACTTTGGGCTCAATTCAGAATCACAAGCCTTTTCATTTAATTGATCAAAAAATTTTAAA
>JAYNJH010000015.1:4989-21698 GCA_038109885.1 Candidatus Margulisiibacteriota bacterium | reverse complement strand
AGACATAATCTGAGCACCACCCCATTGAAAAAAAGAAGAAAACGCCAAAGTATAACCCAATAACTTCATATGTAGACCAACCTTAATTTAAATGTATTATATATCGTAATAAAACAAGTAGATATTTCAAATTGTCTAAAGCATTATTGTTTTAAACTCAAATTGCATTGTTAAACGTCAATGAAAATCGGAATTCAATCTTAAAATTAACTGTTAATAACTGGTCGAGTTTTTGTCTCACCGTCGTATGCACCAATCACACCGGCATCTTCCAACTCATCCATTAACCGAGCCGCTCGATTATAGCCAATTCGTAATTTGCGCTGTAAATACGATGTCGAAGCATATTGAGTCGATTGAATCATTTCTTTAGCCTGATCAAATAATACATCCCGGTCCGAATCCTCACTCGCAGATGATTCATCATTTTCATTTATGGGCTCAACATCCATGATTTCATCAACATAGTTGGGGCCTCCTTGATCTTTAATAAATTTAACAACAGCATTCACTTCTTTTTCAGATACAAAGACACCTTGGACTCGATCCGGTTTGGAAGCTCCCACTGGCATATAAAGCATATCGCCACGACCTAACAGTTTTTCTGCCCCTACCATATCTAATACCGTTCGTGAATCAATTTGTGATTGCACAGCAAAAGAAATTCGGGAAGGTACGTTGGCTTTAATCAAACCAGTGACAACATTAACACTCGGGCGTTGGGTCGCAATAACCAGATGGATACCTGTTGCACGAGCCATTTGCGCCAATCGGCATATCGCATTTTCAACCTCTTGCGATGCCACCATCATCAGATCTGCAAATTCATCAATAATAACAACAATATATGGAATCGGCTTAATTTGAGGATGTTCACCTGAAGCTGCCAATGAATTAAATCCAGCTAAATCTTTAACACCATACTCAGTAAACAACTCATAACGACGCTCCATTTCAGCCAATGCCCACTGTTTAATTGTTGCTGCAGCTTTATGAGGATTGGTAACAACCGGCGCCAATAAATGAGGAATATCAGCATACAAAGAAAGTTCCACTTTTTTAGGATCGATCATTAAAAACTTCACCTCATCTGGCGTTGCTTTCATTAAAATAGAAAGAATAATTGTGTTAATACAAACACTTTTACCCGACCCTGTCGAGCCAGCAACTAGAATATGAGGCATCTTATTCAAGTTCATAGTAACCCCCTCACCAGTAATGCGCTGTCCAAGAATACAATCTAACGGGTTACCCGAGTTTAAAAACGTTTTTGGATCAATAATTGACCTTAAATTTAATGGCGCAATATCAGCATTTGGAACTTCAATTCCAACCAAAGCCTTTCCTGGAATTGGCGCTTCAATTCGAACCATTGGCACAGCTAATTTAAGTGCAATATCCTGAGTTAAATTCGTAATCTTACTAATTTTCACACCATCACCAGGTTGCAATTCAAATCGACTAACTGAAGGTCCAATCGTTACATTCACAACACTGGCTTTCACATTAAAACTCTCTAATGTCATTTCTAATATCTGTGCTTTTGAACGCATGTCTTGTTCAATTTGCTTTACATTGGCCGTTCGAGGCTTCGCCAGCAAATCCAACGGTGGTAAAACATAATCGGGTTGAATCTTGCCTTCCCCTAAATCCAATGCATCCGTAACGGTTGAATTTGTGGCCGATTTTTTTTCAATCACTGGGTCTTCAAAACTAACATTTTGCGCATTAAAAACATCCATCTTAATCGGCTTTATTGGTGCATCCTTAATTTTTTTAAGGGCCAATTCATCTTTGTCTTTTTTAATTTGAAGTGACGATTTCTTATACTTTTTTTTAACCGGACGAACAGGAGTATAAAACAACATATATTTCATTTTTTTTAACAAATCACTAATCAGCCCCTTAGGTTTTAACCTAAACGATTGAATTAATGAAGAAAACGATAATTCAAACAATAGAACCCCAAAAATAATTGACAAAGAAAAACAAAAAAAACGAACACCAAAATCACCAAATAATTTTGCTCCCAACTGAATAAATTCAGCCGCTAAAACAAAGGAAATTTCGCCATGAAGAGTTAATGCGTCTTGATTAAAAAAAGAATTCGAAAAGAAGAGAAATGAAACACAAAAAATAGACAGATACACACCATAACGTTGAATTGAAATATCATTCGAACGAATTAATATTGGACTCGTCGCAAACAATAGCCATGGCAACAACATTAAAGCATCACCAAAAAAGAATAAGCCACAATTTTGAATTAACAATCCAAACGGACCCATTAACCCGTGAAAATAAATTGAAAAAAAGACAATCAATCCCACAAAAAGTTGGATCGAAAAAAGCAAATCTTTCGTTAAAATAGGACTACGCTTTGTAGCTCTGTTCTTTTTTTTACTCACCTTGCCCATTATAAATTAAATTTGTTTTTAATTAAATTATTTAAACACATTTATTAAACTCTCATTAATTGTTATGATTAAATTGTGAATAAAAAAGAGCAAAGCAATAATAATGTTAAACGAATTATTGACCCTAAAAGTGGGTTTTCTCTTTATATTCGCAAATTTAATGATTCGGAAATATCTCAAGTAAGCACGTTAGACACATTCCCTATCCCCAACGACCAAAATCAAATTAATAATCAATCTGAACAAATGCTTGAGGTCTTAAATGGGTCGTTAGATGACATTAAAAAAGAAAATAAAAAAATAATGCATCGAAACGAAGAGTTAATTTTAAGAATAACAAAACAAAATAATCATTTTAAATTAATTTGTTTGTGCCTAATCATTATAACTTTTATTAGCATATTTATTTAAACGTTTACTGATAGGCTGTTGAAATGTCAGCCATTGATTCGACACTGGATGATTAAAACCAATAAAATAGCTTTGCAGATAATACCCTTCTCTCCGCTTTGCTTGCTTACTATATAAAGGGTCCCCTAAAACAGGGCACTGCAACGCTGAAAAATGAACTCGAATCTGATGTGTCCGGCCAGTGACCAAATGGACATCAACAAGTGTTAGATTTGTACTCTGATGTAAAACTTGGTATTTCGTACAAGCTGACTTTTCAGTCCCTGGAACAAACGCATTGCAGCTTTTTCTTGCACGAATTGAAATATCTCGACCGATGGGAAACGTAATTTCACCCGCTAAAGATTGAAGAACCCCTTTTAAAACAGCGTAATACTTTTTGGTAACCAGACGCTCTTTAAATTGAAGTTTCAATGAGTGGTATGATTGTGAGGTCTTTACAATAACACTAACCCCTTCAGTGTATTGGTCCAAACGGTGAACAATCCCAGGACGCTGACCATCAAAACAAAATAATGAGTAACCAGCTCGTTGTAAAATACCCACCAAACTATCAGACGTATTCGATACAGCCTCATGCATTAATAACCCCCAAGGCTTGTTGACCACAAGCAAATGATCATCCTCATAAAGAATGGGTATTAAAAAATCTGTCGTACGAATTAAAGTTTTGTTTTGTTCTAAAATGGATTGAACATCAGAATCATTATTGAGTTGTATTATTGCAATATGAATTTGATCCTTTTGTTGAACTTTATAGGACGGCTTCGATTGAATACCATTGACTCGAATTCCTTTATTGGAAATTAACTCTTTTATTATTTCCCTAGATAAAAATAATACCTCAGTTAAGTACTTATCAAGACGCTGATGTTGATTTGAAAAAACAGACAATTCAATTTGAATCAAATCGGTCATATAAAAACCACTGAAATACAATCAATAAAATTCCAATATTTAGCAATACATCCGCAATATTAAATACAGGAATAATTTGAATATTAATAAAATCAGTCACCTTTGAAAACAGTAACCGATCCAATGTATTTCCAACCGCACCTGACATTAAACAAATATAAGCATAGAACTCTAATGACTTTGTTACATTTTTTAAATTATAAAATAAATAAACAATTGCAATGATGCCCAATAGCGTCAATACAAAGGTATAATTCGAAAACATGCCATATGCTGCACCAGTATTATATACAAGGTCGAATCGAAGCCAGCCCAAAATAACCGATTGGTCTTGTAGAAAATGGCGTGCCGCTAATTTTGTACCTTGATCCAATAAAAGCAATAATAAAGTGACATTTAAAAAAACGAAATTCCGCTTGTTGGAAACCAATTTAAAAGCCAACAGACAATGGTGAATTTGAAAAAGATGCCAATAGGATTAATATAATCACTAGTACTGCAATTGAAAAACCCAAGCCACGAAAGAAACCAATAATAAAATTTAAGCCCATTAATCGTGAAGGATTCGCAATTAAATGAATAATATCATCAAACTTTGACTCCGAAAATAAAGCCATCATAAGCTTTAATTCATGACGCAATTCTTTCAAATCACTGTCATAATCATCATCCAACACATTTAATTCAGATAACGCCTCTTTTTCTGCATCAAAATGACGCTTAGCCAAATAAGCATCCGAACTTACCGCAGACTTTTTATTTAAAATTTTCTGTTCTAATTCTTCATTCATTTTAACACCGATATACCAGGCAATAACTTACCTTCTAAAAACTCTAAACTCGCTCCACCACCTGTTGAAATGTGGTCTATAGATTTAGAATAACCGGATAAATTTAATGCGGCAATAGAATCACCACCTCCAACAACAGTGGTTGTCTCCTTAGCCTGTGCCAATGCCTTAGCAATCGCAAATGTTCCATTGGAATATTCAGAAGTCTCAAAAATACCAACCGGTCCATTCCAAAGAACGCAACGTGATGAATGAATTAATTCGCAGATATCATCAATTGCCTGATTCCCAATATCAACACCAATATCGTCACTAGAAATCAAGTCGGTGACACGCGCTGTACTAGGGTCATTAAAATCAGTGACAACCAAATGATCTTTTGGCAAATAAAGTGTTTTATTTAATTTCTTTACTTCCGATAGAAATGTAATCGCATCAGGAATTAAATCATCTTCAACCAATGAGCGGCCAACGGGAACCCCTTGCGCTTTTAGTAAGGTATAAACCATCGCACCACCTAATATCATAACATCCACCGTTTTTAGCAAATGCTTAAGCACTGAAAATTTAGATGAAATTTTAGCACCACCTATAATAGCAGTAAATGGTCGTTGAGGTGAATTTAACATACCTGACAAATATTTCAACTCTTTATCCAATAAACATCCAGGATATGAGGGTAAAAATTGAGCGACACCATACGTTGAAGCATGTTGGCGGTGTACAGCACCAAAAGCATCCTGAACAAAATAATCACAATAGCTTGCCAATGTTTTAGCAAACTCGGAATCATTCGCTTCTTCTTCAGGATAAAAACGTATATTTTCCAACAGCATAACTTCAGCAGCATTTAAGTTTTTAATCGCTTTTGCAACAGATGGACCAATCGCTTCATTTAATTTGACCACTGGCTTATTTAATAAATCCTGCAAAACCAACTGGACGGGATCTAAGCGTTTGGCATCGTCAACCTTTCCCCCAGGTCGACTTAAATGGGATACCAAAACAACTTTCGCCTGTTTTTCAAGCAACGATTGAATCGTCTCTAGTGATGCTTTAATTCTGGTAGAGTCAGTTACAACACCATCTTTAATCGGCACATTAAAATCAACACGAACCAAAACAACTTTTCCAGCAATAGGTTGTGCTAGAAGATCAGTAAAACGTTTATGCATCGGCTATTTTTTCGACTAAATCAACCACTCGGTTAGAATAGCCATACTCATTATCGTACCAAGACACCACCTTAATTAAATTTCCGTTCACCATTGTCGATAATCCATCAACAATAGATGAGTGAGAATTCCCAATAATATCAACCGAAACAAGCGGATCATCAGAATATTCAAGAACACCTTTCATCTCGCCCTTTGCCGCAGCTTCCAATGCAGCATTGACAGCATCTTTCGTCACATCTTGATTTAATTCACAAACCAAATCAACAACCGAACCATCCGGGGTTGGAACGCGCATTGCCATACCATCCAATTTCCCTTTTAATTCAGGAATAACCAACGAAACCGCTTTTGCTGCACCCGTCGATGTTGGGATTATTGATAACGCAGCAGCCCGAGCACGCCGTAAATCTGAATGAGGCAAATCTAAAATGGATTGATCATTCGTATACGCATGAATAGTATTCATATAACCACGCTTAATACCAAACGAATCATTCAAGACCTTTGCAATTGGAGCCAAACAATTAGTCGTACAACTTGCATTTGACCAAGCTTTAACATCTGATCGATAATCGTGGTCATTAACGCCCAAAACAATCGTATCAATATCATCTTTTGCGGGAACAGTGAGAATTACCTTCTTAGCACCAGCATCAATATGGCTTAGGTAACCACCTCGATCAGAGTTAGCAACAGTAAAAACTCCCGTTGATTCAATCGCAACATCAACCGCCAATTCCGCCCAAGGAAGTTGGGCTGGGTTACGCTCAGAATATATTTTAATAGATTGCCCATTAACTACGATACAATCGCCCTCAACAGAAACATCCCCATCAAAGCGACCATGAACCGAATCGTATTTTAATAAATGAGCCAGTGTTTTAGGATCGGTCAAATCATTAATTGCAACAACATCTATTCTGGGATTATGTTGAACAATACGAAATACATTTCTTCCAATTCTACCAAACCCATTAATTGCTATTTTTATACTCATATTTTCACACTACCTTTCAAATTACGTTTCAATTAACCCAAAATTACCATCATCAGTAACATAGATTACGTTTATTTTTTCATCCGCTGCATTTCTAAACACAAGAAACGTTTGCTCTCGATCCTCAAGAATCATCGCCGCATCTTCAGGATGCATTGGTTTCTTAACATATAACTCAGACGGATCGATGGATGATGTCTGAGGACTATCATCCTGCCCCACCATATTTAATGTAATTTTTTGAATATCACGTTTATTTTTCATGGCCTGTTTGCGATTTTTCAGGCGCAATTTATCTTTAAACTTTTTTAATTGGCGCTGTAGTTTATCCACAATAACATCGACACTTGCATAAAGATCTTTACTTGATTCACGAGCAATTAATGCGGATCCCGGAACAAAAACAGTTGCAGACACAATTTGACGATCTTCCTCATTTGGAAACTTTTCAACATCCAAATCAACCTGAATTTCCTGTATTTTATCAAAGAATTGATCTAACTTTGATAACTTTTTCACCACATGATCCTTAATGCTAGGAGACATTTCATCATGATGTGTTTTAATGATAATCTGTGTCATTTATAGAGTCCTTTTTAAACGAATTTTGATGATACTAAATCTTTAATTATGTTAACACCTAGACCCTATTTTACTCAACCCAGACTCATAGGAATCTTTCAAAAGAATTAATCATGTTAACAAGGTCTTTAATTGACCAAAAAATAAGATTAAAAAATTTCCAATTCCCAAAGGGATAAGAATAGATGCCCGTAATAATCAAAAGGTGTATAATAATCCAATGAATAGTACAACCGCCATCATTTTAGCTGCAGGAAAGGGAACACGATTCAAATCTGAAAAGCCAAAAGTACTGCACAAATTTCATGGAAAAGCCATGCTTCACCATGTGATTGAAACTGTATCAAAAGCCAATATTAATAATATTTGCCTAGTCGTTGGTTACAAAAAAGAAATGGTCAAAGCGTCCTGTAAAAATTACAATGTTTCATATGCAATTCAAGAACAACAACTGGGAACTGGTCATGCCGTCGTATGTGGACTAAACGCATTAACTTCATCAACAGATCATTGCATCATTCTGGCCGGAGACTGTCCCTTAATTCGTGAAACAACCATTGCTGAACTCATTCAAACCCATATTACCTCTAATGCAAAAGCAACATTACTTACAGCGAAACTCGATAATGCAGGTAATTATGGACGAATTATACGCAACAAAACTAATCAAATCACGGCTATTCGAGAGGCAAAAGACTGTTCTGATGTAGAGTTAAACATTACCGAATTTAATAGTGGCATTTATTGCTTTGACACAAATGCACTTCAAGATTGTTTAAAAAAATTAAATACAAACAATGCTCAAAATGAATATTACCTAACCGATGTTATAGAGTTCTTTTCAAATGAAGGTGAAATTATCGCAGGGGTATGCATTGATAATGCCTGGGAAGTCAGTGGCGCAAACACACAAGAAGAATTAAATAAGATGGCTGAAGTATCCCTAAACTAAAGCTCAATTAACTAATAATTTCAATATCCAAAGCCAACGAATCTAACCGAGATTTAATCGCATCCAGAACAAAAACTTCTGACTGGTAATGCCCCAAAAGAAAAAGCCCTTTTTTTTGCTGACGTAAGTATTGAATATCATGATAGCCCAGCTCCCCAGTAATATAAAAATCAATCGATTGATGAACAATATCATTGATAAAACTTTTACCACTACCGCCCATAAACGCAACCGAGTTTATCTCCAAATCGTCTGGAATAATTTTAGCAACGGCGGGGACATGCTCTTCCAATTGATCAAGATCCAACGGCTTAGAAAACTCAAATACTTTACCATAGCCATCTTTTAAATCTCGAACGGCTTTAGGACGTAATTGATATTGCTTAGCCAACTCATAAGAAACCCCATCTAAAGCGCGATCCAAATTCGTATGAGAAACATAAAGACCAATATCATTTCTAATTAAGTAGCGTAAAACCTCATGAGCCCAATCATCGTACCCTAAATTTGATATCGGTTTAAAAATCAAGGGGTGGTGCGAAATAATAAAATCATAATTTTGCTGATTCAAAATTGAAAAAGTATCCAGATTTAACTCTAGTACAATGGCAACTTTTTGTATATCTCGATTTGAATCCAACTGCAATCCAACGTTATCCCAAGATTCAGCTTGATCTTCGGGGGCCCAATGACGCATTATATTTAAAATTTGATTTTTATCTACCATATCGTCAGTTTAATATTGGCATCTTAAAAAAACTAGCATTATTTAAATTTCAATTAAATAGACGAGCAATAATTGTTACAAAAATATCCAACAAACCAAAACCAAAAAATCCAATATACAAGCGTTTCGGAATCTCAAAAACCATCGATTCAAACGTACGATTCCCATAATAAAATAACGTCACATTAAAAAGCCAGATACCCAACATCTCACAAGACTCTTCAACTAGGCCAAAAATATATGCCACACCAGCGCTAAAATCTCAACCTAACCCCTGTTTGAACTCTTCAGTATTTAACAATTCAAAACCAATTGCACCAATAAGAAATATCGACCCGGAAACCACCATTCCAATAGCGGTTTTAAATGGTAAGTAAATTAAAAATCGCAATGACCAAATAAAGAAAACCACCATTATAATCATGTATAATAATGTCCAGCCAAACATCGTCCCCAATGTGCCCATATGATTTGAAAACGCATGTCCCAAAAGATCATGTATTGTAAACCATTCGTCAAACGCTAGAATAAAAAAAATAAATGCCAAGATCCGCCAATATCGACAAATTAACACCTCAACATTGGAACGTAAGGATTCTTTATATAAGGCATATAACATGCTTCCAGATAAAATTAATTGCAAAGTTGACACCAATGTTGGCCAGTTTTTTTCAGTAGTTATTTTAAAAAAATTCATAATGATTGGACTATCAATCAAAAAATAGGCAATAACATCTGCAAAAATAGTTCCTAGAAGAACAGCAAGTATCCAACGAAATGATTGTTTAGTTAGTAAAGAGAATGATGTCATAAACTCATTGTACACAAAAACGATAATGAAGTCGTTCTAAAAGGCCTCATTCGGCTTAATATCAAAATAATCAATAAGAACTTTTCCGACTTCAGAAAACAATGGGGCTGCCGCTGTTGATCCCCAAATGGTTGTTTCAGGGCGGTCAACAACCACTAAAATTGCAAATTGAGGTGATTCAATCGGCAACAGCCCAACAAATGAAGCAATATAAGCCCCTTCTTCATAACCCCGGCCATTTGCCAAAGGGCGTTGTGCCGTACCCGTCTTACCACCAACCGAAAACCCCTTAATCTGAGCATTTCGACCGGTTCCAGATAAAACCACTTCATGCATGGCCTCACGAACATAGCGTGCTGTTTTAGATGATACTACACGATGTTGTCGAAACGAAGTTGGATTAGAAATTGTTAAATTATTATGATCCGTTTGATGTTTAATAATTCTAGGGCGGATATACATACCATTATTCCCCAAGGCGGCTACAGCAGCAATCATTTGTAGCGACGTAACACTAATCCCCTGACCAAATGACATCACAGCCAAATCAATTGGTGCAATTGAGTCTAACGGTCGCAATAAACCATTGGTTTCACCGGGCAATAAAATGGATGACCGCGAACCAAAACCAAACAATTCAATGTAATTGTAAAACGCACTTGTACCCATTTTTTCTGCTAATAAACTGGTCCCAACATTCATTGATTTAACTAAAATGTCTTTAGCTTGATAAAATGAAGGATCCTCTGGTTTTCGAGGATGCGCCTCTTTAATACGTCTCTTTTGAATCACAATGGATTCAGGAATTTCCAAGATCATCCCCGGGGTGACCACATTCTCTTCCAGTGCCGCGGCATATGTAACAACTTTAAAGATTGAGCCCGGCTCAAAAACATCCACAATGCAAGAGTTTTTCAGTACCGAATAATCAACTGCGGCATACGTATTGGGATCAAAATAAGGAAAATTAGCCATCGCAATCACATCTCCATTACGTACATCCATAACAATCACTTGCCCTGCCTGAGCCTGGACCCGTTCAATCGTCTGCTTTAATAATGTCTCAACCAAAAATTGAATACGGTAATCTATGGTGGTAATAATATTTCCACCCTTTAAAGAACTTGCTTCAATACCAAACTCACCCTGTGAAAATCCTTTGGCTCGACCCACCAAAACTTTATTTGATGAAATAATTCGAACTCCGCGTGGGTCACCCTTAATAATATAATACCCCTGCTCCCCTGTTAAAAAACGATCAAATTGATACTCTAGACCACCCAAGCCTTTATCCATTCCCACAAACCCCAAGACATCAGAAACCAATGTATGATTAGGGTAAACACGACGCTCTTCTTGCAAAACATTCATTTGCTCTGGGGCAATTGACTGAATTTTATCAAAATCAATATCCACAGACTTTCGTTTTAACCAAACAAATGTTGAATTATTATTAATTTTTTTAAATACGTCCTCTACAGACATATGTAAAAATGGTGCAACTTGATTCGAAAATTCAGTTTTATTTTCAATACGTATCGGGGACGCATATACAGAATAAACAGGTAAACTCATTGCCAAAGGGTGATAGTTTCGATCATAAATTTTACCTCGGCTTGTATCAACTTTAATTAATTTTTGAATTTGTTTTTCTGATCGACTTAAATAGAAATCATGCTTAAGAATCATTAAATAAAATAAGCGGCCAAGAATTAAAGCAAATACAATAATTACCAAAGCAATCAACAAAAAATAACGACGATGCATATTTTTCATCTGGAATTTACAGGTGAATTAACAAAAACAACCGGTGATGATTGCCGATGCATATCCAATTCATTCATTGCTTTCTCATACACCAGGTCCAAACGCGTCTGAACGTAATAAGCATATTCATCTTCTTCAACTTGACGCTCAAGTTCCTGAAGTGAAATGGTTAGCGACTGCAGCTGTTGGGTTAAACGAAAAGTTCTTACATTAAAATTTAAAGTCAAAATCAAAAATAAAAATGAAAACACATTAATAATAATTAGAATACTATTTTGCTTATTGAGCTTCGCAGGCATTCAAAATCAGTTCTCTAACAGTGTCCGGCTTTGCTCTACCTTTAGTTTCTTTCATGACTTGACCCATCAAAAAATTAGCAGAAGCAACCTTACCGTTTTTAATCTTTGCAACCACATCTGGATTGGCGGCTAATACCGAATTTACAATCGACAACAACTCAGATTCATTGGAAATTTGAGCCCCACCCAATGCAGATAATACACTCGTCAACGGCTCGGATTTTAATAAACGTGGAAGGATATCCTTCACCATCTTCGTTGATATATCACCAGAACTGCACTGATCAATCAGTGCTGCAAAATCATCTTGTGACAATCTCTCTAATAAGACATCATCTGTTTTTAACAATGCATTTAGTTCACCAACAACCCATTTTGACATATCTTTAGCTGACGCCACATTAAGCTTTAAACGTGCAGATTCAAAAAAATTAAATAAATTTTTCGTCTGTAAATACACTTTAATATCGTGATCTGGTAAAGACAACTCTGACGAAAAGCGCTGACGAACAGCGTCTGGAAGCTCTGACATACTAGACTTCACTTGATCAATATCAGTTTGTGTTACCAACAAAGGTTTTAGGTCAGGGTCAGGAAAGTAACGATAATCATGCGCATTTTCTTTGCTTCGAAGTGCACTGGTCTCACCTGAAACATCATCAAAATTCATGGTTTGTTGAATAATTTTACCACCCGATTCAACCACCTTAATCTGACGTTTCATTTCAAAATTAATGGCACGCTCTAAACTACGAAAAGAATTTAAGTTCTTAACCTCGGTCCGGGTTCCAAATTCAACTTGGCCAACAGGGCGTATCGAAATATTCGCATCACATCGAAACGACCCCTTTTCTAAATCACCATCACATACACCAATAAATGATAAAATTTGATGAACCTTTTCCATATAAGCCCTTGCCTCTTTGGCCGAACGTATTTCAGGTTCAGAAACAATTTCTATTAATGGAACACCAGCACGATTTAAGTCAGCAATTGAACTCGTCGCACCAGCAATACCATCCGCTCCCTGGTGATTCAATTTACCGGCATCTTCCTCCATATGAATTCGGGTAACATTAATCGTTTTATTAAATTCATCCAAATGTACCTTACCACCCAAGCAGATTGGAAACTCAAACTGTGATATTTGATACCCCTTCGGTAAATCAGCATAAAAATAATTTTTCCGAGCAAACACAGACCGCTCTTGGATATCACAATCAAGCGCTAAGCCTGCCATAATCGCCATACGAACCGCATCTTTATTTAATACAGGCAATGCTCCAGGCAAACCCAAACTAACTGGTGAAACATTGGTATTCGGAGAATCACCAAAGTCAGTCGCTGCTGGACAAAACAACTTTGAATTTGTATTTAATTGAGCATGTATTTCTAAACCAATAATCAATTCATACGTCATAATAACGGGTCCATTCGAAACTGATTCTTTGGCTTAAAGGCCAATCGTTGTTCTAATTCATAAGCAGCTTGCAGTAAGGATTGTTCCTGAAACCACCCCCCCGTCATTTGAAAACCTATTGGCAACCCATTGCTATCCAAACCACAAGGAATAGAGATCGCTGGTAACCCCGCTAGATTAACTGGAATAGTTGCTAAATCAGACAAATACATCGTTAAAGGATCACCCTCATGCGCCCCTTTTTTAAAGGCTGTGGTTGGTGCTGTCGGCGAACAAATAAAATCATATTGATTCAACAAATCCGAATAACGTTGCGTAACAACACCTCGAACTTGCTGTGCCTTTCCATAATACGCATCATAGTAACCACTACTTAAAACATAAGTCCCTAGAATTATTCTACGTTTAACCTCATCGCCAAACCCCTCTTGTCGAGATAACTCAATCATATCCCTCAATGTTTGGCCTTTAGCTGAACGATGCCCATAACGAACACCATCGAAACGGCTTAAATTTGAGGAAGCTTCTGCCGGCGCTAAAATATAATACGTTGCAAGAGCTTCATCAAAATATTTAAAATCAAAATAATCAATAATTGCCCCAGCGGATTCTAAAGTTTTAAGTGTTTTACGAATGGCATCTTGAACTGAAGTAGCCACTTTTTCTGACATGAGTTCATTAGGAACCCCAATGCGCTTTCCGGTCAATGTCCCAGATTTCAACTGATCAACAAATGACTGATCCGTTCTCAATTCAGATGTAGAATCATTTGAGTCAAATCCACAAATGGATTCAAATAATATCGCAACATCTTCAACATATTGTGCAAAAGGCCCAATTTGATCCAATGACGAAGCAAAAGCGATCAAACCATAACGAGAGACTCGACCGTAAGTTGGTTTTAACCCAACCACACCACAAAATGATGCCGGCTGACGAATCGACCCTCCTGTATCAGAACCTAAGCTTACCGGAACAAGCCCCGAGGCTACCGCCGCCGCCGACCCTCCTGAAGATCCCCCAGGAACACAACTTGCATCCCATGGATTATCCACAAGCCCATAAATGGAATACTCATTAGAAGACCCCATTGCAAATTCATCCATATTTAGCCGCCCCACGGGAACAAATCCACGATCAAGCATATTTTGAACCGCCGTAGAAGTATATGGAGACTTATAGCCGTCTAATATGGCCGACGCACAAGTAACACCATGATTTTCGAAACACATATTATCCTTTATCCCAACGGGCATGCCTTTGGCAATTAAACTTGAAGTTTGGTCACTGGCATCAATCTCCGCGGCTGTATTTAGTGCACTGGAATCAAATGATTCGATGAACGAATTTGTATCATCCGCAGCAATCTTTTTTAATACCGCCTGAGTTAATTCAGCTACCGTATACTGACCAGAATTCAAATCCTTTTCAATTTGTCTTAGTATGCTCATTTATATAATCCTTGGAACTGAAAAACCACCCGATTTAAAGTCCGGCGCATTTTGCTCAACTAAAGGATGCTCAAATAACTTTGGCACATCCTCTCTTGTGACAACATCTTTGCTAATCGGCCATTCGAATTGGGGGTCAGGCAACTGATCCACATTATTTAACACACTCATGTAATCAAGGATTTTCTGAAGTTGTCCTGAGAACTCTTTTTTTCGTTCATCAGTAATCGCTAAACAACTCAAATCTAGTATGGAATCAACATCAATATTTGACATAGGATTAATATACTTGATTTTAAATTTAGATTCAAACCGAAAAATAAAAAAATAGTCCCTTAATTCTCCCTCTATTTAGAGATCCGTAATGGATTTTTGCTCAACTTAAGTTCCTGTCCTGGAACAATATGAACTGAGGCCACCACCTGCCCATTCATTGTTACATAATTCACCCTCAATTTATTTAATTTGGCCAAATCTTCCCACTGAGATGAATCCCCGTAATATCGCCTCGCTATTTTCTGAATTGTATCGCCAGGTTGAACAAAAACTATTTCGAATTGAATAGAAGGCTCAGTTTCTATGTTTTTAGTGTTCATTACCGTTGAATTTAGTAAGGCCGATGAGTCATCACTTGATTTGACAAAAAATTGACGCGAAAAGCGAGGCTTTATGGATTGAATACGATCGGTCATTCGCCTTACCCAAGTAGATAAGGAACCAACATATGGCACAACCCACTGAACCCCTCGATTAAATCGACCTTTAACTAGCGCATATAACGATTCTGAATCAAAACTTAATGGTTGAAAAGAGTCATGAATCACGATTTTTTCTAATTGGTCTGAAAATTGAAGCTTAAAGTAAGCGTTAAATATATCAACAACGTCCCTTTTAGATACAAATAACAAGGGCTCTTGCCAATCTTTTGGAATGTAATCAGCAATAATATTGGGAATAACTAATGATCGTTTTATATGCATACTAGTTGAAATTTGATCTTCACCACCAACAACAAGAAGCATTAAATTAATAAACTCTTCCCGAGTAAAAAAAGCATTTGGATAAAAATTCTCATGAATGGGTCGGGGCAACCACTTAGATTGATGACGATAAAAATCCAGATATTGAGTATACCCCCGCATATCACGATAATCCCAGGGAATTGAATGGGGAGACACAAAATCTGGCCTTTGATGATTCAAAAACCAAACCAAAATAGCATAAAGGTCTCGCTTTAAAATCGGGGTATCCAAATTCGCTTTTTCTTCCTCAAGCAACTGAATTTGATGATGAAGAGCTAAATCTGTAATCAAGAATGCCTGAAATCGTGTAACTGAATCCCGAATGGGCAACGTTCGATACACATATAATTGCCGAGTCATTCTGGGCTGAAGGCGTAAATCTGGATCTAAAATACTAATTGAAAATCGATTTTCTCCTAAATTTAATCGCTGGTCTTTAATCACGATTTCAGAACGAATTGGAATGACATTAGAACCAAACAAATAAAAACCTTGGGTTTGATCAGATGAAATAACAAAGTCAACTGTTGGCTTAAGCGTATAAAAGTGATTAAGAGGTGCCTCAATGACCACTTCACCATTTAAGAAAATACTTCCCCACAAAAAAAAGAGCAAAAAAACCTTAGCCATTGTGGCGGGCTGCTAGAACTTCAATCACATCCTCTAGGGAATATCCCATTTTTTTTAAAACTAACATTAAGTGAAACAGTAGGTCCGCCGATTCATTCAACAACTCTGTTTGATCGTTATTTTTAGCCGCAATAATAACTTCCCCAGCTTCTTCTCCCACTTTTTTAAGCACACGATCCAACCCACTAGAAAGCAATCGTGAAACATAAGAATCCGACGATTGGCTTGAAATACGCTCATCAATAATTGCTTCTAATGTTGTTAAAAATGTTAATTTTCCAGCCATACTTTTTGCTCTCCTATTATAGATTCAAGAACTGAAATTGCAGTTTCTTT
>JAYNJH010000015.1:2102-4979 GCA_038109885.1 Candidatus Margulisiibacteriota bacterium | reverse complement strand
CTTTAATCCAATATTTTTTATTTGTTTTAATGATTGTCTGTTGAACATGAAAGACAATGGGAATCTGTCCACGATTCATTAAACAAGCTTGTTTGATTTCATGCAACTGTTCCATCGAATGATTTTCAAGCAAATCAATATGACATACCTTTTCTGTCAGATCTTGATTTAACAACATCACATCTTCCAGCATCAAACTAACCTCTGAATTCCTCATTTTAACCTTAACTTTAAGCTTTGCAATCACATCATCTTTAACATGCTGTATCATTTTAGGATACGCCGGCGAATTAAAGGCCAAAAATGTACGCTTTGATCCAAAATCCTCAATTTCGCCCATAGTAAAGGGCTGATTATTTTTCGTGGTTCGGTGAATAACATTAGATAAAACACCAACAACATCAACCACCTCTTTATCAAAAGAAGCACCCAAGTCAGCCAATGCAACACCCGATTGCCAATCCTTCAAAAAGCCATCCAATGGATGTGCCGTAAGGTAATCTCCAATCAATTCTTTTTCGTGTCGCAATAACTCTAGATCAGGAATTTCTTTGAACGAAGTTGAATTTAATATATCCGAATAAAAGTCCTCATCCAATGTTTGAAATAAACCCACCTGCCCGGCCTGTTGGTGACGCATTGAAGTATGCATTTTTTCAAGAATATCTTCATAACAACCCAATAATTTAGAACGATTTTTTTCAACAGAATCCAATGCCCCAGCACGAATTAAATGCTCGACAACTCGCTTATTCACATCCTGTCCCTTAATTCGATTAAAAAAATCAAACGCACTTTTAAATGGGCCGCCAGACTGACGCTCTTTTACGATCGTTGCTACAGGAGATTCCCCAATACCTTTAATCGACCCCAGACCAAATACCAACGAACCATCTAACAACACATGAACATAATTTGAAACATTAACATCAGGTGGAACAATCCTCATGCCTAATCGCTTTGCCTCAGCAACGTATACCGCTGTTCGATCCGTATTGCCTAAAACCGATAAAAGCAGGCCTAAAACATACTCGTCTCGAAAATGAGTTTTTAAGTATGCCGTCTGATATGAAATAAGGGCATACGCTGCACTGTGCGACTTATTAAACCCATACTCCGCAAATTTATAACATAAATCAAATATTTTTTCAGCAACACCAACATTAATTGATTTCTTTTTAGCACCTGCCAAAAATTCATCTTTCATTTGGTCCATCACATCTTTTTTCTTTTTTCCCATGGCTCGACGTAACATATCGGATTGACCTAAGCTGAATCCGCCGACAGCCGTAGCAATTTGCATAACCTGTTCCTGATACACAATCATGCCATAGGTATCTTTTAAAATCGGCTCAAGTTCTGGCAAGTCATAAACAACTTCTGTTTTTCCCGACTTATTTGATATAAAGTCACTAACCATACCAGAGCCCAAGGGCCCGGGCCGATAGAGTGCAAGTAGAGCAATAATATCTTCAAAACATTGTGGCTTCAAATCAACAATTAGACGCCGCATTCCTGGAGATTCACATTGAAAAATACCAATACTTTCACCCGATGAAAACAAATCATAAGTTGGCTGATCATCAAGTGGAATTAAATCGATATCAAAATCTGGAGTATGCCGGTGAATAAGGTCACATGCATCACGAATTACTGTTAAATTTCTTAATCCCAAAATATCCATCTTTAACAATCCAAGCTTTTCCAAATTATTCATCGAATAATGTGTTGTAATTTGACCATCGTTATTCATTAATGGCACCATTTTGGACAATGGATCACGAGAAATGACCAATCCAGCGGCATGCGTTGAGGAGTGACGTGCAAACCCTTCCAACTTCATACCAGAATCAAGCAATTGTTTAGCTGAGTGATCTTGCTGATATAACGCCGATAATTCCGGCACCTCATCAAGGGCATCAGCAATTGACATGTTTTGTCCTGGCGCCGATGGAATCAACTTCGCAACACGATCAACAAAATCCAAGGGAACACCCAAGGCACGCCCAACATCACGAACCACACCACGAGCAGCCATTGTTCCAAATGTCACAATTTGAGCAACATGGTCATCACCATACCGTTCAGAAATATAGTCGATAACTTCTCCTCGCCGTTTAATACAAAAGTCTATATCAATATCTGGCATCGAAACCCGTTCAGGATTTAAAAAACGCTCAAAAAGCAACTGATAACGGATTGGGTCAATCTTAGTGATATTAAGCGCGTAAGCAACAATCGACCCAGCCGCTGAACCACGGCCTGGCCCCACAGGAATTTCAGTTGAAGTACAAAATGCCAAAAAATCATAAATAATTAAAAAGTAAATTGGGTATTGCATTTTATTAATGATTTCCAATTCAAAATAGACTCTATCTTTAATTTCTTTAGTAATATCAGCATATTTTTGATGAATTCCCTCCCAAACCAACGTCTCTAAGTAGGCCTCTGGGGTCAACCCATCAGGGCATTCAAATCGAGGCAGCAACACCTGATCAGCAATCATCTCAAGCTGACATTCTTGAGCAATATTCACAGTATTCGCTATCGCCTCAGGAACATCTTCAAATAATGCCAACATTTCGTCTTCAGTTTTTAAAAAATGCTGCGAAACCTTAGAGTTATTTTGATCATCAATATCAATCTCTCGTCCTGTTTGAATGCAGTGCAGCATATCCTGCATCCAGCCATCATCACTGGAAAGAAAATAAACATCATTCAAAGCAACCAAAGGTAATGCACTTGATTTTGAAAACTCAATAATATCATTGGATAACGGCGCCATCCCAGGTTCACCTGTACGTTGAACCCCTAAATAAAACCGACCTGGAAACACATCACTGAATTGACGAGATTTTTCATTGGCTTGATCAATGA
>JAYNJH010000015.1:0-2092 GCA_038109885.1 Candidatus Margulisiibacteriota bacterium | reverse complement strand
GATTGTAAAAGTTGAGCAATCGGCCCCCAATATCCTGGCGAAATACAAATCAATCCTTCCGAATGCTCTTTCAAAAGATCAATGTCAACGCGAGGCTGATAGTAAAATCCCTTAATATGAGCAGCTGAAATAATTTGGCACAGATTTTCATAACCTTTTTGATTCTGACAAAGCAATATAATTCGCTCCATTGTTTTGGCCTTAACAGTCATGTCATCGGTAATAAAAAGTTCACAACCAATAATCGGATGAAGGCCTTTTGACTTTGCTCCAAAATAAAAATCAATTGCACCAAATAAATTCCCCTTATCAGTAATTGCAATCGCTCTTGCCTCACGTTGTTCACATGCTGAAAGCAACTTTGGAATACGCACCGCTCCATCTAGTAAGGAAAACTCAGAATGAACATGTAAATGAACAAATTTAGCATCAATTGACATAGCGATTATAATAGCATTCTCAACTCATATTTTAAATTGCAATGGACGTAAATTCTAAAATCAATTCAAATTTAAAAAGAGTGACACATTTATTTAGGCCGTATCAGGTGAATACGAAAAAAGTGGTAGCAATGCCACCATAAAAAACGTTTAAATTGATTAAATTTAGGGAATAATAATAAATAGATATGAATAATGTTTGATCAAACATTATTCAAACTATTTTTTCTGGGGGGGGCAATATGTACGGTTATTCATCTAAGATGCTACCGAAGATGATGAAGCAAATGGCCCCAAAAAGCACTCATCAATTATTTGAAACTGGAAAACCCGTTCAAAAAAGCAAAAAATTATGTCGCGCAATCTTAGAAAATTTAATTGGCGAGTTTGGCGCAGCATCCGCATTAAAGGAGTTTTCTCAGATAACGAAAATGAAAACACCTGTAACAACAAGAGACGCATTAACATTAACTTCATCAGGACTAACATTAGCTAGTTTTTTAAATAAAGACTCTGAAAATGAAGAAGAAATAAAAAAACTACAAGCATTTTTAACCGTTCTAAGAGCATCCCCTATCGGTATTTTAGCCCTGACCATAGCAACACAAGCTGAAGATACCTTAGACCCATTAATAAGCGGTTTAAGAACGGGAATGAATGATAAACTAAAAGATTTAAAAAACGAACATCTTAATCATAAATTGAACCTAGATTCAATAAAGTTATTGCAACAGGAACAAAATATTTAAATACCTGTACATTATCAAGCTACCGGCCCCAATGGCACAATCCCAGACGGGTTAATTGTAGGGTGCGATTGATAATAATGCTGCTTAATATGATCCATTCGAATCGTATCTTCAATATCATACATATAACGAACACGATCTAAATAGTTTGGCAAATAGTTGTAATCTTTGATCCGATTTAAATTGCATTTAAAATGACCTACATAGACATGATCAAACCGCAATAAAGTCACAAATAAGCGGATATCCGACTCGGTTAATTGATCCCCACATAAAAATTCATTTTTAGACAAATGGACATCAATTTCATCCAAAACCACAAATAACTGTAAAACTTCTTTTTCATAAACAGCTTGAGAACGTGCAAAACCAACTTTATACACGCCATTATTAATGGCACCATAAATGTAATCATTCCACTCATCAATTACCGACACCTTATTCAACGGGTAAAGATCAATCGTGTTTCCCGTTAAGTCATTAAACGCGGAATTAAACATTCGAATGATATCACTGGACTCATTATTTACAATTGCATTGGTTTTACTATCCCAAAGTACCGGAACAGTAACCCGTCCTGTAAATTTAGGATCATGACTTAAGTACACATCCCCTAATCGCTTAAAATCACCAAATGAAGGTTCAATAACACCCTCACCTAACGTAAAATCCCATCCCTCAGGCCCCATGTATGGATTTACAACTGCGAGCGAAATATAATCTTCCAACCCCTTAATTTTTCTATAAATAAGGGTTCGATGCGCCCAAGGACAAGCGTAAGAAACAATTAAATGATAACGATTAGGCTCAGGCGAAAATGCCGCCCCTGTAGCAATCTGTTCTCGAATGCTCGTTGGCATCCGCTTAAATTCACCGGTTTCATTGTCTGGATTCACATCTTGA
>JAYNJH010000014.1:1411-24903 GCA_038109885.1 Candidatus Margulisiibacteriota bacterium | reverse complement strand
TATTTTTTTATAAGCAATAACTTTTTTTGAGCCATAATAGTATTATAGATGAAATCCGAACTTTAATTCAGTTTAAAATTCAATAAAAAAAGGGGGCAATTTATGAGATAATAAAAAAATGCCCCCCCATGTAAGCTGTATCATTGTTAATTTTAATGGATGGGATATAACACAGCGGTGCATTTCGTCGCTTGAATCATCCTCATTTAAAAACTTTAATATCATCTTAATTGATAACAATTCAAATGACGCCCCTGATTCAATTAAATTTAATAATAAACATTATCATTTATTCGACAATCAATTTACAAATGATTCATTTGAAAAACCAACCCAAATAAACGAGCAATTTTACAGTATTCGGGCAAGTTTAAATGGCGGGTTTCCTTTTGGTATAAATATTGGACTATCAATTGCACAAACCCATTTACATTCAGATTATATCTGGATATTAAATAACGATACCATCTGTAACCCCAATACACTTATAGCGCTTATTAAGGATTCAACAAACAATACAATTGTTGGGTCAACACTTATTGACGAACAACATAATAAACTACGATCCATGGGTTCAATTCACCCGGTTTTAGGAACCAGCCATCATTGTAAAAAAATCACACCCATGACCTACATCCCCTTCACCTCGGTACTTTTGAGCAAAGACATCTTAAACAAGGTTGGCCCACTTAATGAAGATTATTTTTTATATTATGATGACGCAGATTATTGTATAAGTGCATCAAAACAAGATATAAAACTCAAACAATCAAAGAACTCAATTATTATTCATCAAGAAAGTTATACATCTTCAAAACCAGACAACAATAACCAGTGTCCCGATTGGATTCCTATCTATTCACGAAAATTATTTATGAAAAAATTTAATTACCATCCCATCTTCATTTTTATAAGCCTTGCTTTGTCGTTTTTAAAGCGATTCACAAGTATTGAATTCAAAAAGGCAAAAGATATTTTGCAGCTAATCATTTACGAAAAAACATTACTTAATCAGCATCATTATTACCGCCATGATAAATAAAATAAAAAAAATCTTTTTACTCAATCAAACACTATCTCAGATTATTTTCAAAAATACATCATGGGTTTTAATGGCCAACATACTAGCCAAAATTTTCAAATTAGCCTTAATGATATTTATAGCTAGATCTCTTGGCCCAAGTGGTTTCGGAGATGCAAACTACATTATTGTTTTGTCCGCACTCTGTTTTTCATTTTCAGATATTGGTTTAACAATGTTAGTTTGTCGAGAGTATCAGGCAAACACATCCGATATTCAAGAGCTTGTTGCCACTGGATGGCTGATAAAAATATTACTTGTGATGACCAACACAATAATTGGAATCATATGCATACTATTTTTACCATTTAATTTAAAAATCCCCTTTACAATCTTTTGTCTAATGAACGTAATTGATAACTTAAAACAATATAATATCATGTTAGCTAGGGCTAATTTTAAGCAGGAGTATGAAAGCTTATGCTTCATAATTGAAACACTTTTAACCTCGGGACTAGGTATTATATTGGTTTGGTCATTTGGAAATATAACATCACTGGCAATTGCCTATTTAATTGGCTCTATGGTTGCAGCCATTTACATATGGTTGAAAACAAAAAAATACACAGAACCTATATCAAAAGCAAATAAAGCAAAGTTAAAAACGCTTCTTTTAAATATGCTGCCTTTTTCACTATCTATTTTTTTAGGAATGGCTCTTACAAGTATTGATACCATTATGATTAAGTGGCTCATCGGATCAGAAGGGGTTGGGTATTACCACAGTGGAAATAAATTAACGGAAACAATTCTAATCATTCCTGCAATATTTGGATCAAGTATATTTCCATTTGTTGCTAAATTTTACCAAAATTCAGAACGACTTTTAGTAATTACAAAAAAATCTATTAATGTTATGTCACTAATTGGGTTCCCGATCTTCTTTGGCGGAATATTATTGGGAGATCAAATCTTAATTACTATTTATTCAACAACCTTCAGTCAAGGAATCCTTACCTTTAAAATATTGATTGCATCAACATTCCCTTTATTTTTGGTGCATATATTAAACAATGTTTTACTCGCAACAAAACATGAAAAGCTATGTGTAAAAATTTCAAGCACCATATTTGTAACAAATATTATTTTTAATTTAATACTAATTCCAAGTTTTGGAATATCTGGGGCAGCTACGGGAACATTAATTAGTCGAACCTTATTATTAATAATTTTAATTTATTTCATCCAAAAATTATTTAAAGATCAAAAATTATTTCAAAAAAGGACACTGACATACTTACTACTTAGTATTGTTATGATTAGCATCGTTTTTTTAGGACAACTTTATTTTACAAATATAATCCTTCTAATTGGTATTGGAGGGCTATCTTACATGATTGCACTTATAACAATTCAAGACCCTTACATTATTAAAATAAAAAGTTTTTTTTCAAAAAAATAAGGCATAATTTTTACTATGAATATAATTCAAAATAAAACCATGAGATTGAACAAATAAAAAAATCATGAACAACGAAAAAAAGAGAATCTTTATTAAATTATCTGACGACATCGACGTACCAATTCAATTTAAAAACCATCAATTAAACATATCTGATTTTTGTAAGGTGTCATTCTTAGATAATTCAAAAACGTTGAAACATCCATTTTCAGATAATGATAGCTTAGAAAAAGAATCAGCATACTTATTCGAAAAATCATTTGAAATCATCAGCATATTAAGTAAAACACTAAATGAAATTCACAATACAAATTATCCAAACGAGTTTTGGAAAATCACACTTAATGGTTGGATTTTAACATTCATTTGTCAATCTTATGACAATTATAGAAACATCATTGAAATTGAAAAGCAGTATGGTAATCATTGGACAACTCACGTTCTTGATGAACAATGCCATTACACACCCAATACCTCATTTGATTTAATAGACACGAATAACTTAACAAATACATACAATTTTCAATTGTTAAGTAAAATTATAAAAATATTAAAAAACAAAAATTTCCCTTCAATTAAACGAGCTCCTCAAAAGCAAAAAAAACATAAACGAAGTACCCTACTATTAAAAATAATTTTATTAGGCTATTTTCGGTTTTTAAGAAATCGAGATGTCATCATTTACAGTTTTTTAGATTCAATCGATTTAATTAAAATTCTATTTAAGAGTAAATTTCAATCTATCTTTTATACCTCAAGTTTCTTGTTAGATTCCCCTAAAAATAAAAAAATCAAGAAATGAGAAATAAATTAAAAAAAATAAATCATCATACCAAAGATCCATTTGTAAAATGCTTAATAAATTTAATTCCTGATTACCTACCAAAATCATTTGTAGAAAATTTCAAGGATTACTTAACAAAAAGTCAAACCCTCTTCCCAAAAAATCCAAGATCAATAATATCCAGTGGGGGGCTTAATTTTTGTGATTACGCAAAGATTTGGATTGCCTCAAATAAAATTAAAGGGACCCCTTTAAGCATTCTGCAACATGGCGGAGGATATCTATCATCAAAAATCAGTTTAATCCCCTTCAATGAATATAGGTTATGCGATCAATTTTTATCATGGGGATGGAAAGTAGCAGAATCCCATCCATTTAGAAAAAAAATAACCCCATTTTACATTACAAAAACACATCAAATAAATCGTAAAAATAACTGCAAAAAAATATTGCTAATAACAACAAACATTCCCAAATCTAGTTTTTTACTTGCCCACTTTAATTATTTTGATATTTACCATTACATGGCTACTCAAATTAAGTTTATAAATCATTTAAATACCCGCAGAACTAAGCATCTAAAACTTCGACTTTACAAATATGATTTTGGATGGAAGATCAAAGATTATTACAAAACACACTTCCCTCAAATTGATATAGAAAACTCATCAACGATTTCTCTAAACAAAAGTCTAAAAACAACAAAACTTGTTATTATCGACCATAACTCAACGTCACTTCTAGAAACCCTATCAAAAAATATTCCAACCCTACTTTTTTGGGATAAAACGATGAATCAAAGAATAAGCAAAGACGCTCAACCATTTTTCAAATTATTAGAAGATGTCCAAGTTTTACATACGTGCCCAAAATCAGCCGCACTATTTGTTAATGATTTAAATGATAATATTGAAGATTGGTGGCAAAACCCTCTACGCCAAAAAGCTATAAAAGAGTTTTGTAATAAGTTTGCAAAAAAATCAAATAACCTTAGTTCAGATATCATAAATAAACTCATCAATAACTAAAGTCATAACGGTTGTATTTAAAATTTTTTATTATTAGCATTATGTTGTTTACTCATATTTTTATATCTAAATGAACAAATCGTAATATAAAGAAGTATGGTTTTCTTTAATTAATTAACAATTTCAATTTATTCTTTTGTATTATTAAAACTATGCTTAAAAAAATAGTTTATAAAATTTTATCACTTAAAAACAAATGTATTTATTTAATTAAAAAAAATAGCTTTATCTTATTTAGCAATAAACAATATAAAAGGGAATTAAAAGTAAAACTGAACTACGATTGGAGTCAATACCCTAATAGAACTGATTTAATTCAAAGTTTAATCCAAAAACACAACTATAGGTCTTACCTTGAAATTGGGTGTGACCATAATCAAAATTTTTCAAAAATCAAAATAAATAAAAAGATTGGTGTTGACCCCATTAGAGGTGGCACATTTAGAGGTACATCTGATGAATTTTTTAAACAGACGAAACAAATGTTCGATATTATCTTCATTGATGGACTCCACACCGAAGAACAAGTTCTTATTGATATAGAAAACTCACTTAAACATTTAAATGAAAATGGAATTTTAATCCTCCATGACTGCATTCCAACATCATTTTTAGAACAACATGTCCCCAGAATACAAGAGTCTTGGACGGGATCTGTTTGGAGAGCTATTGTAAAAGTTAGGCAAATGGAACATATAGATACGGCAACAATTATTGCAGACCATGGCATTAGCATTATCTTAAAAAGAGATAATATTAACCAACTCCCCAAAATAAACTCAAATGATTTAACTTTCAGTAATTTTTCTAAACACCATAAAAAATGGTTAAATTGTATTGAGTATAAAAATATTAATGAATGGATTTCTGTCTCAAACTAAACTTTAATTATGCACATTACTAATTGGTTGTTTAAAATATTAAAATTTTGTATTCGTGTCACCCTTCAAGTTATTCGTGATATCGATGGGATATTTACCTGGGCAACCACATTTTGGCACCCAAAAGACACAATAATTGGTCAATGCAAAAAACGTGGTATTTGCTGCCAAAATCTAGCCATTGGCGTATCTAAAACGATCAACAAAAATAAACCGTTATTAGCCATCGCAAATTGGTGGTATGAATTTGTCTACAACTTTAAGTTAAAGGGATTGTATAAAACTGACCAAATCTTACTTTATTCATGCAATTACTTAGTTAAAGGGAAGTGTAGCATTTACTGGCGAAGACCCCTAATTTGCAGAGAATATCCTCGAAAAAAACGAATTGGCCAAACCACAATCCCAGGCTGTGGTTACACAATCAAAAAATCAACTATGATTTAGCCCCATAATTATTTTTTTCTTGCGATTATAAATTCAGCAAAACCAAACAAATCCCACATTAACATAGAGTGAATTCGTCCTTTGAATAAAAAATAAAACAAATTAAAAAACAATCCAATGGGTGACAATAAAATACGAAGAAAGCTGCGTCGGGTTTTTCCAACAATAATTGAACAGCCACTACCCATCAATCGATTTGATAAGTCCAACATGGAATAAAGTTTTTTATGTGTGGAATCATCACAAAAATGTAAAGAACCATCGGCAGATGGTAAACGTAATGAGTTTAATGAGGGGTACTCAATATATAAATGACCACCCTGTTTCAATTTTTTAGACAAGCGATCAACAACATCCAAACCATTATCAATATGTTCAATAACGTGTGCCATAAATATTAAGTCATAATAATTATCAGGAATCTCATCCAAATCATTCACTTCCAAGTCAAGTTCATAATACTTATCAATTAATGTAATATCATCCGAACTGTTGTTATATATCTCACGATCAACGCCATGATAAATACAATTTGGAAAATATTTTTTCGTCACACTAGGTGATTGATTACCACACCCAATATCTAAAATAATCAAGGGGGCTCTCTTATTTTTCGGATAAAAGTAATTAAATCGAAATGGCATTAAATAAGTCATACTTATTCAATATTAACCAATCATTAGAAGATTAATAAAGAACTGAAAAATAAGTCATTCTAAATTTTGACTAAATGCAATGTAAAATCATTTGGCAAATAAGAATGATGCAATGTAATATAGGCTGTTTTTTTTAAACATAAATTAAAGACATCACCAGGGGAATAGTAGTTAAATAAATCATCTTTGATGACTGTCTGATCACTTAATAAATTTATCAGCACATGCTCATTAGCTATGTTTAATAATTTGTCTAATGCCAAATCCAAAAAAACCATGGGATCAGTATTCTGACAAATACTCAACGCACCTGAAGCAACAACCACATCATGATGAGATTGGTAGTCAAAAAAATCACATTCCCGAACTGAAATTCCAGGATAACGATTTTGAGCTCGCTGAACCATCCCCTTCGACAAATCAATCCCCTTATAATTTATTGAAATATTTCGATCAAGACAAAAATGAAAAAGCCCCCCATCACCACAACCAACATCTAAAACATCTTTGGCATCGAGATCAACCAAGTAATTAATAATTTCAAACCTTAATCGCTGATTAAATCCAGATGACCATCCCATCGCTCGAGCATCATCCGAAATTGTCTCTGCACATTGAGTATAATAGTCAGCAACAAAGTGAGAACAAGTCAAGCTCACTGAATCAAAGACTCAGCAATTTGAACCGCATTAAGCGCAGCACCTTTACGTAGATTATCCGCAACACACCATAACTCAATTCCATTTTTATTGGAAAGGTCTTGGCGAATTCGCCCCACAAACACGTCATCCTTTCCAGCCGCTTCCCTAGGTGTTGGATACCTGAGAAGATTAGTATCATCAACAAGCTTAACCCCAGGAGCCGATGCCAATAAATCCTGAACTTCTTTTGCTGAGATATGTTCATGCGTTTCAATGTTAATTGCTTCACTATGTGAAACAAAAACAGGAACGCGAACTGTCGTTGCTGTAACTTGAATCGACTCATCACCTAATATCTTTTTAGTTTCATTTATCATCTTCATTTCTTCTTTTGTATATCCATTATCAGTAAATACATCGATTTGAGGGATAACATTAAATGCAATGGGATAATTGAACTGCTTTGGCGCCAAATCTTGTCCTGATAAATTTGCACGTGCCTGATCCTCAAGTTCTTTTATCGCTGAGGAGCCTGCCCCTGAAACAGATTGATAAGTCGAAACAACCACACGCTTCAAGCCCACTTTATCCATTATAGGCTTAAGAACAACCATCATTTGAGCCGTTGAACAATTCGGATTTGCAATTATATTTTTATGCCCTTTTAATGCGCCTGAATTAACTTCTGGAACAACCAAAGGAACATCGGTATCCATCCGAAAATGGGATGTATTATCAATACACACAATCCCACGTTCTGCAGCAATCGGACAGAATTTTTCTGAAATAGAAGACCCCGCTGAAAATAATGCAAAATCTAGATCTTTTAACGATGCTTCAGATAAAACTTCAACATCAATATGCTGACCATTAAATTCAATTGTTTGCCCCAAGGATCGCTCGGAAGCAAAACAACGTAAAGTTTGAATTGGGAACTTTCGTTCTTGTAATGTTTTAATTATTTCTTGACCAACAACACCAGTAGAACCAACAACGCCAACTTTGTATTTTTTAGACATAAAAACTCCAACATTTTTTATAATAAGTTAACACAAACCAGACACATCGTCACGAAAAAGAAAAATACAATCATTTAAAAATAGCGAATCAAAATAAATGTAATGTATGCTAAAACGTATTATGGATTTTAATAAGATAATATATCAAACTAATAGTTTAAACGAAAAAGCATCCCCTCTTACCAGCTTAAAACAAGGCCTTACAACAGGGCTCCTCGATTCAACCATTAGTGCATACCCCTTAATTCAAAAGTGCCGCATTCAAGCAGGAGTAAAAACCCAACAGCACGGCGAAAGAAAATTTATTGCAGGATTTATTTTTAGTAATACAATGGGGCATTCAATATCATCCATCAATCACCCCCTATCAACATTATGTTCAAGTGCCATATCTGTTGTCATCGAAACAATCACCCGACCAGGAATTACAGGGTCAAAAATTCGACCTACCGTATTACCATTTATGGCATTGCGTGAAGGTTCGTTTTGGGGTGGAATTCAAGTGACAAATCATTTAATAAAATCAGGTGATTCAAACCCAGTAAACTCGTTCCTTTTTCAGGCCTTATTCTCTGGCATTATTGGCAACCTTTTTGATACATTAACTGGCTACACAAGCGCAAAAGAAACAACAATTTTAGATACGTGCCATTGGGCAATTAAATCCCCTAAAGAAGTTATTTCGATTTATAAACGCTCTCTACCATCAAGAATGATAGGTTGTGTTTTAACCCCATGGTTAGCGATTGAAGCAACAAAGCACCCAAAATCACCCTTAAACGTCTTAAAATCAAATCATAGCTAAAGAATATTTTCTAAGCCATAAACAAGCCCATTAATGTCAACTGATTTCTTAAGAGCCAAACAAACACCAGGCATAAAACTCATCCGATCAATACTATCGTGGCGAATTGTTAAACGTTGTCCGGCTGAACCTAACAAAACCTCTTGAGACGCAATGTAACTGTCCAATCGAACTGAATGAATCGGAATATTTTTATAATACCCCCCCTTAGAACCATCAATTAACTCTGTTTTTTTTAAGTCTTGAAAATGAGCATTAATATCAGATACTGAATCCGTCATCATATCAACGGTTTTTATTGCCGTTCCCGAAGGGGCATCCGCCTTATAGGGATGATGGTATTCAATAATTTCAACTTCTTTTAAATAACGAGCCGCTTTCGTTGCGAACTGCATCATTAAAACAGCACCAATGGCAAAATTAGGACAAATTAAACAAGCGGTATTATTTTCAATGGCAGTTGTTTCTAGTATTTTAAGTTGCGACGCCTTTAATCCTGTTGTCCCAACAACCGCTCGAATGCCATGGTCAAGCACATCTTTCACATTTTTAAAAACAGCGTCTGGATGTGTAAAATCAAGAACAACATCCGGCTTAACATCCACAATAACTTCTCCCAAATTAGAGTCGATATCACACTCGGCAACACATTCTAGATAGGGATCATTAATAATTGCCTGCACGGCAGCTTTTCCCATTTTACCTTTAGCACCATTTACAATTACTTTAATCATTATTAAAGAACACTCCTGTGTTTAATTTCTTGTTTAATTGATTCAAATATAGCCGCTGATTCAAGTCCTTCAGCCATAATTGAAACAATTCGGTGAGGATTAAGCGATGCGCATTCTAAATATGCCGCCCGAACTCGCTGATGGAAATCGAAAGTTTCTTGCTCAAACCGATCTAAAACACCACGCTGTCTAGCTCGACGTAACCCCTCCTCAACTGAAACATCTAAGAAAAACGTCAAATCTGGCTCAAGCGCATCCGTTAAGCGAATAATATCTAATATATCTTGTCTTGGATGTTGCCGACCACCATATTGATATGCAAACGTTGAATCAATATATCGATCACACACCACCCATTTACCTTCATTTAACGCTGGTTGAATGACTTGATTAATATGCTCAGTACGATCCGCAGCAAATAAAAATAATTCAGAACGGTTGGTTGTTATTCGAGAATCCTTTGACAATAAAACTTCACGCATATGAGTTCCAAATTCAGTGCCGCCAGGTTCACGTGTCACAACAAAGGGAATCTTTGAATCTGTTAAATATTCCATTAAAAGCTGACGTTGTGTTGACTTACCTGAACCTTCAATCCCCTCAAACGTAATAAACATATCGTTAATCTTTCAACTTCGAAACTTGGGGATAAACGCGTACACGACGATTGGGCTCCTCACCGATACTCAGTGATGATAATTCTCGCTCCCCTGCAATGCGATGCTGTAACCGACGCTGGTAAGAGTTTCTAGGGGCCGCATCAAATGCACGACCTTCAGCTTCAACACGATCACAAATAGAATTAATTTCATTGATAATGTCAGTATGTAGCGCATCATCCGATTGATCCATTTGAAAATACTCTCGAAGAAACTCTTGAATATAATTTTGAGAATTTGATTTTATTACATGAACGGGAACACGGTGCCCTTTCAACAATTGCTTAACTTTTTGATTTGATTTCACTTGAGATTGGGTTGTTAAGAGTAAGTCCGCCTCTGATATTGTATGAGATAACGTTGCAGCAACATTAAGATCTCGAATCGCGGAATACAATTTATCGGTATTAATAGCAAAAGGAAAAATTGAGGTTAAGGTATCAGGTGAATAGTGAATTTCTTGATCAAATTCATCTGACCAATGAATCGTTTCTTCTTTTTTAACAATTTCACCATGATCTAACTGACGAAGTTCAGGCTGATATTCCTCACCTCTTAAATATAAATCAACGACTTTAGCCACATCCTTGTAAATTGAAACCGCATTTCGGTGTTTAATTTCAACAATAAAATCAAATGTTGGATGAGCCTTTCTTTCAAGTATTGTTTTTTGAGTTCCCCGCATCTTTGCCTCTTCATCACCCAAAATTACAGATTGAATCCCTCCCAACAAATCAGAAAGCGTTGGATTTTTCAAAACATTTACAAAATCATCCCCGTGAGCCGTTCCGATTAATTGAACACCACGTTCGGCAATCGTACGTGCTGCCTTAGCTTCCATTTCCGTGCCAATTTCATCAACAACAATAACTTGAGGCGTATGATTTTCAACGGCTTCAATCATCACCTTATCCTGAATTTCAGGGGACATCACCTGCATTCGCCGAGCATAACCAATACCGGGGTGTGGAATATCTCCTTCACCACCAATCTCATTAGAAGTATCAATAATCATCACCCGCTTTTCATTTTCAGTTGATAAAAATCGAGCAGCTTCTCGAAGTTTTGTTGTTTTACCTACCCCTGGAGGCCCTAAAATTAATAAGTTTTTCCCTTCAGTAATTAGGTCTTCAATTAATTGAATCGAGCCAATAACCGCGCGTCCAACTCGAATTGAAAGGCCTAAGATACGATTTTGACGATTACGTATCGCCGAGATTCGATGTAATGCCCGTTCAATTCCGGCACGATTATCTGAATTAAAATCACCAATTTGACTTGTTACATGATCAATTTCAACTTGAGATACGTCATCAAAAGAATCCAATCGTTCATGCCAACCATCAAAACGAATGGATGGCGGATGACCAATATCCATCACAATTTCATACAATTGATTCAATTTTTCATGCTTCCTTAAGAAGGCTTGAATTGGATCTGGCAAAATCGATAATAAACGATCAATATCTTCTTCAAAGTGAATAATTTTTTCTTTTGTCACAATCGTCGCTTCCCTTCAAATGCTTTTTCTATTGTTACCTCATCTAAATACGCTAAATCCGAACCAATAGGAATTCCCTGAGCTAACTTATAAATATTAACATTAAGTCCACTTAAAAACTCTTGCAAATAGAGTACCGTAGCATCACCTTCCACTGTCGGATTGAGTGCCAATATAATCTCATTGACTTGATTTAACTCAATGCGATTTCTCAATTCCTTAAATCGTAACATTTCAGGGTATACGCCATCGAGCGGCGAAATAACACCACCTAAAACATGAAATAAACCATTATAAGTATTTGATTGCGTAATATTTAAGACATCCTTTGGCTCGGAAACAATACAAAGCTTACGTTTATCACGTGCATCATCCAAACATAAATGACACTTTTCGCCCCAAGTTAAGTAAAAACAATCAACACAAAATCTAATATTCAGACGGGTATGAACGAGAACTTTAGCAAAACGTTGTATTTTTTCAGGGTCCAACAAGATTGATTCCAGTGCCATACGCTGAGCTGATTTCCTTCCAACACCTTTGAACAATGAAAAATGATCGATTAAATCATTTAAAGGGAATTGAGTATTTAAAACTGAATCTTGGTGATCATCCAGCAGGACCACCTCCAAATAAACCACCGGTTACCGATTGAAGCTTATTCGTAGCTAAATCCTTCGCTTGTTTAATTGCTTTAGTAAAACCATCCTGAATAGCCTTTTCAAGGGCTTGTTGCTGATTAGGTTCCAATAATGAAGGATCAATCTGAAATTTTTTAACCTTTAATTCACCCGTAATTTCAATTTTAATTTTTCCGTTAAGTTCTGAAACAGGAATAATACTGGATTCAAGCTCCTTCTGAACTTTCTCCATCATACCTTTCATATTTTGAGCCTCTTTTAATGCCTTCCCCATATTTTTAAATTTTTCCAACATAATTTACTCCTTTTTTTTATTGTATTATTTGACCTTCAAACATTTCAATAATTTGATTAACTGTTTTTGATGTCTTTTGATCACTTATTTGAACTGAATGGCTAGACTCATCCCTTACATTAGGGGTTGAAGAAAACGCTTGATTATAAACTGTATTTATATCAGAGGTAACAAACCAATCTGTAAGCTGAGTCTGATTCGCTTGATTATAAAGTTGCAAAAATCGATCTGAAAACTTTTTTTCACTTAATTTCTTTTCAAAAAACTGATAAGTTTCCTCTAATATCAAACACAATACATGCTGATAAGTAATTAATTTAGACCCCTTAATGACAGGCTTTAAAACAGGAAATTCGTCACTCACTCTGTGTAAAATATGCAACTCTTTTTCATCAATATCACCTTTAATCGCGGGAAATTCAATTGAATCAGAAACAGGCAAACTGGTTGGATCTTTTTTCAACACATCAGAATTTGTATTAGCCGTTGTAGTCGAAGAAGGCCTTTCAACTTGACTTGTAACTGGTGAAGACGTTTGATCCACATTTGGGGGCATAGGTATTGCATCAATTTGTTTTGGTGGATTGGTATTTTGCATGACTTGATTCGTATCCGTTTTTGCTAAACTAGAATCTACATTTAGGGATACTTTAGCACCAGCTGAGTTCATGGAGGCAAGCTGTGAATAAAGTGAGATTTGAGCTTCTAGAGAAGGACTATTGGATTGTTTTAATAACTTGATTTGATCAAAGAACCACATCATCCATGCCGAAATCACTTTATCACTTTCTTTAAATGGGTGCGATTGATTCAATAAAAAATGAAAATGCAAATAATGAATGATATCATCAAAAAATTGAAACACATCAACCCCAGACTCAATCATTTGATTAAACTCATTTGTTAGAGTAAGGTCATATTGAAAACATTTAGTTAAAAATAAAATAATTCGAGAATCATCCACCGTCCCTAAAACCATGGATACATCGGTAATGCGGATCTGCTTGTTTTCAGATACACTCATTAATTGATCCAACAATGATAAGGCATCACGCATGCCGCCATTAGCAAAATGAACCACTTTTTCTAGTGCATCATCATTAATTTCAAACCCTTCCAATTGGCAAATATTAGCCAGGTGAGACTTCATCAGTTCCGGATCCAATAATCGAAAATGAAGTGTTTGAGCCCTTGATTGAATGGTCGCAGGAATTTTATGTAACTCCGTGGTTGCTAGAATAAAAAGGACTTGAGCAGGTGGTTCTTCTAAAGTTTTAAGTAATGCATTAAATGCGCCAGTGGATAACATATGAACCTCATCAATTATGAACACCTTTGTTTTTGCTTCAACCGGCAAAAACTGAACCTGTTCAATTAACTGCCGCATATAATCAACACCAGTGTGAGAAGCCGCATCAATTTCAATCACATCAACACAACTACCCAATGAGATTTTTTTACAAATCGAACACGTCGCCATTGAATCCGCCGCTAAATTCACCATTTTAGCAAGTATTCGAGCCGTTGACGTCTTTCCAGTTCCACGAGGCCCAGAAAAAATATAGGCATGTGATAAACGGCCATATTCAATGGCATTTTCCAAGGTTTTTATTACATGAGATTGACCAACAAGCTCGTTCAAATCATTGGATCGATATTTTCGATATAACGTCTGATACGTCATTTCACAACCCCTTCATGCACAAGCAAATCAACGCCCCCAGAGAGTTTTGTTGTTACGCCAAGACTTAAATCCACCTCATAAGGATCTCTTGAATGATTTTTAAGCGCAATAAATGATGCTGGATCATTTAAACCTAACTGATTTTTCTTGTAATTGCGAAATGAAATTGGAGCTTCAAAAAAAGAGGCCATTTGCTCTAAATCAAAATCAGACTCACTTAACAAATGAGAAGCCACACTAAAAAAGTCATTTAGCGTTTGAACATAAGGCATTGTATTAAAAAAAGGACGGGGTTGCATTTCCTTATCCGAAGGGGCATGCAAAGACGTAAACATATCAAATTGACCATTAGTAAACGCTAAATGAAGGGAATTCATTTCAGATTCAGATCGCAATGGTGGATTAAACTTCAACTTATTATTGTAATCACTTAACAAATTATCACTAAGTATAAGATGAAATGGGGATAAACCAACAGAAATATCATGGTAAGTATTCTTAAACTCATGGATATGATTCACCGCTTTAGGTGATGAAATTGAAAGAAAATGAATAGGAACTCGTGTATAACGCTCTACAATAGACAAAAAGTCTTGAACTCGACGAAACTCATCATCAATCGACTCTCCTCGAATTCCAATTTTAAATGACATATCCCCTTCATTTAAATGAGTGTCACCTGTAATTAATCTTGTTAAGGGACCAACCACAATTGGGCACCCAATCATATCAATATAAGTTAGAGCCTGTTTTAATAAAATCTCATTTTCTATAATTCGACCCAAATAAATCCCTGAAGCACCAGCCTGACACAATAATGAAAGTTCAGACAAAGAATCAGGGGCACCATCTTTCGTTGCAGAAGCAAACAACTGAAAAGTCCCTGTTTGAGGCTTCATCGACAAAAACTTTTCAATAGCCATGGGATGATCTAAAACATTAGTCATCTGATTAGGAAGCAATGCAAAATTAAAGATACCAGAACCTTGAATTTCATCGATATATGAATTTAGATCACGAATATCTGGTGCATAAAAAAAATCAAATGTATTTGGCAAAATTAAACTCTGAGTAATATCAAAAATACTAATTGTTGATTCGTCTTCATCTGGAATATATCCAACGCCGGTCACTTTTCCGTTTTGAATCATTAAATTCTGAACATTAACTTTATTTTCTGAATTTATTAATTTCCCATTAACTACCGCAATACTCATTACATTGCCTCCATTAGTTTATGCAAGATTGCCATTCGCACATATACACCATGCTCCACTTGGTTCAATATAACATTAAATTTCCCATCAGCCACTTCTGAATCCAATTCAACCCCTCGGTTAATAGGCCCAGGGTGCAACACCATGGCTGATTCTTTTAACAACATTTGCCGATCCTTAGTTAAACCAAATAAATTACGATACTCTTTCATCGACGGCAATGCAATACCATGCTGACGCTCAAATTGAATTCTCAAGACATTCACAGCATCAACCTTAGGTAAAATTTCATCAAGATCCAAACTTACATCTACTCCCAATGATCGCACATAAGATGGAATTAAATTTGGTGGGCCAGATACCGTTACCTTAGCACCCAAAGTTTTTAAGCCCCACAAATTCGATTTAGCCACACGAGAATGCATAATATCACCTAAAATAAGAATATGCTTACCTTTTAAGTCTCCTAAAGTTTCCCTGAGTGTAAACAAATCCAACAATCCTTGTGAAGGGTGCTCATGATAACCATCGCCAGCATTAACCACTGGAACACTCAAATTTTGAGATAAAAAATAAGGCACACCACCATCACAATGGCGAATAACCAGCGCATCCACCCCAAGAGCTTCAATATTCTTCATCATATCAACAAGTGTTTCACCTTTGGTTAAGGAACTATGATTAACATCCAATACCATGGGGAAAGCACCTAGTTTTTGTGTTGCCATTTCAAATGATAATCGAGTTCGGGTAGACGGTTCAAAAAAGACATGAGCGACGGTTTTGGACGACAAACTTTTAAAGTTATGGTTGGCTTTGAATGAAGCTGCTAAATCTAAAAATGAATTAATTTCATTGGATTTAAAAAACCGAAGTCCTATGCAGTGCTTTATTCTTTTTGTCATTAAAACTAAATCATAATTTATTTATCTTTTTTTAACAAGTTATGCCCCTAAATTAAGCGAAAAAAATAAATGTTTAAAGCTAGGGGAATTTGGGAAAATAAAGTTAATTATTAGCAAATTTATTCAAAAAAAAAAAAAAAAAAAGAAAGGGGGGAACATTAATCAGCACAAGACGTGTATTAGGAGGCAAAAATGAAAAAATCAACAATTTTAATATTATTTCTAGCCATTTTTTCGACCGTAATGATTGGCGCACCAAGATTCGGTCTGATGACAGAACAAGATCATGGATTAGGGGCAATGGTGTCTTTGGATCAAATTAATGCACATGTACTAGTAAACTCAACTTATGATGATGCTCCTTCAAAAACAGATTTAACATCGATTTCTGTTGCATTGGATTATAAACTACAACTTGAATCTAACATTAATTTATTACTTGGGATTGGTTATGTCACAAAATCGGGGGATTACGAAGGGAAAGCATTGGACAAATGGACAATAATGTCTATTCATGTTGGATTAGTACGTCCACTATCAGATAATATTTTAATATCATCTAAAATAAATTTATATGAACAAGCAACTTATGATGACTCTGCAACCAGTGAATATAAAATAACCCGTATTTTTTCTGATGCTCGTATGGGCGTTGGGGTTTTATTTTAAACGATAACCATTTAATAATTAAAAGGTCGCGCAAGCGGCCTTTTTTTTTATGGATTTAAACCTTAAAATGGTTTGGAGATGCAAGTATTCGATCCATTCAACACCCCCCCCCTATCATACCAAACAAAAAATAACGAACTTCAGTCTGTTGATAATGCGGATCTTAATGATCCCGATAGCATGTATGATATATGGGTAAAACCTCATATAAATGAGTTTGAAAGCTTTACGAAAAACAATATCATTAATCAATTGAAAACTATATCCAAGATATTAATTCATTTAAACAAAACCCCACCCAAAATTCATCGACAACAGTTACTAAAAGAAATTAGTATTCAAATCAGCCTATATGAAGCATTAATATTCAGAGACTTATTTCAAAATAAATTACAATCATCGTGGACACTACTTAAAAACCCATCCAATACAACCCACTTTATTTTTAAAAATAATTCAACGAAAGTGGACATAAAAATCGTTAATAATAATGTTAATTTAGAAATAGAAAACCAACCCATTGGCAAACTAAAAATAGACATGGAAAACATATATCTAGAAAAAGTACATGGCACATTATTCAATACACCATTTATTATCGATCCTATCTGGTCACGACAACAAACAAAGGTTAGTGCTGTTAAAATATTGATCGATCATTTAAAAACTGAAATTGTTAATCATAAAAAACACAAAGACACACTATGGATTGGCAATGGGAAAAAATCAATAATGACCATATCAAAAAATAAAACGATTTGCATGTCAAAAAAGTTAGTACTTAACTTGAAAGAAATTCATTGGAATGATTTTAAAATTCAAACAATGCAGTGGTACACGCCCTGGGTTCGGCTTCCAATTCAGGGTAAATTCATTTTAGTTCGTGATTAAAGTATTTTTTTTTGATACTGTAGCGTAATGAGTTTATTGCATTTAAATGTAGCCGAATTTAATCAAATTCTAGCGGATATCATTCATAATCAACTTCAATTAAACCGTTTATGTATTTTTGGTGAAATTACTCAACTAAACCATTTTCATCAACATTTATATCTAACATTAAGCCATGAGAATTCTCATCTACCATGTGTTATTTATAATGCAACAGAAAAACAGCTTCCATTTATAAGCAAAGGGGACACCTGTGAAATTATTGGACAATGTCGCTATCTAAAAAACAAAGGGCAGCTCACATTTTCTGGAGTTAAAATATTAACTAAAGGCACAGGGAAAAAAGCTAATTTAAGATCAAAACTTCGCCAAGAATATAAAAGTTCCGGAAAAATGGAATTAAAAACCATGGACCATATTCCAAAGACCATTGAAAAGGTTGGCTTAATAACGTCTGAGAATTCAGCAGCATTTCACGATATTCAAAGCATATTATCAAAAAGTGCTCACACATTTGATGTCATCCATATTCCATCCAGTGTTCAAGGGTTTAACGCTGAAAATGAAATAACAAATGCACTATCAATTGCGGATTCACTGAAGCTTGACATCATCTGTCTATCTCGTGGTGGTGGCGCTGAGCAAGATTTTGATTGTTTTTATTCAGAGACACTAGCAAATAAAGTTTGCCAACTTACAACACCTTTAATTTGTGGAATTGGACATAAAATCAACACAACCTTGATTTGCGAGTTAGCCAATATACATTTTGAAACACCAACCGCTATGACACAATGGTTATGTGAGCAATCAATGAACCCAATATTTGAACTTGAATCCAGACTAAAAACATCCAAAACAAATCTATTAAAAGAACTAAATAATTTTAATCATTTACAGGAAACTTTAAAAATAAAAATGAAAGAATCAATGAAATTCAATATAGAAAAATTAAAATTAAAAACCAATGAATTAAATAAAAAAATTTTAATTAACAACCCATTAGCAAAACTTACTAACGGATTCAATTATATTGAAACTAGTGACAAGTTGCCGCTTAAGTCTATTCAACAAATATCAACAAATGATAAAATAAATTTAACCTTAAACGATGGAACCGCAAAAGCGGAAATTAAATATGTCAATAAAAAAACAAATTACCTTAATCGAAAATAAACTAAAACAACTTAATTCTGATGACTTGAATTTTGAAGACCAAATTGATATTTATCAATCGACGCTTGGAGACTTCAAAAAACTCAAAAAAGAAATTGATGAGAAAATCAACACGATTGAAGCTTTGGAAATCGAATGAATTTCAAAACAGTTCAAGAAAAGTACTTACCTATATTTGAACCCCAACTTCTTCATTCAATTGATTTCACTAACGCAACGGATGAAAGAAAAATTCTTCAAAAAGCAATTCACCATAGTGTAAGTGCCCCTGGAAAACGAATAAGACCGCTTATCAGTATGGCCGTAGAGCAAAGCCTAACAAATAAAATCAACCTAAGTATTCCCATAAGTATTGCAATCGAATTAGTTCATTGTTATTCACTTATCCATGATGATCTTCCTGCAATGGATAATGATGACTTTAGACGAGGGATACCAACCTGTCATAAAGCCTTTGGTGTAGATATGGCAATTTTAGCTGGGGACACATTAAATTCTTACGCCTTTGAATATTTAATCGAACACCTTAAGAATAAGATAGAGGCTGACAAACTTCTGGAAATAACCCAACACTTTGCTAGAGCATGCGGTATTTATGGCATGGCTGGGGGACAAGTCTTAGATTTAAAATCTTCACTATCAAGCCATAATTCCTTGGAACAATTAATCAATATTCACGCTCTAAAAACCGGGGCCTTGCTTGAAGCATCCTTTTATCTTCCAGGCATCGCATTAGATGCATCAAAAGAAACCATTGAAATTTTAAAAAAGGCCGGGCAACATTTTGGTTTACTATTTCAAATTATCGATGATATTTTGGACGAAATTGGCACTCTTGAAAACCTTGGAAAAAGTCCTGGAAAAGACAATGAACAAAACAAATTAACCTTTACCTCAAAATTGGGGGTAAAAGGTGCGCAAAAATATGCCTATGAAGAAAAAACAAAGGCGATTAAACTGATTAATGAATTACCCGGCACCAATCATGACTTAACCGAAATTATCGAGTATATTTATAGTAAAGGAATAACATCTCATGATTAACATAATTGATACATTTTACCCATTAATCGCTTCAATTCTGGCAATGCTAGCCTCACAATTCATTAAGCTTATTTTAATGTTACTTTCAAATAAACGTTTTGACTTTTCCACACTAACACGATCCGGAGGAATGCCATCGTCACATTCAGCTATGATTACCGCAGTTTCATTATCCATCGGCTTAAAAGATGGCTTTGATTCAAGTTATTTCTTTTTATCAGTAATTTTATCATTCATCGTAATCTACGATGCTAGAGGAATTCGCCATACCGTGGGAGAACATGCCAAATTTTTAAATAAAACCATATTATCAGATTCCCCCAATCGTTTAAACGAATACGTTGGTCATAATTTACCGGAAATCATTGTTGGAATTAGTATCGGATTAATCATGTCCTTTGGTATGTATCATCTGATAAATTTTTAGTATACTTTTCAGCATGTCGACGCAACTATTAGATAATTTAAATTTTCCAGATGATCTAAAAAAACTTTCTCACAAAGAAATCGTACAATTAATCGATGAAATTCGTAACCGACTGATTGACGTAACGAATACCGTTGGGGGCCATTTGGCATCCAATTTAGGTGTAGTCGAACTAACTGTAGCAATGCACACGATTTTTAACAGTCCTAAAGATAAATTTTTATGGGACACTTCGCATCAGACTTACGTCCATAAAATGCTCACAGGGCGTTTAAATGAAATGTATACGATTAAGCAATATAAAGGACTTTCTGGATTTGCAAAAATTGCTGAAAGTGACCATGATTGTTTTGGCGCTGGTCATGCATCAACTTCACTATCTGCAGCCATAGGAATCGCGCAAGCAAGAAATGCATTAAACCAAGATCATTCCGTTGTATGCGTCTTAGGGGATGGCGGTCTTTCTGGCGGAATGGCCTATGAAGCACTTAATAACATAAAAGAATGTAAAGGAAACTTTATTTGCATCTTAAATGATAACGACATGTCAATTTCACCACCCGTGGGCGCAATGGCAAATTATATAACCTCAATTCGAAGCACTAAAATATACGATGAGCTTAAAAATAAGTTTCAAAGAATATTTGATCGAATTCCAAAATTTGGGACCCCACTAAATCGTCGAATTGAAAAAACAGTAAAACGATTTCGAAGTTCATTACTAGATGTCCCTACTGGCGTTCTATTTGAAGAATTTGGGTTTAAGTATCTTGGGCCAATTGATGGCCACAATATTACGGCAGTAATGGCTGCATTAAAATATGCAAAAGAATTTGATGGCCCCATTATGATACATATGATCACAAAAAAAGGAAAAGGGATGAATGTTGCTGAAGAGAACCCCATTAAATATCATGGTGTTTCTGCAAAACAAAGCACACCACAAAAAAAGCGAGCTACTTATACACAAAGTTTTGGGGAAGAAATAATTAATATTGCAAAAAAAAATCCCAATGTTCACGTAATTACACCAGCAATGAGAGAAGGGAGTGGTCTGGTTGAGTTTGAAAAGGAATTTCCAAATCGTTATTACGATGTCGGAATTGCCGAAGAACATGCCGTTACTTTTGCCGCTGGATTAGCCAAAGGTGGCGTCATCCCCGTACTCGCCATTTACTCAACATTTTTACAACGTGGGTTTGATCAAATGATTCATGATGTATGCTTGCAAAAACTTCCCATGATACTGGCAATTGATCGTGCTGGACTTGTGGGGGCTGATGGCCCAACACATCATGGGGTATTCGATATTAGTTATCTTGTTATGATTCCTAACATGGTTGTTTGTGCACCCAAAGACGGTGATGAGCTACGAGCAATGATGAATTGGGCTATTAAAGAAAATAAAATCATTAGTATTCGATATCCTCGAGGCGAAGTTCCCATTGAAAAGGACAATGAAATTCAAGCAATTTCATTAGGTGCATCTCAATGTTTACACCTAAACAAAGCCGAAGAACTGGACTTACTTATCATTGGCATTGGAAATTTTAGTTGGCCATCAGTAAAAATAGCAAAAAACCTTGAAGAAATTCATCAATTTAAAACATGTGTTGTTAATGCAAGATTTATCAAACCATTTGATACGTCAAGTATTGAACCACTAATTAAAAAATCTAAATTGGTTTGTGTTATTGAAGATGGAAGTCAAATCGGTGGTGCATTTCACTACATTCTAAATCAATTTAGTCATATTAATAAACCATTGAATGAATGGGTATCCATAGCGATTCCGGATCAATTTATTGATCATGGTTCAGTTAACGAATTGCAAAGTGAAATCAACATGACTCAAGATCAAATATCTAAGAGACTTATTAAAACTTTAAACCAACTTAAATTAACCCATTCTTAATTTAATGAACATTAACTCATCATCTGTTCTTAAATACTTATTTTTTTTAAGCTGTGACGCCAAAGTATCCGATTCTGACCGTCCATAATGATGGCCAGGAAAAATCAGTGTTGATGTGGGTAGCCCTTTTAATTCCTGAAGTGACAAAAATAATGCATTAACATCCGCCCCAGGAATATCCGCTCGGCCACACCCATTCACAAACAATGTATCACCACAAATTAGATACGGCGCTGCATAAAAACAGACCCCACCGGGAGAATGACCTGGCGTATGGATAACACGCCATTCCATATCACCTAATTTACGTATTGAGTTATGTTCAAGACGAATAATTGATAACCCAGTATCAAGACGGGCAGCTTCCATCTCATGAATACAGACCACTACGTTTGGGTATCGGACCTCACAAGACGAGAGCCCTTGAATATGATCATAGTGTGAATGTGTTAGCCAAATTTCACGAGGCGTTAAATTTTGATCATCGACAAATTGAAAAACAACATCAATATCCCACGTTGGATCGACAATAACACAATCCTTAGTTACCGAATCATAAATACAATAACTCAAATTTTTCATATGCCCAGACAAAAAAGAGTTCACATTTATTGACATTGACTAATTATACGATAAAAAAATAAATTGTATCCTCTTTTATTTTTTGGGAAAATAATGAAAATCATGAAAAAACGCCTAATCATTTTTTTTATCACGGCACTTTTAATGACATTGACTTACAAAACATTGTTAACACCACATTTAATCCCCACCACAAACCGCATATTAGATAAAATCGTGAAACAAGAAGCGGCTAAAGACTGTACATGCTGGTCAACCGTTAGAATCATGGAGTTTCATCAAGCAAAACTTCCACTGAGCTATGATGCAATGGCAATAAAAATTGAAGTCATGAAGACCCTTTTATGGGAAATTTGGTTTAGCGCATCTCAACAAGACCAACCGTTTAATAAAGCAATTGAAGAAATC
>JAYNJH010000014.1:963-1401 GCA_038109885.1 Candidatus Margulisiibacteriota bacterium | reverse complement strand
GGACAAGAAAATAAAAAATGGCTCTCCTCAATAACCCCACCTAAAACCCCCTTAACTCAGCAAATTCAAGATCAAAAATACCTATACCACCAACTTACGGAACACTATCGGTATCTACTATCTATCATTTATGATATCGCTAAAGAAAACATTGACCCAAAACAATTAAACGAATTAAATCACGATGACATACAACGTATGGCCTTATTATCGAGCCATTTAAATACAGAAATTCTATTAAACGCTAGCGAGCTCGCATTACATAACCGTCATCCACAAATCTTTTCAGACGACATCAAAAAAGCATACCAATCCATTCGAAAAAAATTAAATTTATCAAATCAAAACATGACTAAGAAACAAACATCTTTTATATTTTTGTTTAACCTTAAAAAAGTCTCTAAAAAAATTATAAAAAATAAAATGGAAGCTTTATCC
>JAYNJH010000014.1:291-953 GCA_038109885.1 Candidatus Margulisiibacteriota bacterium | reverse complement strand
ACCATTTGGAATGATGCCATTTCTGTAAAAGAACAAGCCCGCTTATTATCACAAATATATCAATTCAATATCTCAGAATCCGAATTACAAATATTAATAAGATTTATTCAAAATGAGTCGATTAACTTATTTTATCCAACCACACCATTACGGCCTGATAACGTCGAAAAACTCAAACGCAGTAAGTCGATTATGAATAAAGAAAATTTGGAATACAAAATTGTCTCTTTTCAAGATGAATATAACTACCTTCAGGAAACATTTCCTTTTAAATTATTAAAAAATGGCGATGTTGAATACAAACTAGCCACTCATAATGATGGAGATTCTTTTTATTTAAATTTAAAGGAAAACCAAACAATTCAAACTCATACATTACGTAGTTTTCAACTTGATAGCATCCGTGACACAATTATCCATTGGGGAATTATTGATTCAATGTATCGCCATCAACAAGTGAGTATTTTAGACCCATTTGCATTGGAGTTAATTGCCGAACGGCTTTCAGAGTATCTTGGCATCCTTTTAGAAGTAACCCGCATTAATTCAAAGTCAGTGGCTAATGAATTTTCAACATTTAGTCGTTATCGCTTTATTCAAAATAACGAATTAAAAACAATCTGGGAAAATGAAAACCCGCTACTTCCAAAAGCATATTTTAA
>JAYNJH010000014.1:0-281 GCA_038109885.1 Candidatus Margulisiibacteriota bacterium | reverse complement strand
AAAAATCCAATAATTTCGAAACCCCCATAATTAAGCAGCAAATAAGCATTGGTTATTTTTCAGTCATTAGCACCGTTGACATAAACAATGACGAACGAATCGATATTATAATTCCTGAACATAAAAAACTCAGTATTTATTTAAATAATTCAAACGGATTTACCCATCAACAAATCAAAATTAACGCCACAACTCCAATTGAAGGTGTCTATGCAATTGACTTCACCAATGATTATAATCTAGACCTAATTGTATTCACACTAGAAGATGTTATTTTTTTG
>JAYNJH010000013.1:8119-26879 GCA_038109885.1 Candidatus Margulisiibacteriota bacterium | reverse complement strand
ATTTTAAGGCCTTCATAAATCCAGGAAATAATGGACGCTTTTCTGGGATCATAATAAGTTAAAGGCATTTCAGTGGTTTCAGAGGAACTATCAGCACTAAACGAAGCTTTAAAGTTTCCAGCTGCGACTAATTGTGCTCTGGTTAAGTCTGTGTACTCTTGAAACGGCGAGGGTTTTTCAGTGTCAAGTTGTTTAAAAAATTCAATTTTGGATTCAGGCTTATCCTTATCACTGAGGTTTTTATATAACGCTTGCATTGAAGCAATCGTGCTTTGAATTCGTTCTTGTGTTTTATCTTTTTGGAAATCCGTAAGTTCTTTAACAACGTTCAATACTTTTTGATGCTCTGACTTTTTTGATTCTGTTTCAAATTCTGACTGAATAATTTCTTCTAATTTTTTTTCTTGCTCTTTATAAGCATTTATATAACCGATTAAATTAAGAATCCCCTTCAAACACGGCGGAAACGTCGCCTGAATTAGGTCATAAGTTTCATCCAAAATAAACCTGGCCATATCCTGGTCATTTTCAAAGAGTTTCGTCCATTCCTTAATTAATTTATCAAAAGTAGGTTTATTTTCTATGTGGCATGATGCATATTTACATAATAATTGGGATATGCTTTTTTCGGATTTAGGAAATTTTGAAGCTAAATGATACCATTGGAATATGCTTTCGTTTAGATGTAAGTCACCAATGAAAGATAAGGGTCCTGTCAATGCTATGGATGCAATAGACTTTTCAATTGAAGCATCACTGTCAGACGTTGTTTCACCTTGGCTGAAACTGGATTCGTTTGACTCGCTACTCGAGGATTCGTTATTAATTTTATCAATTAAGTCGTTAAGTGTTAAATTTAAACTGATTTCATCAGTATTTTGAAGATTAATGGTATAATCTCCTAATGTTAAATTTAAACTTTGATCGAAATGAAAATCTTCACTACTTAAAGAACTACCTCCAATCGAAGTTAGTTCTTCATCGTTAGTCTTGTTTGAATTACCTGTCGGGTTTGAAGTGTCAGGAGGTATAGGCAAGTTTTCTATGTGAAACTGTTTAATCGTTTCATCAGATACGTCTGAAAAAAGATTGCTTGGCGATTGAACTCTTGAATCTGATTTAAATGAGACTGAAATTACTTTTCCATCGCGTTTTATGTGAATACTAGAAGGTTTGTGGTTGACAAATGCAAGTTCTGTTGACTTATTCGAAATAACTTTGTGACTTAAAAAATGTAATTTCATACGTTTTGTGACTCTCAATTGGGAATTAATCTTAATTTAACATTTCTACCTTGAGATTGTAAAGTGTGTTCATAACATTTTTTTTAAAAATATTCCAAGTTTTTTTTACTCTATTTTTTTTACTAAATTTAGCCAATATCTTTACTTACTTTTTATTTAAAATCGATAAAATAATATTTTTAATTGTCATAAATTTACTGAATTAACTCTTTTCTCATGTACCTTAAAAAAGTTAGTTGATAAATTACTGAAATAAATTTTTTGTATGTCATGGGTTTATTGATGAATACTTTGGCCCCTGCACCGATCACATCAATGACCGTGGTTTTTTCATAGTAACTACTAATCACGATTACATCTGGCACATTGGTATCCAATGGGTTTTGAGCATAAATTTCTTTTAATAAATTAATCCCATGGCCATCAGGGAGCCCTAAATCCAATATTATCAGATCAATTTTTTTATCTTGCAGTACCTGGCGTGATTCTTTTAAGCTTCCTGAAAAAAACGGATTGAATGGTTTGTCGCTTACAAATTGCTGATAAACATCAATAATATTCTTTTCATCATCAATAAATAAAATGTCTGGCCGTTTTGATTTTGGAACATCTTGAACTTCTTTTAACTTTTGTTGAATTTTGGACAACTTATCAATTTGGTGATCTAAAGGTTCTAAATTAAGTAAAGGTAGCCCCAAGTTATGATCGGTATTATAAGTGCTTATGGCACGATTAAATAATCGTGTATCGTTAATTAAACGTTGATTAAAGACACTTTTTCCTTCATCTAAAAGTTGCTGGTAAATTTTTAAAACACTATTTTTTGAATAAGGTTTTGTTAAATAATCTTTGGCACCATACATCGCCACCAAATCGTACATCTGTATTGAATCCAACGTATTTGAAATTAAAATGAGACTAGGAATATCACCGGTTTGTTTAAATATTTCATTAATAATTTTTGAATGTTCAATCTGATCCACACATAAAAATATCGTCGCAATGGGATCGGAATTGCCGGCATATAATTGCTTTACGTCCGCAAACGATGATGCATAAATAACTTCAGCTTCGCTTTTAAAAATTTCACCAATAATAAATTGATACTTTTCTTCGAAATCAATGTACAACAACTTGTTTTTCTTAATTTTTGCTTGTGACTTAATGAAATTAAACATTACCCTTTCCTTCCAAAATCAGCTGGAATCTCACCCCAATCACTGGTTAACCATTTATTGATTACAATCGAAAATTCATTCGATGTTAACCACGCCTCAGCGCGATCAATTAAATCAAAAATAGGTGCTGTTTGCTTGTTTTTCTCTAATGTTGTTTTGCACTTTTTTCGCTTTACCCAACCAATTGCTACATCGGAATCAGAATAAATAGGGATTGCTACACCTTGCGATGCTTGCCATGCTAACCCATGCACAATGGCTAAAAATTCGCCAATATTATTGGTTCCTAAACCGTCTATTTTTTTATGGAATACAGGTGTCTTTGATCCTGTATAGACGCCCTGGTATTCGACAACCCCCGGATTTCCACTGCATGCCGCATCCACGGACAAACTATTTTCAATAATATCTGGCAATACGGTTGACCTTAAATCTTGAAATGAATTTGGACCATGCTTCAATGCCTCTTCCGCTGCCCACTTGGTCTTAAATGATTGATATTTGGCCCCTTTAATTCCATGGACCTGCAGTTTTGTTTCTTCCCATGTGGTATAAACCCCTGGAGACTTTCCCTCCCAAACAACATACCACTTAGTTTTTGTCATCGCCCAATCTTACTTTAACCGCATTATTATGGGCATCAAACCCCTCCGCCCTTGTTATATAATCAATATCCGATGCGGCCGCTTTTAATGCGGTTTTGGAATATTCTAAATAAGATGAGTACTTTACAAAATCCATGACTCCCAATGGTGATGCAAATCGCGCCGATCGAGCCGTTGGCAAAACATGATTTGGTCCTGCATAATAATCGCCTAAAGTTACCGGGGTATAGGGCCCGCAAAAGATGGACCCTGCGTGCTGAACATCTTTTCGTAATGCCTGTGATTGCTGGGATAATAAAACCAAATGCTCAGAGGCCGCCTGGTTTATACACTGTAGAGCCTGGTCACGACTTGACACCAAAACAATAATACCTTTTTGCTTGGATTGGTTTAAAATGTCTTGCCGACTTAATGTTGGTAACTGATTTTGGGCATGCTGGTTTACCGAATTAGCTATCGCTTCATTTGCACAAATGCAGATGGCTGATGCATCGGGATCATGCTCTAATTGTGCCCACATTTCAGCGGCAGCATACGCTGAATAATCGTTAGAATCAATGTAAACACAAACTTCAGATGGTCCAGCCGGCTTATCAATGTCTACCGTGCCATATACCATTTGCTTGGCTGCGGTTACAAACCGATTCCCTGGCCCAACAATTTTGTCGACCGGCTGAATCGTTTGCGTCCCATAAGCCAATGCAAATACCGCCTGGGCACCACCTACTTGAATAACCTCAGTAACTCCGGCCAAATCTGCGGCAACCAATACAATGGGTGGAATTTTACCGCCAGTGGGCGGAGATACCATTACAATTCGTTGACAGCCTGCAATGGCGGCAGGAATTGCCGTCATTAATACAGATGAAGGGTACGCGGCTCTTCCTCCAGGTACATACAAGCCAACCGCACTGATCGGTCGATACTGTACCCCATAAGTTCGCTCGCTTGTTTGATCCTCCCACGAAGATGGGCGTTGCTTTAAATGGTACTCTTTAATATTTGCCGCCGCATTTTTTAATGCAGCGATTATTGCATCATCCACCTCATCATAGGCGGCTTTAATATCGCTTAAACTTAATTTTAACTGGTCAGATTCTAGATTAACATTATCAAATTGTTGAGTGTAATCACATAATGCTGCATCGCCATTGGCTTGTACTCCCACCTTTATCGCATTTACTATATTAAATGTGTCTAAATCTACTGAAGCAGCCGTTAAATTATGGACTGACATCCACTGACTTAAACCTTCACAACCTGTTATCTGATTAAACATAAATTAATATTATCAGAAATCAATTAAAGTCACATTAAAAGTCGTTAATTTTAAAATAATTGTTCTAATAATGCTGAAAAATTGGGAAATGATGTTGAAATACTCTCTAATCCCGTAATTTCAGCCTTGATATTAAATGCTTTGGTGATAATAAGTGCCGACATGGCCAAACGATGATCGTAATGAGCATCAAACTTGATTTCAGATGCCGGTTTTTCAGGCGCAGTAATATCAAAGCCATCACGGTATTCGACCACATCTGCCCCCAATGCTGTTGCCAAGCGACATATCCCAGCAATTCGATCGGATTCTTTTACCCGTAATTCTTCCGCACCCCTAACCTTTAATGTCCCGGGTTGTGTCAACGCCAACATCGACAGAATGGGCAATTCATCAATGACATTGGGAATAATATCTTCTGGGATCTCAATATTTTTTCGCTTACTCGACGGATGAATATGAATATCTCCCATTGGCTCATACTGATGTAAAAATTGCTTTACACTTAAATCAACCCCCATTTGCTCTAACACCGCTAAACATCCGATTCGTGATTCATTAAGCCCAATGTTTTTAAAAATTACATTGCGATTTTTCATTAATGTCAAACAAATAAAAAATAATGCGGAAGATATGTCGGATGGAATTTGAACTTCATTCAAAGGGGCAGTTAATCTGGGTTGAACCAATTTAATTTGACCACTTTCCGTTTGAACCGTTGCTCCAAATAATCGCAACATTCGCTCGGTATGATCTCGACATAATTCAGGTTCAATGACTGTTACAGGGATTTCCGAGGCGCATGCCGCTAATAATACCGCAGACTTCACCTGAGCACTTGCAATGGGCATTTTATATGAAACATTGGCCTTTAATTTTGAGCCTTGCACATTTAATGGTGGCACATTGTCATTGGCCGTAATTGAAGCCCCCATTTTAAGTAATGGTTCTAAAATTCGCCCCATAGGTCGTTTTTGAATTGAATGATCACCCGTTAACGTGGCTGAAATTTGTGACCCTGATAACGCACCAGCTATTAACCTTATGCCGGTTCCAGAATTGCCAACATCCAATATCTCGCTTGGGGATTTTAACCCTGTAACACCCGTGCCATGCACCTGAACTTGGGTCCCCTTCAGTTCAATTTTTACGCCCAACTGACGAAATATTTTAAGGGTATTTAAACAATCTTCTGAACACAGGAATCCATTAAATGTGGTGACCCCCGAGGTTAATGCGCCAATAATAATGGCTCGATGTGAAATGGATTTATCTCCCGGTATGTCATAAATTTCTAAGGGGGTCATTAAATAATAAACCCTCTTTTTTCACTAAAGCCATCATCCCATTCCGATTGATTTTCGGCTTTTTTGGACTTTCCTTTTTGCTTTTGAAGAAAACTCTTTGTAAAAGCTACGCTTTGAACACGAATTTGACTTTTTGATTGGTTTGGCAATTTAATTTTACTAATCATAACCGATACTTTGCGCTCTTTTGATTCGACACGTTTTCCTAATAACGCATTTACCGCATTGGCAATTTTATTAAACTCCCGAATAACCGGCATTAAGTTCTCTGATTCTTTCTTTGATAATTTAATTTTCTTTTTTGCCATCTTCAATGTCCTCTTCATCAGAATCATTGGATTCTGAATCGGCTTCATCCTGGTTATCTTGAGACTGAGATTGTTCCTGATGCTCGTAATTAATTCTTAACTGCTCTCGAACTTTTTTAGTCGTTTCATCAACAGGTAACTTATTTAATTCTTCTCGGGCTTCTTGTTGCTTTAAATTAATTTCTAAATCTTCAAGCTGCTTATTTAACTGACCTTCTCGTCGCTTTAACCCATTAAACTTATCCACATTTTTAAACATTTCTTGCAATTCAAAATTATTTTCACTATTGTCTAATTCAACATCCTGAAGCTCTTCAGCTTTCTTCATTAAAATTTTCATTTTATCTTCTAATTTTTGTTGAATTTCATCCTTATCGCCCAACTCTTCCTCTAAACTTAAACCGGCCATCGCTTCTGCCACAACTTCGGCATCGCCACCACGCCCCATTTGTGCCTGCTGAGACTTTTCCTGGCCTTGAACCTGTTTTTGCTGAACTTCAGATTGCTGCTGCATTTGTTCCAACACTTTATTGGATTGGGTTTCAAGTTTACTATTTACTTCTTTTCCGGTTAACTTCTGGGCGGATTGATTTCGTAGCTCCTGAGATAACTCTTTAATGTTAGTCATGACTTCATTCATCCCATTCGCCGTTTCTTTAACAATGGCCTTTGCTTCCTGACTTTGATCAATATTTACTGCACCTTGAATGGGGGGCTGATTTCCTAACGGATTAATACTCATGACTTTATTTTACTCGATTCAATGATTGTACGCAAAAACCTATATCCTTGTTAACTGGTGCAATGCAATACTCACAGCCATGGCCGCATTTAATGATTCGACGCCCTCCGCCATAGTGATTGATACTGGCATTAATCGAACTGATTTTACTAAATCATTTTGGACCCCTCGCCCTTCAGAACCGCATACCAACGTGAAACTGGATTTCTGCTTAACCTCGTTAATACTAAATGCCGCCAATGGATCCAATACCATCACCGGGGCTTGGCTTTTTGTTAACCAATCTGACCAATGTGCTTCATGATAAATTGAAATATGTGCTAATGCTCCCGCTGATGCATTGACTGCTTTAGGGTGAAATACATCAACACACTGATCGGTTAAGCATAATGTATTAACGCCAAAGGCTGCCATGGATCGAATTATGGTCCCTAAATTACCTGGATCTTGAATGCCATCTAATATTAATACTCGTTTTTGAGATAATAAATCTGACACTTTAAATGTTGGGCGTTCAATTATTACCATAATGCCTGGATGTGATGGCTTTTGGGTTACTTTAGATAACCAAGAGTGTGGAACTTCCAAACTTGGAAACTTAATTAACCACGCTGGCTGTTCTATATCTGCTGCAATTATGACTTGACCAATCATATGACGATCAATCCATGCCTGAATTACCTTGGGTTGATCAACACAGACCCAATCGCACTTTCGTCGAAAATGACTGGATTCAAACCACCGCTCAATGTCCCGTTGAGATATCATTGCTTTATTAGCAAAACCGTTGCTTGAGCGGCAATGCCTTCCTCTCGACCTTCAAAGCCTAGCCATTCCGTTGTTGTGGCTTTAACACCCACTTCTGCAATATCACAATTCAATGCATTTGCCAGTGATGTTCGTATGGCCAATATGTGGGGTTTAAATTTAGGATTTTGGGCAATAATCACAGAATCTAAATTTCCTAATATGTACCCCTGGGCTTTAATTTTTTGATAAACGGTTTTTAATAACTCAATGCTATCAGCATCTTTAAATTTAGGGTCTGTATCTGGAAAAAAATCTCCAATATTCCCCAATGCCAACGCCCCTAATAACGCATCGCTAATGGTATGGGATAAAACATCAGCATCCGAATGCCCCATTAATCCAGTCTCATGAGGAATTGTAACCCCACCTATAATTAGTGGCCGATCTTTTACCAAGGCATGAACGTCGTATCCAGTACCAATCCGAAACATCACGCCATCACCATCGCCTGCGTAGTGACCCAAACCACAGCTGCCACTAAACCAATTACCCCAATGATAATTGGCCCAACTAATATACCTATCATGGTGGGGGTGCTTTGCTTATATACCTGTTTTAATGAAATCCATAAATACACTAAATAGACTAAATTCAATCCAAAAATAAGCCCACTACCCAGTGTCAGTAACGTGTTCTGAATAATTGTTAAACTTGGCATTAACCATAAAATACTTTGGTTAAAACCCAACCAATATAAAACGGTAGTTAGTTTTCCAGGTTGCCCAAATAATTGTGCGCTGGCATCGATAATCGTTGCAAAAACGATTAAAAAACAAACATTAATTAATGACGCAGAAATAAATGAACTTAACCCCATTGTTGACCATTTGATCATCGATAAAAAACCACCAATGGATAAAATAAGCCACCAAAGTTTCCAGTTTTTTTGATGACTATACAGCTGAACGGTTGATTTGGGATTCATTAAATAATCATATAATGGTTTCATTTATTGAATTCCCAATGTGTTAATTAAATTGGGCTGAATGATCCGCATTGACTGAGCCATGGCCCGAATGGATTGAAACCAATCTTTAAATCCACGATTGGGATAAATAATTTTGGGATCGTTTATGTTGGCTAATTTTCCGGCATATTGTGTTGCAGTATAAAAGCCACCCAACTGATCAACCAATTGCTCTGCCAATGCATCTTGTCCCGCATATACTCGGCCATCGGCCAATATTTTTGCCCGCTCTAAGGAAATATTTCGTTCTTTTATTAACGTGTCACGAAATTGTTCATGTACTGTGGTTAACATTTGATTAATTAATCGGTCATCTTGGCGACTGGGTGTTCGCCATGGATTTAATAAATCTTTATGCTTTCCGGCTTTATATGTTCGAACATCAATCCCATACTTTTTGGGAACTTCTGTTAAATCAAAAGTTTGTGTAATGACACCTAAACTCCCTACAATACTCCCCGGTTGTGCGAAAATATAATCGCCAGCCAATGCTATCCAATAGGCCCCTGACGCACCGATGTCCATAATCGATACAACAACCGGTTTTTTTGATTCTGATTTAAAGCGGTTAATTGCATCGTATATTTCTTGGGAAGCCCCAACCGTGCCCCCTGGTGAATTAATTCTTAAAACAATTGCCTTTACCGATTTGGACTCTTTAGCTTCGTCCAATTGATCTAGCAATAGATCAACCATACTTCCTTCCCACTGAGACCCTGATGATGAAATCATTCCTTCAACTGGAATCACCATTACCGATGCCTTTGGAATAACCGATGCAGGTGCTAAATGTGAGGTTTCAGTGCGATCATAAATGCCGACAAATATTGAACATATAATTAACCCAATAATTACACTAACTTTTCTTGTTTCACTTTGAATTTGATGACGTTTAAATGGTTTCATTGTAAATTGGCGTTCCTACCGTTTGTTTATTTTTTTGATTCCATGCTGTTAAACAATCTGATACCGATGTATCAATTGTTGGAATATTATTTACATATACAATTATTTTATCGGTTGGAGTTGTATTTCCTATACCATAAAATTGAACGCCATATTTGGTTAAAACGGCTTCGAACGCCAAAGCATCTTGATTTAAAACTTCACAAACAAAGCCTCCCGATTCACTAAATAAAAATTGCACTGGATCCAGATTGTCTGGACAATGGATATCTAACCCCACCAATGGCCAATTTCGATCACCACCAACCATTTCAATTAATGCCTGCCAAACCCCACCTTGTGAAATATCGTGGACAGCTTGAGCCAAGCCATGTCCATTATTTTCTGTTAATAGTTGATGCATTGCCTGATTCATGGCTTTTTCAGCTGAAAAATTAACTTGAGGAACGGTTTCAGGTTTGAAATCAATACCAAGATCAAGTAAGGTTTTGGCCAGCTCTGTCTCGGCAAATTCAGCCTTTCGGTCACCCAATACATACAATTTTGCCCCTTCATGGGTTAATTGCATTCGATGTGCTTGATGCGCATCTAACATACGCCCGATGCAACAAATAACTGGGGAGGGTACAACCGCTTGACCGGTGGTTGATTCATTATAAAAACTTACATTTCCTGAAATAATTGGAACAACATCTTCGTGGGTACTTAATTGACGGGCCGCATCGCCGATGCCTCGAACGCCTTCTTGAAAATCAAAAAAAACATCGCCCTTTTCCGGGTTCCCATAATTTAAACAGTCGGTTAATGCAATTGGATCTGCACCAACGGCAATGACATTTCGAATGGCTTCCGCCACCGCATAAGCGCCAGCAATATAAGGATCTTTGGTTCCATATGTATTGCTATCAATGGTAATTGCGACCCCGGCATTTGACCCCTTTATGGGCGCTAAAACACATGCATCCGCTTCACCCGGAATCACGACACCATTATTTTTAACAAACTGATCATAATTTCTATAAATGTACTTTTTTTGCGCATTATTTAACCGTGATAATAATGCTAATGCCACGGTTTGAAGCGGTAGTTGCTCTGGGATGGGATCTGTTCCCCGAACAATGGTTCGCTCAATGGCCTTTCGATCGGCCAATACTTCAGTGGTTATTGCTGATACGGGTAAATCACAGAGTTGCTGGCCATTATAATTAATTCTATATTGTGGCTCAGGGATTATGTGGCCAATTACAGCGGCGCCAGCCCCCGGATATAAAGAACCCATATCGTGATTAACATTAAAAATATCACAAATGGCTTGGGCATGCTCCTGTGGAACCACAACGCAAAAGCGTTCTTGAGTTTCAGAACAAGCAATAATTTCTGGATCTAGCTTTGGATCAACCACTGGTACATTATTCAAATTTAATTCACAACCCATTCCCCCAGCAACAGCTAATTCTGAAGTGGCACACGAAATTCCACCCGCGCCCAAATCTTTAAACCCAATTTCAATATTATGTTCAGAGACATAAGTGATCATATCTTGTATTGCTACAACCAAAACCCGTTTTAGAAATGGGTCGTGGACTTGGACCGCACCTAAATTTTGCTCTTCGTCATCGGCATCTAAAATTGTTGATGAAAAACTTGCCCCACCATAGCCCGTTGCATCCGTGGTTTTTCCAATGAGAATCATGACATAAGGCGTTTCTTTTGCCACGGCTGGAACCTTGGATCGAATAATTTGATCCGCTCTAACCAACCCAATGGCTGCAACATTAACTAAACAATTTTCGTTGTAAGATTCGTGATATATGGTTTCGCCACCAACATTTGGAACGCCTAAAGGATTATTGTAGCCTGCAACACCCTTTACTACATTTTCTGCAATGTGATTTACAAAGTGGTAACCTTCATCAGGCGCAACACCAAAATGTAATGAATCAAGGACCCCAATTACATCTGCCCCCATGCAATACACATCACGAACAACCCCACCAACCCCTGTGGCGGCCCCTTCAACTGGTAATACCTGAGACGGGTGATTATGAGATTCGTGAGACACGGCAATTCCATAGGTGTGACCGTCATGATTTGCCAATTCAATAATGCCAGAATCTTCACCAACGCCCAATAAAATATTGGGCCCCTTTGTGGGTAATGTTTTTAAAATGGGTTTGGAGCTTTTGTAAGAACAATGTTCGCTCCACATGGTATCAAAAATTGCCAACTCAACGGCGGTTGGTTTACGGGAAAGCAAACTTTCAATACTTTTTTTCTCTACTTCTGATAATGCCATACCGGTTTATTATACCGAGCCCTATTCTGTTATGACAACCACTGGGTGGGATTGTTTTAAATTTATTGACCATTATGTTCTATCTTTTGTTTGAGACATCTTACTTTTATAACGGGTAACTAAATAATGAATCCCATTGCTAATGACTAAGCATATCAACGCCCAAGCAAAACTTAAGTAACTGCCATAAATCAAACTTTTACGCGAATAATCCTGATTAATGTTGGGGTACCAGTGCTCCAATAACCGTGGAAACACAATGGTTGGGACCGTAATCAGCATCGGGAAAATATACCGTTTTAAACAATTAATAATTTTTTTCATTTGAATACCTTTCCTTTATTTTTATGATCTATTTTTTTTAATATTTCTTTTGTTTCAATACTTAAAAAGAACTTATCAATGCTTTCTTCTGTAATCTTCAAACCTCGTGATCCTAATTGCCAATCCATCATTTGGACGACTTTTCCAGCGTTATATAAGTGACCAATCTTAGTTAAACTAAAAATGCCTATTTCCTTAAATAACTCCTCAATTCTTTCTTCGTTTGATAACCTTTCTTGCGTCCATGGCTCTATGCCAAACCCAATACGGGATAAGCTTCCAAAATGCATCATTTCAAAGGTACCAATCGCAGTGATTAATATTATTTGATCAGCAATTTGGCAAGCCTTTTTCTGGCATTGGAAATTTGCTTTTTCTGGCATTGACGAAAACGCTGGGGACAGCTCCCAACGCTGTGTTGCTTGATTGGCTCGGTGAGATTGATCGAACATATTGGGGTCATAGGCACTGTTCCAAATTCGAGGAAGGGAGGTTACCCCTTGAATTGACATTTCACTTTTTAATGCTTGACGGGCATGGCGCCCATCGTTATTTGAGTCGTGAATCTGAGTTCCCATTAAATTCCCCGCCCCTGCTTGATGATCTGAATAATGCGCCAATTCATGGGCAAGTGTTTCATTCATGCCAGATTGACTGGACTCTAAAAAGATCTCTAACGTGTTAGGATTATAAAATCCAGTTGATAGTGGCTGATCTAACTTGGAAGACGAATATGTATGAATATTTACTGGCTGATTAATCTTCAAGGCTGACTGGTAGCCTGTGGCCAATGCCGTCATGGTTTCCAATAGTTCGGCTTTTCCAAAATAACTGTGAATCGGATTTTCAAGTTGTTGCAATTGCGAAGGGGTTAATCTGGCATAAGCTTCTCGTCTGGCGGTTCGTTTTTGATACTCCTTGATTATATTATAGCCATCCCATACAGACCCAACGATATCCTGACCCGCATTGATAACTCGCTGCGTTGCTTTAATTGTGTTAGTAGGTAGTGCCTTAATTGTGTGAATGTCTTCCACTATCGACGCCATGGGATGGCTTAAGTAGCGAGCATCAATGGTGAATGAAATAAATATAACCATCATAATTACTTTCATGTTCCCCCCATAACACACTCTAATAATGATTTAACAACTGCCGAAATGCTTCTTGTTTTGTTTTTATATATAGACGTGCATATATGGCTTTTAAATTTTGGCGCATTGTTGGGTCCCCGTTGCTTTTTTTAACCAAATAACGAAATAATGATCGGGCCTTCATTAATTGATCATTATAAACTAAATGTGCCCCATATAATTGCAAATATGCCAATAGAATCTCTGATTTTTTTAAGGCTTTGGGAACCTCATTTTTGCTTGCATTTGCCCATTTTGTTATGGGTAACATTTGATTGGATGTGGCTTCGAAATATATATCAGAGCGATGTTTAAAGGTTAATGCCCAATGATCATTTAACACCGATAATTGAAGTTGGTGAGGTTGATCTTCAGCTAAAATTAAAATCAACAGTGGCATGGAAATACACGTTCCTAATTGTGTTTTTAAGTAGTAACTTAATAATGACTGTTGAATCCTCTTGGTCGGGGGCGGCACTTGACTGACATGGTGATAGGAATACTTCATTGATTGTGATTTTGGATTGTAAAGTACCTTACGTATGTTGGTTAGCTTGTTTGGCCCCTTGGAATCTTGATGATAATTTTCTATTTCCAAATTGAGCTGATCAAGTTTATTTTTATATTTCTCGGGATTTATATTGGGATCAATCAATTGATCAATCAATAGAATTCCCCGAGCCAAATTAATTTTATTTTCTGGTTGATTAATTTCTGAAAGAATTTGAAGCATGGGGTTACTTGCCTGTAAAGGTACCATTGTTGCTAAGATCACTACCGCTTTTGAAAACACAAGTATATTTATAAATAAAAGCCATTTGTTTAGTCAAATAATTTTTTTATTATTTTCTAACCTAACCAACTTATTTTATTTCAATCTAATTCATGACATAATAGTGAAGATGAAAAAAACCATTAGTTTCACTGAGGCATATCCAGTTTCTACTGAAACTGTTGATGCAGGCAAAATCTATCATAATTTAGAGTTAACTACGCATGTTGTTTGTTTTCATTTTCATGAGATGGGAAAAACATTAAAAGAAAAAATAAACAACTTCGTTTATTGCTCATTTCGTTCAAAATGGGAAAAGGGGTCAAATGTCGCAGAACCTATTACAACGTTAATTAAAGATAAATGTGAATTAAACGATTTTTATAAAAATAACCTTGAACCGTACTTTAGCACTATCATGATCTGGGATGACCTTACTCAAAAAATTAAGACTGTTTGTAAATTAATCCAAAATTTTCAAAATCTTTTAGACCGGCCAAGTAGCATTCACATTTACAATCAAGACAAGGATAACGTTAATTTAATTCAGTCCTCAAAAGAACCCGACCCCATGTATTCGTATCAGAAATACTTGATTCATGGCAATTCTGATTACAGTATATTTATATTTATTCCCAATAATGAAATTGCATTAACACGGTATCACTCCCATTCTGCAATGGAAAGTATAACAATTACCTACAATTTAAAAGAATCTGCGTTTTCAATCACTACTGAAAGGAACTAAATTTACGTGAATCTAATGGTATAGTCACTGGCCCATCATTGATTAGCTCAACTTGCATATCTGCACCAAACTGACCGGTTTGGATTTTTCCAATTGGGTAGGCTTTTAATAGTGCTACCGTTTTATTAAATATATTTGAGGCCTCTTTTGGTGGTGCTGCTTGGCTAAAACTTGGGCGACGCCCCTTTTGGCAATTGGCCAATAGTGTAAATTGAGAAACCACCAATGCATCTCCCTTAATATCCAATAATGAATGATCAAACTTCCCTTCTTGATTTGAGAAAATTCGTAATTCCACGATTTTTTTTACCATACTTTCGGCATCTGAAAATGAGTCGCCGGATTGGATTCCCAGTAATACCAAGATCCCACCATTGATATTGGCAATTTCATGATGGTTTACCTCTACTCGTGCACTTTTTACCCGTTGGATGATGGCTTTCATTATTTTATTATACTAAATCATGTTATGTTAATGATTTTAAAATTTTAGAACCTTAATTTTCAGATTCAGTTTCTTCTAATTGATTAAGGATATCTATCACTTTTTGTTCAAATATTTTATTATTTTTTAATTGACCTTTCAAATTATTTAAGTATTCTATTAGGCTACGTTTTTCTTCCTCTTTACCCTTTTGCCTAAGATCTTGAATTGATTGTTCGTTAAAGTTAAGAATTTCATTTGGTAACGTTTTATACCTCAGCCCCTCTACTCCAAACGTATCTGAGTTTAACAACCTTTCTAATTCATTTTGTATCCGCCTTTCCGTGGTCGGGATGCGTGTAGTCGAAAGTAAAGGCGCCTTTTTATGAGGCATCTCAGGGACTGTATGTATTTTGGTTGGGATCATTGGGGTGCCGGTTGGGCTCTCTTGGAAAAGGCGCTTAAACTCATTATCAATGTCGTGAAAAATAAGTATCTCATTAATTGAACTATGGTCATTAAATGAACCTGGTGGGGTTGGAAAAAAATAATTTTTTGAGTTGCTTTCCAGTTGAGTTATCTGCCGATTCAATGCATGTTGTCCCATCTTATCTTTATTAATTTCAATTGTAAAATTTTCAATGCAGGCATTCGCTAAAGACACTGTTTTTTCAAATGACGATTTAATACTAGGGTCCACGTCATTAAGCTTACTTAAAACTGAAAATGCCTGGCTAATACCATCTAATAATTTTGGTAAAACGCCCTTCATTTCTGCTAATTCGAATGGGGTTCTTTTGTAATCACTCAATACATTATTAAAATTCTCTTTTATAATATGAAATTTATTTTTCAAATCTTTTGATAAACTTGAACTCTCAGCTAAAGTATTAATTAATTTGATAAATGTATTTTGATTTATCTCGGTAGAAGCAGACACCGGTTTGAAAGTTTGATTCAATTCCCGCATGATAATCGCTGAATCAGATGCAGTTAATTGGATATTGCCACTTGGACCTGGGCCACTGACTGAAGTAATTGGAATAGTCGAACTATGCCCTTTTGGTTTAATATGCATGCTTTAATATTCCCCAGATTTTCTATTTTTAAACATATCAGTTATGGACCTCACTTCGTATCATATGAACGGGAGGGGGACCAAAAGGTGTGCAAGGAATACATTCAGTTAGTTGGTGAGTAGGATTATTAGTTGATGATCCAACCATACTGTTTTTTGAATTTAATATCAATTTATTCGTTTGCTCTGTAGTCACTGTTTTACGGATATCGTCTCTTGTTCGTTGCTTTAAATATTTGTCCATTTCTTTGACTAATGCTTCAAAGTCAAGTTCTTGATCTACTATCTGCTTCTTTAAGGCATTAGTTATTACTTTATTCAGGGTTATTTGAAGGGCTTGGTCTTGTATATCATATTTTTTAAGGTAATTAGCTAAATTAATACCCGTTAAATTTAATGCGTTGTTTTCAATAAGCTTTTTAAACAGTTCGCTTTTCGCTTTAATTAATGCTGATTTCTCGGTTAGACAAAACATCGAGGAACCATCTTCTACCTGTAGGCTATTTTGGATATTCATTAATCGGCACAGATTTTTTAAAATATCCGGCGCTGATTCAGCTAATTTTTCATCGTCAAATAGTGTCATTGCATTAGGATTCAGTGTCGGCCATTTGATGGAAATATCGTCAAACTCAATTTGTTCAAATTTAAATAAAGCGTTTGGGTCTTCAACAAAATTTGTGTCTTTCGCTCGAATAAACTCCTCGGAATAAATTTCCAAAAAAATCTGGAGGACTTCATTTATCGTGTTGTCATTAGAATCCATCATATTGGCCAATTGTTCTTTAATGCAGTCATTCACCGTTTGTTGTGCAATTGAGCTTAATTTTTGGTTGAAATCTTCCGTATTCCTTGTTATAAGATCTGTTAATTCTGTTATTAAATATGTTGCGTTTTCTTCTTCTTCTTTTTTCCTTTGAATTGATTCAGTTAATTCCTTATATTTTTCAGCCTTAAAAATCAATTCTCTTCCTTTATTTTCAAAATTGGTGATTGATTCTTTAATTTTTTCATTTTTTAATTGGATTTTAGAATCTATGTCTTCTTTTAAACGTGTATTTACACCTGTTTGACCTCTGAATTTCATCCAAATATTTTTAAACATTTCGGCTTCTTTTTCAGCTTGGGCGCTTTGAGTTTTTAATTCTTCAATTTGTGCAAATGTTTTCCTTTGGTTTTCAATAGACTGTTCATAGTGGGCTTTAGATTTTAATAGTTCTTGTTTATATATTTCCAATTCTTCATAACGATCATTTGTACCCTCTAGTTCCTTTAATCGTCTTATAGCTTCAACTTCTTGTTGCTCTAAATTTTCGAATTCTTTTTTAACCATTTCTTGGGCAGCCAATAAATCGTCATTAGTGAAGGATTGTTGGAGAAGTGTATCATCGCAACACTTAAACAAAAAGTAGAACATGAATGTTAACTTTTGAATCGGAACTAAATTTATGTCATCTCTTACCCTACAATTTCGAATTAATTTCATTGCTTGTTTATGCTCACCATCAGTTATTCCTCCCTGTTGTTTTAAACTTTCTAAAAGCTCATCCATGCCTTTTGTTGTAGAAGGAATCGTTTTATCTTTTACAAGTGATTTCAAGACAGTATTAAACTTGGGGGAAAAATTTATTAGATTTGTGAAATAATAATTCAATTCAAAACCTGTAGAACTTGAACTCATTATGTTTTGCCTTGCCTCGGCTAGTTTAGTTTTTTTTAAATTTTCTAAAGCATTATTTAATGGCGTTAAATACTGACATTGTTCATCAGTGTACTTTTTTCTAAATGCTTGTAATGGGCTTTTTAGGTATCTATTAAAAAATTTCCTTTGCAAGTTATTTCTTGTTCTATTGGCATCATTTAATTCGTCTTGAATGAGATTATGCTCGTCTATTAATCGCTGTTTTGATGATCTAATCTTAATAAGATATTTTTGTAACTTGGAAACTTCCACCTGATTGTTCCCATTCATGAGAACCATTTGGTGCATTTCATTGTCTAGTTGATAAAGAGTTGTATCAATTTTTTTTAAATTTCTTTCTGGCGATGAATGCTTATCGACTGTAAGTTGAGTTGCTTCATCACAAAGAGAAGCCCATTTACCAGTAATTTCATCATTAACAGCCATTTTTTTATTTTTGTAATCTGCAAGTTTTGATTGAATATTGTCCAACTTTTCAAAAAGACTGGTTTTAAGACGTTCTAACGTTATAGGGGAATCAAATAGGCTTTCTATATCATCGAATATTTCAGCCAATTCATTTATCTTAATATTACCTAAAAAATCCTTTAAATTTGTAACTATTATTGTCTTAATTTCATCTTTTACTTTACTTAAAGCTTTTTCGTTGAGAACTTGCCCCTGTAAATCAACTACTTCTTTTTGTAAATCAGTGATATTACTAGATGTCATTTTTAATTCACTTTCTAATGATTTAATATCGTTTTCAATGTTATGCTTCTGTGTTTCTAATTCAGTCTTACGGGTTTGTAGTTTTTTGGTATTGGAAAGTTCAAATCTCAATTTATCTGTTTCTGTTTGTTTAATAGTTTCTAAATTTTGGTTCAATTCTTTAATATCTCCTAGGACTTTAGCTTTAACTTGAGATGCACTCGGCAAACTATCTGTAGGGTTATTG
>JAYNJH010000013.1:0-8109 GCA_038109885.1 Candidatus Margulisiibacteriota bacterium | reverse complement strand
CATTAAAATCTGGTCCAAATCTAGGTGGTGCGCTATATACAATCATTGGTTTAACTGTCTTTTCAATTTTCAAGGATTTGCCGTCCCGTGTCACGACTGTCATGTGTGACTCATATTGACTATGTTTGTTATCAGCACCTTGATTAACCGCCTGGAGCATAAAATTTTTAACTGCTTTGCTAAAATGTCCCGGACGACCTTTACAGCACTCTTCACACGCTTGTAAAATCTTGTTATGGGTACCATTGTAATCCTCTGTTAAAGAATCGCTTAAAGATAAAAATTCACGAACAATTTCAAAAGCTTTGCTCGTACCTTCAGCTATCTCTCTTTCGACTAACTGTTCTACAAGATCTGTTTTATGATTAATGATGCTTAAAAGAAAAATATATTGAGATTTTTTTGGGATTGGCAACTTTTCAATAAAATCTTCAGTCGCCTCCATGATTGTTTCATAAATTACTCTTCCATCTTTCAATGGGCCATTTTTTAATGTTTCTGGGTTTGCCAATTCTTCTGGGGTAATAATAAAAACTGTATCGTCCTTTTCAACAATCGCATGAACTCGAGGCACTTTAGAAGAACCTAAATCTTGCAACCAACATTCTGAAAACTGAATTGATTGAAGCATATCACATTTTTGCATTTGATCCGCAAAGTGTGCATCTTTTGAATTAATTTTATCAAACACATCTTTTGGAGAATAAAATTGGGGAACGTCTATTTCGCTTACTCGTTTCTGAGGCTCAACTTTATCAATGAATAGCTTATATTCAGGGGCCTGGCTGGTATTATCAATGGTTTGCATGGCTAAACTAGTTGCCATCGCCATTTCCTGTGCTTGAACTTGAGCTGTTTGACTTTGCTGTTGGGCCATTGATTGACTTTGGGATTCATCCACGGCTTCTGCTTGGGCCTCCGCTGTCCCAGAAGCTAATGAAATTAAGATTGGATTCTCTGTTGAAACATTTATAGAATCAACTTTTCCGAATATTTGTTCATAAATTATTTTTCGATTATCCTTTTCTTTAGTAACATCTAGTGTTAGGTTAAATTTTTTAAATACTTTATTTAGGTTGTTAATGACATTTTGTAGTTGATCTTTTTGACTTTTGATGTATGTTTTTAATTGATCTTTTGTTGTTAAATCAGCTGTCGCACTCACAAATTCTTCAATACCCGTCTTAATTTCAGTTGAAACCAAAAACTTTTGGTTCTCTATAAACTCTTTATCATTCAGAATGATTTTTAGGTGTTGTAAATCAAGCTGTTCAAGCTGTTTATTTATGTCATCATTAATTAGCGCTTTGGCTTCCATCATGATCATGGTAAATTTGTTTTGATCACTTTCAACTGTGGTATGTTGTAAAATCTTCTCGTAAGTTTGCGGAATGGTTGTATTTTCTTGAAATTCAGACTTACGAACTACCAAGTTAAAATCATAGGTTCGGGTTCGATCTCGACCAATGGCTTGGTGCATGTCCATGGTTGTATTGTTTTTTGATGCCGTCACTAACATTTTTGGATTAGATTTCCTTGTTACGCCTTGCACATCGGTTCCGGTTTTATGAGCTTCATCAAAATAGACAATAATATTATCTTTCAAATCGACATTCGTTTTTGCCTTTTTTTCCAATTCAGTATATGTCAATTCTGAAAATTGATTGTTGTGTTCTTTTATGGCATATAAATCTTTTTTATCAGGAGATTCATCATAATAAACAACCCATTTTTGGGTTTTTTTAGCTAAACTCTCAGCAATATCACGGTTTTTTTTACCTTGAATTAATGCGCCAGCATCCACTAATAATTGGACGTTGTTTTTATTTACCTCTTCTATAAATGTATCAACTGTTTCATCTGAATTAGAAACACGTATGCAGTTGTCTTGATTCATTTTTTGATTTAATCCCGTTTTTTTTTCAACCCCAAATACATGCTTATAATAATCGTCGAATTCATATTCTTGGCCATCCAATTGTATTTTTGTTTTTAAAATTTCTTTGTTGCCTTTAAATGCTTCGGGAATGATACTTTCATCCAATGTCCCTGTAATGCCTAAACATTCACCATCAATGTAATCTCGCATATTGGCCTGTGCTGGGTTGGATTCAAATAATCGTTCCTTTACCGCTGTATTCCCAAATAAATAAAATGTGCAATCATCGCGTTCAGTTTCTGTTAAATCAACCAGTAATTGGGTTAACTTAGCCATTTCGGCATTGGTATCCTTATTGCCGCTGGCTAAAGCATTAAAGGCAATCATTCGATCATTTGGGCTATTAAAAATATTGCCATATTCTAACACGTAATCCAGTACTTCTTTTAATTTTGAATCTGAAGGTAGGTTTGGTGCAAGTTGACTATAGGCCGCATAAAGTCGATTTAACATGGGTGCCGATACTTCAATACTTTTTTTTTGTTCAATCTGACGAGCATTAAATGTTAACCATTGAATTTGCTCAGCATCGGTGTAATTTTGATTTAATGAAGCTTCATTATTTGCCACATATGGAACGGCCTCAAGAGTCCCCTCCCTAAAGCCATAATTTAAATTATGTTGCATGCGATAAACCTGTGGCCCAATGTTAAATATTAATTTGTGAACCATTGCAATTTTAGGGTCCATATTTACCCATGTTGTTGGCATGCCGGCTGGCAAATTTTCATTTTCAAGAATACTTTTAAATAAATTTTTTGATTCACGTAAAATAAAATCATTATATTTATCTGACTGATCAATTGCTAAATCCTCGGTTTTCATACTCGTGAATTCTAAAAATTTTTTGTGAATGGTTGAAATGGTTTTTTTCGCTAATTCAACACGTTGGAAATCTTTAAATTTTTCCTCGCCATCCATAATATTAAATTTATGCTTCGTATCAAATGTATGAACCTCATCAAGATTTAAAGCCATTTTGGTCAACTCTTTTCGAATTTTTATAATCTCTGCAACATGCTGAGCTTTCCCTTTAATCTTACAAAGATTGGCTAAATCATCGAACTGCTGATCAAAGCTGTAGTGGGATGCAAACATTATGTCACCTCGCCTATTGTGTGCGATTAATTCCTTTAAAAAATTTTTTAAAGCTATTGGATCACTGGCATCCTTGATTGCATTAAAATCTAGTGATGGTTGCCAAACATTCATAAACATACCACCAAACTTGCGATTCATTTGCTTCATGTTCATTGTGATTAACGGGTCTGGTGAACTCATTCGAACCCCACGGCCATAGCCTTTGTACAATGCCACCAAAAATAATACCACATCTGTTTTACCAAATGCGGTTCGCAATTCAGCAATTTTTGTGGTTCCTTCTAATATACCTTTTACAGCCGAATATTGTTCGCCTCTTAAGCGATGTCCCAATTGATTTTCACAAGCCAAATAAACCGCTGCTCGACGTAATGCATCATAACCAGCTTGAGCATCAACAGCGGTAGCATTTATTGCCTGCTTCAAATCATCTAGGTAAGCCCTATCTTTATAATCACTTATATTTTTTACATCTTCTAAATGATGTGATTCTGTGTTTAAAATGAGAACATTAAGTGCCATACGCTCGATCAATGCTTTTTGGTCTATATCGGTGCCTAATATACCGTAAGGGTCACCCTGAATCATTAAATTCAAAATATCATTTGGCGTTAAATGGGGAATATTTTTTTGTTGTAATAAACGTTTTAATTTCTTCTCAGCAATTACCAACTGATTTTGACACTCTGTTTTATTGTTTTTATAATTGCCAGCTAATGCTTGTTTTGCAGGACTATTATTGTCTTCCATTGAATGGGCCATCACTGATGAATATGTGGCTTTAGTGATCAAAGATTGATTAATATTAAGATCCTGTTTCATTTTTTTTACAGCGTTGTTTTCATCTGGTATTCCAGTTAAATATTGAATTAGTACCCTCTTTTGTAACGGCGTTAATATTTTAAGATTAATTTTGTTTAGTATTGTAATTGGATCTTGGTGAGCCTTAATGTTTGTTATAAATTGTGATAATACGACGGTATTTTTGAGATTTTCATTTGTTATTTCGTCCAAATCAAGCGAATCTAACTTAAGATTTGAAACAATTGAAGTTGATGGCACTATACTTCCATTTTCTAAACGACACTTAATTTCAGGCAATCTTGTATATAGTGCATTTAAAATTAATTGCTTACATACTGGGTTGATTTCTGTTTCACCTTGAAGTTTCTTAATAAAAATTTTTAATGAATTGGCATCAACGGTTGTTGCTTGCATTGGTACTGATAATAATGATAAGAATTTGGAGTTTAAGATCTTATTAAGTTCATCATCATTATCTTTATATGTCTTTAAGTTCGAAGTTATATCAATAATTTGGCTTAACGTATCTGCCCCAACCACATGGTCTGTCAACTCTTTCACATTAGATAAACTTAATGCCATTAAACTGTCATCTTGAGGGTTACGACTGGTTTTAATTACTGGAATACCAGAATTATATGGATCAAATTCAACGACTTTAAACTCTGCACGATCAGGATGCTTAAATACCATTTGTTCTTGGTCTTGAAAAATAAATCCATCAGAATCAATAAATTTGTCTAGTAACTTTTTTAATTTCAGCTTCCCAGAACCTGATGTTATCTCTAAGATTTGCTGGCCGTTGTTTTCGAATATTAATTGAAATTTGTTATTATGTTTCTTAATTTCTTTAAGTATGTGACCGTCACTGGTACGAGTTATTTTTTTATTTGTATCTATTTTAAATTGGCAGATCATATTTGTGTCATAAATAAATACTTCGCCCGTTGTAGACTTCCAAAACTGATATTCTTTTTCTCTAATATATTGTTCGAAAGGGCTCTGGCTAGAATTAGTTCTATCGCCGCTGACATATACTTGATTCGGTTGAACATTTGTGAGCCAAAACGCCTCATCATGAGGATTGGGTTGATACAATACCTTGTCATTAAAAACTAAAAATGCACCATTAACTCCCAGTCGTTTCCCGAATTTTCCATCCTCTGTTATTACATTAAATGAAGATGGAATTTCACGATTTTTGAAATGAAGTTTACGTAAAATATCTTTGTGTTTTTCTTCTAAACTTTCTGTGTCTAGTTTATCTTCTTTTACTGTCATGGTAATAGGGTCAAGTGAAAATTCAAAGTTTAATCCATTTTGATCTTTTATTGCTGATTTTAATCGAAATAAATTGGTGGTTTCCTCAAAAGTTAATTCCTTAACTCCACCATTACTTTGACTGAAATTTATTTTTCCATTCACTGACTTAAAAATCATAAAATTTAATTGTTCTTCTAATAATTTTAAGTCTTCTGCTCCAGACAGTGCGGTTAATGCTTGATTTACTTTGTCACGCCATATGTCAATTTTTAAGTTTTCTAAAATGTTAGCGGCACTCATCTTCAGTTCTTGATTATCACCACTTATATCTTTTAACATGATCATGCATTTTAATGTCACTTCATTTGATAATAAGTCTGGGTTATTAAATAAATATGATAGTACAGCCAACTTGATTTGGTTCATTTTAACGTTGGATGATGATGCAAAATAGACCTTATTTAAAACCAAATTAACAATATGTTCAACATTAATCCCCTGTGCTTTTAAATCTGTTAAAGATTCACATACGATTCCCAAAGCCGATAAGTCCCCTTGAAAATTCATCTCATTATTTGGCAATTCCTGAACTTTTATTCCACGGAGTAAGTTCGTAATTGAGTTTTCGATTCGTTCTTTGAACTGCTCCTTGGTTATTACACCCTCAGCTTCTTTTGTGCAGTTATTCGTAATGTTTAATTTGAGCATGGCCGACCAAACGTCATCGATGGGAGGACTTTCAGCTTTTGAAAATTCACCACTACGGATTAAATAACGATGCAGTACCGTCTCTGGTTGACTTATCTCAGTGTCCATTACATGTCCACGCTGACCTGAAAAAAGTGTGTTTAATCCATTTGCAAAATTGGATCTTAATTGTGTTGGCCAATTTACTGTTGCCGCAATTAACATCTGCTGGTCCGCAAATTCCCAAGATTCATTTAACTTAAACATATTCAAACTATTTTCAATCAATGCTGAATCAATTAAAATTTTCGAATCTGGTTTTAAATAGTTTAAAAGTAATCTGGGTTTTTCTTTAAAAAAGGTTGCTAACTCTCCAAAAAATTCATCAACATTTTGCATCAGATTGGCATTAATTTTAGTCCACTGCGACTCATCATGAAAAACACATTTAATTATGGATGCTGCTTTGGAATGTTTTAATATATCTATAATGAAATCTTCATTCTTTCCTTTAAGAATACGCCTTACAAATTGATGATCAGTTGCGTTTAATGGTGCATCTGGTAATAAATTCAACCGATGATCAATAAATTTTATAAATAGTTCGACTTCATTTATTTCGCCTAAATTCATTATTTTGGAAAGATGAATTTTAGCGGCCATTTTATAGTTTTTATCGTTTTTCCTTTTAAGTTCGTCTAGTTGTATTAAACGAGCCTTAATTGAATCTATTTGAAATACTATCCGCTCTTTATCAGATTCATGGATCAATTTAGGATTTCTAACCGATTCTGAGGCTTCTAATTCTGGGGGGGTAAACTCAGACACGTGGAATATTTTAGGTGTTGAATTATTAGAATCCTTATACCATGCTATTAGGTTTTTAATATAATCGAACTTGAATTGATCAGAATCTGACGTCCCATTTGATATTTCCTTACGAATTTTGTTTATTATTTCATCGTCAGAGGGTTCTAGGTTTTGATCATTATACAATTTTTGCAATACCTTTTGAGCTAATTTGCTTTTATCAACATTTTTAAAAATATGTAAGACTTCTTTTTTACCATCATGACCATCTCGAACCAATGGTGACCATAACGATACTAAGCTTTTTGATGGTTCAAATTGATATTGATTTCTTTCCCACTGATCATTTTGCAACCGATTCATGATAAATTTCTTTATTTTATTAACGCTTTCCTTTGCTTTTGTAATTCGTTTTGTTTGGATGTTTTTGGATGTTAATTCATCCGTTTCTACTATTACTAGGTTTGAGTCTTTTTGCTTAGCTGGGTCCTGATTTAGAATCGCTTTAAGATCATCCAAACCCGTTTTCATTCTCTTGCGTTTTGAAATTGTTTCACTATTTTTTCCAGGTTCTTTTATTGTTTGATCACAAATTTCCTTAAGTTTAGTAATTAGTGTTTCGATGCTATTAGCAGACGTTTTCCAAGCGTTTTCTATTGTACTTTTTTCGATACCGGCATGGCGCCCCCAAAGACTAAATACACGATCAGGTGTCAGGTTTTTACTTTTTATTAATGAAATATCAATTGCCCAATTATTCAAGCGTTTTTTAACAATGTCCAGCAGTGATTCATTGCCATCGTTCTTAAATTTATTTAATAGTTTTTCATTTAAATCCCCCTCCAGATCACGCCCAAGGCTTTGGTGAAATTCGTCGGCCATAACCGTCCAGACAGGCGTAAATGTCTGTGCTAGTATTGTTTTCGCATAATCAATTATGACCGACTTGTTGTCGTATAAGTAAGTGGCTTTTTCTGGATCTGTCTTTCCATCTAATTCATCTTTTAGCGACTTACTTGATACTGGTATAATAATTTCTGCTAATAAATTTTCATCGGTCATTAAACTTTTCATTTTTTTAACTATGTGTTCCGTTTGGCCTTTAATATTTTGTAAATCGAGTTCTCGCTTTTCTAAAATTTTATAACGGATATTTTTGTCAACCGATTTATTGTCTGCTTTAAAACTTTCTTTAATCATGTTGATTTCAAATTGAATTTCTTTCAATTTTTGTTTAATAATAGTTTGATTCACACCGTGCCCTGATTCATTTAAGTGCGTCAATTCATTTCCAATTTCTTTTTTAACACTGGTTAAATCCGTTGGGCCAAATTTAAACTCAACTTTTGTTGATAATATATTTCTTAAAAATTGGGCGGCTAATGAATTTTTATCACCGGGATCTTTACATTGAATAATTAAGGGCAAATTTTTATCCCATAAATTATCCCATTCACGCAACTGGTTTATAATTATGTCTGACTTTCCAAAAAACACCCCTAAAG
>JAYNJH010000012.1:10123-27108 GCA_038109885.1 Candidatus Margulisiibacteriota bacterium | reverse complement strand
CGTTAAGGGGGGCGATTATAGCGCTGAAGATTTACCAGAATATTCGGTTGTTAGTGAATTGGGTGGGCGTATTGAAATATTATCATTCTTGGAGGGGTATTCTTCCAGCCATTTGATAAAGAAAATCAAATCAATACAAATGGATTAAATTCTTATTCATTGATTTTATTTTTAGATTTTAACTCATTGCATTTTAATGAGCATTATTCCAATGTTCAAGTGCTTTTCCTGAACGAATGAGCTGACCTAAGTCAGACATAGTTACAGGTTTACCAATAGATTGTGATACGCTCAATACTTGGTAGCATAAATATCTAGATAGGATCTCATTTTTGCCACTTAGTGCTTGGAGTCCTGCAGTAAGGGTTTCTTCTGGGTCTTGAAGTTCGATGACTTGTTCTTCGAAATCAAAATCTTTTGGGGATCGAAATGAAAAGTCAGGTACTTTACTCATTTCCATAGTAATAAACGGTGTGCGACGATCCGGAGGAAGTAGCGTTGACCCTTCCACACCTCGTATTAAAATCAGTGATTCATATTTTTTTGCATGATTTATGATATCCAGTGTTTTTTGTTTATATGGTGGGTGTGTAAATCCCGTAAGGCAAACAGTTTTATTGGCTTTGACTGGTCGCAACCATTTTTCAATAGTGGCTAAAACAGGGCGCTTAACCATATTCACACGTAATTCATTTAATTTATACAAAGCATTACAAAATTGATTTTGATCAATATATCCCCAGCCAATATTTGGGGTTTCAATTTGACGTTTTATATCATCAAGTGTGAAGTTGACGTTTTTATTGGCTTCTTTAAGTACTTTATGGGTTGATACTCCTTTTTTAGGAGAAACCTCCTTTACGCCATGTAATATGGATGGAATACCAGCGGCGGCAAGTAGTGCACTAACAAACGGTTGTAAAAAATAATTACGATTAAACCCATCATATGGGGTTGCAATATCAAGCAGGATTGGTGTTTCAATCTCAATTTCAGTGGTTTTATTCCTAAAATAATCATAAATAGTTGTATTTTCTTCAAACGTCTCTTCTTTTAATCGAAGTGCTTCTAAAAAAGTCGCTAATTTATAATCAGGTAAATTATTGGCATAATACTCATTAAATATTGTCTTTACATGGTTTGGTGATATTGCTTTTCCATTAATCGCATTGTGAATATTAGTATCTATTGGCGATATTGGTTCATCAATTAAATACCACAATTCTTTTGGTAGTAAATCAAATCGATTAACAATTAAATTCGTCAATCCCTTCTGTTCATCATCAGTTTTATCAAGCATTATCCAGGCGGTTAATAATGTGGCCCGAGTTGTTAAAGGTATTTCGTTTGTTACTAATTGTTCAGTGACAAAGTTTACATCGGAAGAATCCATGTGTTTACTCATGGTCTTACCCGTTCCTTTTTTCTTTAATATGGCTTTAAATCGATTACTATTATCTGACATAAGAATATTTTACGTTTTATATGAAAAAATATTAAGTAAATCTATTTAAATACCCAACTGAGTTCAAATGATAAAATTTTAAAGTTAAAAAATAAATAAATTTAATAAATTTAAATAAATATATGGAAAGAACAACCGATATCTGAAATAATTAAAACGTTGAAATATCAATTTTACATTTGAATCAAAAACAATTGGTCGGTAGTATTAAAATACAGCTTCACAAATAATCGTTGGTTTTTTCCCACCACAATTGTTTTTGAAAATTAAAATTTTAAAGGAGTGCATGTTATGCCAGTTGGTAACAAAATGTTTCAAGGTGATTTCACCGAGGTTAGTGAAATGACAAATCAGAGTATCATTAATAAGAGAAGAATTATTAATGGATATGATGATGGGTTATTGCAAGCTTCTCCATTAAAACATCCTTGGGCGCGTGACATTTTTAAAGGGATGCAGAAAAATAATTGGGTCGCCGAGGAAATCTCATTTCAAAAAGACAAAGAACAGTGGGAAAATAATGATTTAACAGCGCAAGAAAAAACTTGTTTTTTAAGAGCACTCGCATTCGCTTCAAATTTAGATGGATTACTCGTAAATTCATTATCGGAAGTCATCAAGCCACACATTACGTCGCCAGAAGTTGTTTTGGCCGTTGCTCGACAAATATATGAAGAGTGTCTCCATGTTGACAGCTATTCTTGTATGGTTGAGGCGGTTGGTCTTGATCCTGAAGAAGTGTATGGATTATACCGAAAAGATAAAAATCTTTTTTACAAAAACAAACGTGTTCTTGAATCTATGTACAAAATTAATAGAGCTGATTTTTCAACAAAAACGACGGAAGGTGCGAAAGAGTTTTTAGAAGCATGCTCTACTAACTTTATCTTTGAAGGTGTATTTTTCTTGAGCGCGTTCCTTGTATTTTACAATTTTGGTCGTCATAACAAAATGCCTGGAAGTAAAGAAATGATTCAGTTTATTAATCGTGACGAAGACTTACACGTCAGGTTATTTGTTAACATTATTAATACAATTAAAGAAGAGCAGCCAGAAGTGTGGACTGACGAGTTAAAAGTCAAAGTAAAGCAAAACATTATGGATGCCGTTGAAATGGAAATTGAATGGGGGCAATCATGCATTGGTGAGGGTATTTTGGGAATCACGCCAATAATGCTTAAAGAATACATTGAATTCATCGGAGATATTCGACTTGAATCCATTGGTCTAGAGAAAGCATATAATAGTTCCAACCCTTTTCCCTGGTTAGATGAATTTACTCAGAACAATATGATTGAAACGAATTTCTTTGAAGGAACTGTTCGTGAATATCAATCGGGTAGTCTTGAGTGGTAGCCTATTGAAACTGAGTTCAAAAGATGATATTATTTTCTTAAATATTGGAGGTAAAAATGGCAATAGAATTTTACAACGTTAAAAAAAGAAAAAAAGTTCAGATTCAAGAGTCTGAAATTAAAAAAGTTGAATATAAAAGGGAAACCACTAAAGGTGTTCAAGTTCGTTATGCTTTCAGAGCTCAAGATGATGATGGAACAAACTTAACAAAGTTTGTTAGCAAATCTGATTACGATAAAGTTGACGCACCAGTTGCAGCCTAATTTATCTCAATCCTATTAAAGTGAAAAAAGCCCCATTTTAGGGGCTTTTTAATTATGTATACCCTAAAAAATAATCTTTCAATACCTGGTATAGGAATTCATTCAGGAAAAAGTGTTGATATGACAATATCACCATCAAAGCCAAGTAAGGGAATTCGTTTTTTTTTACATGGTGACTTGGTTTCTGTATCGATTCAAAATATAGGGGTAAATCATTTTAGATCAACAACACTAACCAATGGAAAAACAACAATCCAAACACCAGAGCACTTTTTGTCGGCATGTTTTGCATTATCGTTAACTGATATCGATGTTAATTTATCATCCAATGAATGTCCGATATTAGATGGAAGTGCCATTGAGTTTGTAAAGAAATTAAAGCCCAATCGAAGAAAAATAAATACACTTTACAATTCATTGCAAATAACATCGCCAATTGAATTTAAATTTCAAGATTCAATTTATACAGCGAGGCCATCATCAAATTTTCTGATTTTAGCAACGTTATCATATCCTAAGCATTGGTTAAAACAAATGAAATTTGAGTATGAACACTCTGAATGCCACTATATTCAGCAAATATCTAAAGCACGCACATATGGTTTTACGCATGAAATTGAGATGTTGAAAGCCAATGGCTTAGCCAAAGGGGGGAGCTTAGATAATGCATTGGTAATTACGGATTCTGGATATTTAAATGAGCCTCGATATAAAGATGAGCTTGTCAGACATAAAATTTTAGATTTTATTGGTGATATTTCAATTGGATATAACCGAATTCAAGGTGAGTTTAATATTTACAAGCCATCACATCAGGCGAATATTGCATTTTTAAAATATTTAGAAGAAATAAATTAGAGATTATTTTTTGGTGTTGACTTCATTAAACGTTCAGCAATTTTTAACGCCGAGTCTTTTTTTTCTTCATTCTGAAAAATCATTTTTTTTAAAATTTCAATTAATTTTGAATCTTTTTCAGAAATATCTTTTCCAATAATCCCTTCAAGTTTAAGTGCAAGAATAATCAATGCAGACACAATTTTACTCTCATCTTTACCTAGATGTGGTAAAACTGTTTGTAGAGTTTCAATAAATTTCTGATGTAGTTCCTGTTTTCGTGGTAATAACCCCGAAGAAGCAATCTCTTTATCTTCAGCTAAATGGAAGAGTTGATTATCAGTTTTGGAATGGGGTTCCAGATCTGGTGTCATTTAGTTACTTCTTTTTTAAATTCATCAATAGCTGAAAGGAAAGATGTATAGTTAATTGAATAATATACATTTCGCCCTTTCTTCCTGGCTTTTGTTACCCCAGCTCTACGTAATGTATTAAGGTGATGAGATGTTGTGGATTGTTCAAGAAAAAAATGTTTTTCAACATCTTGAGCACACATTTCTTCATTACTAATAAGCAACTGTATAATCTTAAGGCGATCCTCATTTGCCAGTGCTTTAAATAGATCAATATAATTATTGTTCATATCCAATTTCCTCCAACCCCATATATCCCTGTAATGCCTTGGGTATATGTATTATACCAGATTCATCTTGAAAGTTTTCAAGAATCGCGGCAAAAGTTCGACCTACCGCAAGACCGGATCCATTTAATGTGTGAACATATTGAACCTTATTATTTTGGTCTCTATATCTTATTTTCGATCGTCTTGCTTGAAAATCAAGGAAATTGGAACAAGAAGATATCTCCCGATAACAATTTTGTGCTGGAAACCAGACTTCTAAGTCAAACGTTTTAGAAGATGAAAAACCAATATCCCCACTACAAAGCTTTACAACTCGATAGGGCAGTTCAAGTAATTTTAGAATTTGTTCAGCGTGAGATAACAATTCGTTTAAGTAATCATTGGAGGTTTCAGGTGAGACAAACTGAACCAGTTCAACTTTATTAAACTGATGAAGTCGAATAAGTCCCCTCATATCTTTACCATAACTGCCCGCTTCTTTCCTAAAACACTGTGTAAATGCACAATATTTTATGGGAAGGTCTTGTTCCGATAAAATTTCATCCCGATGAAAATTGGTTAATTGAACTTCAGCTGTCGGGCTTAGCCATTGATCATCACCCAACGCATATTGATCATCTGCAAATTTGGGCAATTGGCCAGTGCCTTTTAATGAATCCGTATTGATGATTACAGGCGGTGAGACTTCTCTATAATTGAATGTTTTTGTATGAGTATCAAGCATAAGCGCTGAAATAGCTCGCTCTAATCTTGCACCAAGACCCGTAAACGTGGCAAATCGAGAGCCTGTAATTTTTGAAGATCTTTCAAAGTCAACTAAGTTTAAATCTGTAGCCAATTGATCATGAGGTTTGGGGGTAAAGCCAAACAATTTTGGTTGACCTTCAGTTCGTATAACAACATTGCTGGTTTCATCTTTTCCAGTAGGAACGTCGGATTGTAATACATTGGGAATGTCCATTGAGGCAACATCAAGTTGTTCTTTTGTTAAATTTACATCTTGTTGTAGTTGCTTAATGTGATCAGATAACTCACTTAAAGATTTTCGTTGCTCTTCGGTTGGTTTTCCTTTTGGAATGAGTTGATTACGCTTTGCTTGATATGTTTCAAGTTTGATTTGTTGTGTTCGCCATAGTTCATCAAGTTTGATAAGGGCTTGAAAAGCATCCGCATCACTTCCTCGCTGATTAAGAGAGGCTTCAATCACTTCAGGTGTTTCTCTAATTAGTTTGGGATTAATCATTTAATTCACTACTCCAATAGAACCCTAAATTTCTAAAATAAACACTATTACTTCTAACTTTGGAAAGCAAAATTTCTATATTTGATAGTTTAGCGGATTCTATCGAAAATTCAATGTAAAAAATATAAGAGCCAGTCTCTTTTTTTTCCGGACGAGACAAGATCTTCGTTAAATTAACGTCGTATGATTTAAAAATCTCAAGAACATTTAATAAACTTCCTGGGGTATCTTTACTCGTTGAGAATGCAATTAAACAGCGGTTATGATGGGCATTTAAAACAGGACTATTATCAGATTTTTCAATTAATGAAAATTGAGTTGTATTATGTTTTTGATCATTAATATTTTGTTTCAAGACATAAATATTAAAATAGTTGGCTATATTTTTATGGCCAATTATGGCTGTTGAATTGTGAGGAAGTTTCAATGCATCAATGAGCGAAACCGATCCTGCTGTTGATGGCGCATGATGAATTGTTGCGCTGGGGCAGTAAGTTTTTATGAATTGGTAGCATTGTGCAATTGCATGTGGCATAGATACAACATGTTGAATATCATTGATATTTAATTCTGGATTAAAACTCACTAGACTTTGCTGAATAGGCATTTCATAAAGTTGGCTTACATAAAAGTTGCGATGGGTTAAAAAAGAATCTAAAACTCGGTTTACAGGCCCTTCAATTGAGTTCTCAAATGGCGATAGAATAGCATCAATTAAATTTAAATCTAAGGCATCAAATAACGCATCAAGCGACAAGTACTCATCCAATAAAACTGGATCAGATTCATTTTGTTTAATGTTAACAACTTGTTCACATGCGTAATGTGTAAATGTGCCTTTTGGGCCTAAATAACCAATTTTCATTAAAGCGAACTATATAAGGGGTATTTTGAACAAAGTGATTTAACCATTTCACCTGCCTTTTCAAGGGTGGCACTATCTTCTGGATTGGCTAAAACCAAATCAATAATATCAACAATGGTTTTAAACTCATCTTCCTTAAACCCTCGAGTCGTAGCTGCAGGGGTTCCAAACCTTAAGCCAGATGTAACAAATGGGCTTTCAGTATCAAATGGAACGGCATTTTTATTGGCAGTTATCCCGACACTGTCCAAAACTTTTTCGGCGACTTTACCGGTGAGCCCTTTATTGCGCAAATCGACCAAATTTAAATGATTATCAGATCCACCAGTGAGTACTTTAAATCCATAGTGTTGAAATTGTGCCGCCATCGCTTGAGCATTGTTAATAACTTGTTGTTGGTAATCTTTAAAGCTTGGCGCCATCGCTTGTTTAAATGAAATCGCCTTACCTGCAATAACATGCATTAATGGGCCACCTTGGTTTCCAGGAAAAACAGATTTATTAAATTGTTTAATTAAATCTTCACTATTCGTTAAAATAATTCCACCTCGCGGACCACGCAATGATTTATGTGTTGTAGATGTCACAACATCAGCGTGAGGAACTGGGGAAGGATGATGACCACTGGCAACCAAACCTGCGATGTGAGCCATGTCCACCATAAAGTAGGCTCCGATAGATTTTGCAACATTAGCCATACGCTCAAAGTCAATAATTCTCGGATAAGCAGATGCGCCTCCAATAATTAATTTAGGCTTATGTTCAATGGCTAACCGTTCAAATTCCTCATAATCCAATAGTTCGGTTTCTTTGTTAATTCCATATGATACGACATTATAAAACCGTCCAGAAAAATTAACCGGTGATCCATGAGTTAAATGACCACCATGAGATAAATCCATACCCATAATGGTATCGCCAGGCTGTAATAATGCAGTAAATACAGCAACATTTGCTTGAGCCCCTGAGTGAGGTTGTACATTCGCATAATTTGCGCCAAATAATTTACAAACTCGATCAATCGCACATTGCTCAACTTCATCTACAAATTCGCAACCGCCATAATAGCGTCGTCCTGGTAACCCTTCAGCATATTTATTAGTAAGGCAAGATCCCTGAGCTTGCATAACGGCTTCAGATGTAAAGTTTTCTGATGCAATAAGCTCGATACTATTTTGTTGCCGATTGAGTTCTTTTTGAATCATTTCAAACATATCTTTATCTGATTCTTTTACAAAATTTAATTGATTATTAGTTGTTACGGTCATACAAAATCTCCAATACCTTTAGTCATAGTTAATCCAAAAAGGACCTATTAATATTATCTCAATTTTTATGGTTCTTTCAAGTTCACCTAGGTAATAATGCTCCATTACAAGATCAAAACAAACTAGTCATTCAAATTGCGCTAGTTTAAACCAAAAAATTCAAGAATATCATCTAAAAATTGAATATCCCTTTATTTTTTATGAATATTCTAAAAATATTGGGTGGGCGATATAATTACATTGTGAAACATGTGAGACTTTTACCAAATGTTAAAGTGGTGTGTGGCGTAATGCAGGGAGCCTATCCAGGCACGCCTCAATATCAAACGATTGAGCAAACTCATAGCCGTTATAAATCACTGCTAAGCCAATTGAACAAAGCGGGATTCTCAGTTACGGTAGCAACCCACAATCCCAAACTAATGGATTACGCGAAAGAAAATTTCAAACAAGAAACAATAGCCTTTGCGATGTTACATCCAACTGCATTTTATCTTCATAGGAAAAAATGTTTTCCTGCATCCGCGTACATTGTTTCTGGTAAAGCCGATCATTATATTGATCGTCGTATTGAAGAAGTTAGTAATGAAGGCAATATCTCTGAACTTCAACAACGACTTAAAGAGTCGAATAATGCATTACATATGCTGGTTGGGTATTTGGGAGAATTTTTTGTTTTATTAAAAAATTATTCACCCAAAATGGCAGAACATCTAATGTCATCAGCAATACAACTAAAGCTACTACATTTTATATTCAAATCGACGTTTACGGTATCCATCAAAAATATTGAACAATTAATGGCTCAATATCAAAAAGATAATATTACACCTTGGCTAAGTTTAACGACGCTAGAGGAATCTCAGCCAAAAACACTTAAAGAGCTAAAAGATGCACTCCATCAGGAATTTAATGAATATAAAGTAGTTTCACAGTCGACCAAAAGGCCATTTATTATCGGATTAAGAACGTGGACAATAGAAAATGAAAATGTTCATGAAGCGTTTTATGATCATGTGCAATTATTAATGAAATTGCCAAATGTCGATAAAATTATTGCTGATTGGGAAGGCCCTGAAAATCAACAGCTTGTTGTTTCAATTTATAAAAAACTCTCTGATCAATTTAAACCACGTTTTGGAATCACATTAAGGGCACTTGACGCCACAGATAGATATCTAAACCAAACATTGGAACTTGCACATTAATTTTATTTGTTGCAATGCTAGCATCATGATTTAATTATACAATGGCAGAAAAAATTTTTTTGACGGGAATTAAACCCACCGGTGAACCACATTTAGGTAATTTTTTGGGTGCAATTAAACCTGCACTTGATCTAGCAAAAAATAACCCGAATTCTAAAAAGTATTTTTTTATTGCCGATCAGCACGCACTTACCTCCATAAAAAATCAGCATACGATGCATTCATATCGTTATAATATTGCAGCAACTTGGTTATCTTTTTTTGAAAATATTGATAACTGTTATTTTTATTTTCAATCTCAAATACCCGAAATTTTTGAGTTGTACTGGATACTTAGTTGTTTTTGTCCAAAGGGGTTATTAAATCGAGCACATGCGTACAGGGCATTGGTTGCGAATAATTTATCCAATAATCATGATGAGGATCGTCAAATAAACCAAGGGGTATTTTCATACCCCGTATTAATGGCCGCTGATATTTTATTATTCCAATCAACGCATGTCCCAGTTGGTATCGATCAAAAGCAACACATTGAAATTGCTATTGAATTGGCTCGGCATTTGAATCATTCATTAAGCGAAAACATACCCCTTCCTCAGCCAGTGATCAATGAAAATACGGAATTGATTATAGGTCTAGATGGTCAAAAAATGAGTAAGAACTATAATAATACGCTTCCCATTTTTTTGTCTGGTAAAGAGCTCAAGAAAAAAATTGGTAAAATTCAAACTGACTCAACAGAATTAGGACAGCCATTGGATTGGGAGAATTGCAATGTATTTAAAATTTACGGTTATTTAGCTACAGATCAACAGAGATTGGTGTTAAAAGAAAAGTATATATCTGGAAAGATTGGTTATGGGCATGCAAAAAATGAGTTATTCCAGTTATATGAAGATTTTTTTAGTGAATATAAAGACCGATTTGATTTTTTCCTAAACCATCCGAAAACCATTGATAAGTATATTTCCAATGGGTATAGGAAAGCATCTGAAGTTGCTCATAAAAATTTAGCAAAAATAAAGACTGAATTGGGGTTTTAGATGGGAGATTTTTTCATTTTTACATTATTTACAGCCGTAACCATGGTATTTATGACTAAATTAGCCATTGTGCTTTCCAAAAGATGGAACTTTTATGATTTTCCAAAAGATCGAAATATCCATAAGGCACCAACCCCATTGCTTGGCGGCATGGCTTTAATTTTAACAATGACTTTAAATATGCTCTTGGTTTCGCCATGGGAATTAAATACATTTACGATTGGTCTATTCGGTGCAATTGGAATTTTTGTCATGGGCATTATAGACGATCGATTAATTTTATCACCGTTTACTAAATTATTTTTTCAAATAGCATTAGTCTCATTATTATTTTTTAACGGAATAAAAATTGAATTTATTACACTACCATCAGGGATGAGTCCTTTATTTTTTAGCGATGTTACATCATTTTTTGTAACTCAATTCTGGATGTTATTAATTATTAACATGTTTAATATTATCGATGGTATTGATGGTTTGGCAGTTGGGATTTCTTTTTTAACGGCAATTGTTCTTTTCTTTGTTTCGCTGTCTGTTTCACCTTTAATCATCACTTATTTACTATGCGCCATTATTGGCTCAACAGGCGTATTTTTGAAATTTAATTTTTTTCCAGCTCGAATTTTTTTAGGAGATTCCGGTTCTCTGTTATTAGGCTATTTATTTGGAATAATATCTATTTTGGGAGTTTTGAAATCAACGATTTCATTTTTAGTGTTAATTTTTATTTTTGCCATTCCGCTAATGGATGTTTTACTCAGTATTTTAAGGCGAATAATAAAAAGAAAGAGTATTTTTTATCCTGATTTAGATCATATGCATCACCAACTTGTAAAACGTGGGCTTTCAATTCGAAAAACAACATTAATTTTATATTTTATTTCGGGTGTTTTTGGATTAATTGCGATTCTATCATCATCTAATTCAAACCGATTTAAGATTGGGATTGGTATCTTTTTATTTGTTGGGGTGTTAGTGTTTTTTTTCTTAATGCAATTTTCAAATAAAGAGTCAATTCAATAAAGAATCGATTTATTTTAAGATCCCTTCAAATATGATTGTTTCAGATATGATTTAGCGTGTGATAATCTGAATATATGCAGTTTTTCAATTACACTTTAAAATCATTGTTTTTAATAGTTTTTTGTATAATATTACAATCATGCTCATCAACAAATAAGCCAAAAAGTAACCCCATACTTTCATTGCATTTGGGCGGTGAACCAACGTATTTAAATCCAATTTTATCTACCGACTCGCCATCATCGGCTGTTGAAAGCCTAATTTTTTCTGGATTGTTTCGGATTAATTCAGAATTGGAATTGGAGCCAGATTTAATTGAATCCTATTCTGTAAATCCGTCTGAGACGACATATGTATTTAAATTGAAAGAGAATATTCAATGGCACGATGGTCATCCGTTTACAGCCAATGATGTTAAATTTACGTTTGATACAATTTTAGATAAAAAGACAAATACAGTTCGGCGAAGCAATTTTGTTATTGATGGAGAACCAATTAAATTTTCTATAGTGGATGATTATACATTAAAGGTGGTTTTACCTAAACCGTTTGCGCCTTTTTTAAACCGAATGGCAATGGGAATTATTCCAAAGCATATTTTAGCAGATCAAGATATAAATAAGTCCGGCTTCAATCGGTCGCCCATAGGTACAGGCCCATACAAGTTTTTATCTTGGAAATCAGCACAGTATGTTCATTTGAATCGATATGAAAATTATCATTTTGGACAACCAAAAATAAAAGATATTATTTTAAAAATTATTCCGGACAGCAATACTGCTTTATTGGCGCTAGAAAAGGGTGAAGTTGATGAATCCGGAATTCCGGCAAAGGACTTTGAGCGATATTCTAGTAAGCCTGAACTTAATATTTATCAATATTATGATTTAGTTTACACATACCTAGGGTTTAATTTGAAAAATAAATATTTTAAGGATCACAAGGTAAGGCAGGCAATTGCACACGCGATAAATAAAGATGCTATTGTAAAAAGTGTATTGAAGGGGTTTGGCATGGTAGCTAATATTCCTGCATCACCTATTCTATGGTCTTATCCAAGTAAAGAAAATATTCCAGTTTACAAATACAGGCCAGATGTTGCAAAACAATTATTAACCGATTCTGGCTTTATTTTTAATGAAGAAACATTGTTATTTGAGAAAGATGGAGAACCCTTTACGTTTAAAATTATTACAAACAAAGGAAACAAAAGCAGAGAAAAGTCAGCTCAATTAATACAACAGATGTTATCGGATATTGGAATTAAAGTTCAAATTCAACTGCTTGAGTGGAGTTCGTTTATAAAAATTGTAAATGCCAATGAGTCGCCGAAGGGCTATGATGCAGTAATATTAGGCTGGTCTTTAGGGTTAGATCCAGATAGTTATAGTATTTGGCATTCATCTCAATACCCCCAGGGATTTAATTTCATTGGGTACAAAAACAAGCAGGTCGATGGTTTATTAGAACAGGGAAGATCTACACTAAATCAAGACAAAAGAGCTGGCATTTATCAATCGATATATAGTGAAATAGCAAAAGATGTGCCATACATTTTTTTATATTTTCCAGAGACTATTCTAGGTGTTAATAAGCGAGTGAAAGGGTTATCAAAAGCTGGACCTACAGGAATTATGAACCCAATTCAAAATGTTTATTTAGTTCAATAGATGCCTTACTATCTAAAACGATTATTGTCAGCAATTCCATTGGTGTTTGGAATAACTTTTTTATCATTTCTGATAATGCATCTTTCCCCTGGGGATCCAACATTAATGTATATGGATCCTTCAGTAAGCGCCGATGATTTAGTGCAAGTTCGTCAAAATTTAGGATTAGATAAACCATTGTTGATTCAATATTTTTTGTGGCTTAAACAATTATTTCAAGGCAATTTAGGCTATTCATTTGTAACTGGTAAGCCAGTACTGAGTGCCATTCTTGAGCGCTTGCCAGCCACGCTGCTATTATCTTTAAGTTCACTAATTATAATTCTTTTAATTACGTTCCCTTTAGGAATTTTATGTGGATATAAGAAAGACACTTGGGTTGATGATTCAATTACAATTTTTAGCTTTTTTGGTTTATCGATACCAACGTTTTGGTTGGGGTTAATTTTTATTTTATTTTTTTCAATTCAGTTGGATTTATTTCCCACATCTGGATTTATGGATCCCATGGTAATCAATGCGTCTTTTTTTGATAGAGCAAAAAGTGTATTGCATCACATGACACTTCCGTTATTAACGATCATTATTGGGGGAATTGCAGGCTTAATTCGATATAATCGGTTTTCAATGATTAAAATCTTAGCTCAAGATTACATTATTTCAGCTCGAGCAAGAGGTATTTCTGAAAAACGAATTTTATTCAAACATGCGATGAAAAATGCATTGTTACCAATCATTACAATTTTAGGTCTTGATTTACCATCATTAATTAGTGGCTCATTTATTATCGAATATATCTTCTCATGGCCAGGAATGGGTCAGTTGGGTGTTCAAGCGGTATTTCAGCGGGACTATCCCATTTTAATGGCGACCATTTTATTTTCTTCCATATTAATTATTTTGGGTAACTTATTAGCCGATCTTTGCTATGCATATGCAGATCCTCGAATTTCAAAGAAAGTGAAACGTTTAAAATGATGACCTCAAAACTATGGTTTTCATTTATTTATTTGGGGCTATTGGCTGTTTTGGCAATAATCATTCCATTATTTCCCCAAGATCCAAATGCAATAAATGCGATTGCGTTAAACGGACCTACGCCACCAAGTTTAGCTCATTGGTTTGGTACAGATGATCTGGGGAGAGACATTTTCTTGAGAAGTATTTATGGGGCTAGAATCTCCTTAATGGTCGGCTTTGTTGCTGTGGGAATTGCGCTATTAATCGGTATTGTGATTGGGTTAATTTCAGGCTTTCTAGGTGGGATTATTGATGCTTTAATTATGCGTACTATTGATGTTTTAATGGCATTGCCAACGTTATTTTTAATTTTGATGATTCAAGTAACATTAGATCCCAGTATTTATAATGTGATGGTCGTTATTGGCTTAACCTCATGGATGGGAATGGCTAGATTGGTCAGAGCTGAGGTGCTAAGTATTAAAGAGCGGAGCTTTGTTACAGCTTGTCGAGCAAGAGGTATAGCTGAAAAAAAAATCTTATTTAAACATATCCTTCCACATACATTAAATCCAATAATAGTTGCAGCCATGTTGGGAATGGGGGGCGCAATACTCGTCGAATCAGTATTAAGCTTTTTAGGCCTTGGCGTTCAACCACCCCATGCATCATGGGGGAATATGCTAGAAAATAGTTTAGGCTTTTTAAGAGAGGCCCCATGGATGGCATTAATCCCTGGTATACTAATTACATTAACGGTTTTATCACTTAACTTTTTGGGGGATGGTTTGTGGTTACTATTGGATCCAAAGGCAAAGGAAAAAAATGTTATCCGTACATAACTTAAGTGTTACATTTCAAATAGATCAAAAAGAAATCAATGCCGTAAAAGGCATTTCCTATCAAGTTAATCAAGGCGAATCCCTAGGAATTGTTGGCGAGTCAGGATCAGGTAAAAGTGTGTCTTCGCTTGCGATTATGGGATTACTTCCCCCCACGGCGTCAATTTCTGGCGATATACAATTTAATCAGACGTCTTTATTTCATTTAAATTCAAATGAGTATCGTCAAATTCGAGGAAGTCGAATAGGGTACATTTTTCAGAATCCTTTGGCGGCACTCAATCCGGTATTTTCAATTGGAAATCAAATGGTAGAAACAATTCAGCTTCATCATAATATTTCAAAGGAAAGTGCGCGACGGCAAGCGATAGATTTATTAGATAAGGTAAAAATTATTAATCCACACAAGCGGATTGATGATTATCCCCATCAGTTTTCATTAGGAATGTGTCAAAGAATTATGATAGCAATGACACTATCAATGAAGCCGGATCTATTAATTGCAGATGAGCCTACAGCATCGTTAGATGTTACGACTCAAAAAGAAATTTTAGAGTTAATCGATGATCTAAAAGAAGAATATAATATGGCAATGATATTTATTTCTCATGACCTAGCGGTAGTGGCAGAGCGATGCGATCGAGTAGCCGTAATGTATTTAGGGGAAATTGTTGAAATTGGAAACCCAAGGCAAATTTTTACATCACCAAAAGATCCATATACAAAACGACTAATTAACGCGATCCCTAAAATTGCTTTTTAAATATAAATTCGATTTAAAAATATAAAATATTGCGACTTTACCTTGTCATCATACAGTTGATTTTATAAACTTAATTTAATGAATCGTTTCACGACATTTTTGTTACTCTACTTATTTTGGATCCTCTGGTCTGGAATGTTTGATGCATTTCACTTAGGGCTTGGCATTATTTCAGTATTTATTGTTGTAAAGTGGACTGGCGACTTATTTTTAAAACAAAAAAAATCCTTTGCCGTCCGAGTTAAAGAATGGTGGCGTTTTGAAAAGTATTCTGTATGGTTATTTTGGCAAATTATTCTAGCGAATTATGAGGTATTTAAATTAGCGTTTCACCCTAATGTTTTAAGTTTATTAAACCCGAAATATATTTCATTTAAATCCGAAATTACAGGAGATGTTGCTCAATTTATCTTTGCACAGTCAATTACGCTTACACCAGGAACAATAACACTTAGTATTTCTGATGGTGTTTATCGTGTTCACGCATTAAATGATGATGCGGCAAGCGCGTTGCCTGGCGAGATGGAAAAACGTGTTTTAACAATCTTTAAAGGCAATAATCATGGATAATCTGTTTCTTTATGCCTCCGTAATTTTAATTTTTTTAATGACGCTATTATTGTACAGAATTATTGTTGGGCCAACCGTTATTGATCGGATTTTAGCCGTTAATGTTATTGGGACTAAATCAATTGTAATCTTAGTTTTAATTGGGATTTTATTTAATCGAATTGAAATGTTTATTGATATAGCAATAGGGTATGGCCTGCTAAATTTTATTGCTTCTTTAGCTGCAGCAAAATACTTTAAAAAGCATAAAAAATTAAAAGTAACGGTTGACAATGAGAACGTAGAAACCCAAGCAACGGGTGAGGGGAAAATCAATGTTAATTAATATTTGTGTTGTTTTATTGTTTGCAATTATTGCTAAATATTTTCATAACCCGATGATGACAACCATTGTTGATGGCTTAATAATAGTTTCACTTTTATCAGGAATCCTATTTTTTCTTGCAACATGTATCGGAATACTACGATTTCCTGACTTTTTTACTCGACTTCATGCCGCAGGAAAAGGCGACACTTTATCTACCATCTTAATACTCTTCGCATCATCGCTATACGCAGTTAAGTCTTCACATTATGTTGATAAAACAACATTATTATCAGTATTTAAAATTCTATTAATCATTAATTTTATTTTTATTGGCAGTCCAACAGCGACTCACGCGCTTATTGAAGCTGGAAATAATTCAGAGGTTGAGCCTTGGGAAAATGATGAGAAAGGAGCTACAGAAAATTAATGATATTTCCAATTGAAGTATTGTTGATGGTGTTTGTTGTAGCACTAGCCTTGATCTCCTTATGGATTCGAGATTTAGTAAGTTCAGTCGTTGTTTTTGGTGCATATAGCTTTCTAATGTGTTTAATTTGGACAGGTATGGGTGCTGTGGATGTCGCTTTTACTGAGGCCGCAGTTGGTGCCGGTGTATCAACGGTTTTTTTTATTGCAGTCTTATTTAATACAACACGTCG
>JAYNJH010000012.1:6554-10052 GCA_038109885.1 Candidatus Margulisiibacteriota bacterium | reverse complement strand
AAACTCACCAAATTTAACTTCAAAAGTTTTTGCTGGAATTTTATGTGGTATTTTTGGTTATTTATTATTTTTAGGGGTTTCTGATTTGCCTAGTTGGGGGAGTGTCGATTCACCAGTAAACTCTGGAATGTCGACCTATTACATAAAAGAAGCCTATCATGACACAAAAGTTCCTAATTTAGTCACAGCCGTTCTTGCTGATTATAGGGCATTTGATACCATGTTTGAAACTTGTGTGGTATTCATTGCAATGCTTGGCATTTTCACACTTTTAAAGAAAGATGACGAGCAAGATGCAGCAATACAAGTTAATACCGTCACAAATGATCAAGATAACGATAGTCTTATAATTCGTGTTGCTGCACGGTTCATGACGCCGTTTATCCAACTTTTTGGTTTATATGTCATTGCCCATGGCCACCATAGTCCCGGTGGGGGATTTCAAGGTGGGGTAATTTTAGGTGCTAGCTTAATACTGTTGGCAATGGGAAACAACATGAATTATGTGAAACAGTTTTTATCAATTCCAAGAATGATTTTATTATCAACGATTGGGGTTTTAATTTTTGCTGCATGGGGGTTGGTACCGCTGCTATTTAATAAACCGTTCTTAGATTATTCATCATGGGCTGTTTTCATGCCATTTACAGATGCTGTTATGGCGCGTTCACACAGTATGTTGGCTGTTGAAATTGGGGTTGGTTTAACCGTAATGTGCGGCATGTATGGAATTTACATGAGTTTAGTTTCAGATGGTGGGATGGATAAGGGGTTATGATGCATTTAAACTACATTGCAGCAATCATTTTAATGATGATGGGGCTGTGGGCAATGTTAGCCAAAAAAAATATTATTAAAAAGTTGATTGGGATGGCAATTTTCCAAACAGGTATTATTTTATTTTATATCTCTATAGGTGCTAAATCTGGGAGTACAATTCCTATTTTAGATCACCATCATTTGCATGATCCAGTTGTTGTTGCCAATTATGCAAATCCGTTAACGCAAATTTTGATGTTAACTGCCATAGTTGTTGGTGTTGCCACACTAGGGTTAGGGCTTACATTAGCCAGAAAAGTATATGAAACATACAATTCATTTAATGAAGATGAGATTTTAGAAAAAGTAAAGGATGCAGATGACTAATCAATTGCCTTTCCTTGTTGTCGGAATACCTTTATTTACGGCATTATTTATTGGCATATTTGGTTTATTTAATAAATCTTTAATTCGACCAATAGGGATTGTTGGTATTTTATTATCCACGCTATCTGCAATTCAGCTTTTCTTAACAGTTACCAAGTCAAATGTACCTGTTGAGTACTTTTTCGGGAATTGGAAAGCTCCAATTGGAATTGCATATAGTATTGATAACTTGAACGCGCTAATGATTTTAATGATTTATGTAGTATCTTTTTTGGCTTTTATCTATTCGTTAAATTCTGTTAAACTTGAAATTTCAACCAATAAACATGTTCACTATTATACATTGTACTTTTTATTAATAACGGGTTTAGTTGGTATAACGATTACCGGTGATGCGTTTAATTTGTATGTCTTATTTGAGATTTGTGCACTTAGTGGTTATGCATTACTAGCCATTGGTGGAAAACGTGCCTACTTACCGACATTTTACTATTTATTAATAGGTTCAATTGGAGCGTGTTTTTACTTAATTGGTGTTGCTTATTTATTTGTGAAAACAGGCACATTAAATATGGCGCATTTATTTGAGCTTTTACCGGTCATATATTTCAGTAAATCCATTTTAATTGGATTTATTTTTGTTAATATTGGATTGTTCATTAAAATGGCTTTATTTCCAGTTCATGGTTGGATGCCAAATGTATATTCAAAGGCACCAGTTTCTACCACCTGTTTGATGGCACCATTAGGTACTAAGTTAAGTATTTATATTTTAATGCGCTTTTATTTCGATGTGTTTTCTACGGAATATGTTTATCAAGTTTTAAACATCCAATATATTTTAGTATGGCTAGCCACATTTGCAATTATTGCAGGTTCCTTATACGCAATCTATCATCAAACATACAGGAAAATTATAACGTTTATTATAGTTGCTGAAGTTGGATACATTGTTGGCGGTTTATGGATTGGTAATCAGGATTCAGTTCTTGGCGCAATCTATCACATAGTGGCCGATTCATTAATGACATTGGCACTTTTCATGATCAGTGGATTAATTCTTTTTCTTATTAAAAAAGATCGAGTTGAAGACTTTAAACAAGTATTTTCAAAACTTCCGATGACAACGATTGGCTTAATAGTTGTATTTGCATCAATTGTTGGGATTCCCCCAACCGCGGGTTTCTTTTCTAAGTTTTATCTTATTAAAGGTGCATTTCTAAATGGGTACTATCATTTTATTGTTGCATTACTTTTATCTTCACTTACATCATTATTTATATTTTTTCGGTTTTTTGAATCTTATTTCTATAATAAGGAAAATAGTGATGAACAATTACAAATAAAAGAACCACTACTTATGACGATTCCGTTAATATGTGTGGCCGTATTAGTCCTTGGTTTTGGACTTTCGTTTGAGTTTTGGCACGACTATATTTTAGAAATTATTCCAATGGGGTTGAGATAATATGTTTGGATCAAGTATTTTTTTAATTTTAATATTACCAATTATAGGTTCGTTTTTAATTTATTTTTTTAGAAAAAACATTAATCAACGAGAGGCCATGAGTATTACAACCGCGGTTGCACTTTTTTTGGTTGTGATTAATTTATATGCGAATCAGCCAATGAATAGAGAAGTGATTCATTTAGTGACATTACTTCCAGGGGTATCACTTTCTTTCTTTTATGATAATTTAAGTATTATTTTTGCGTTTGTGGCCTCGTTTTTGTGGATCGTTACAACAGTATATTCAATTGGTTACATGCGTGGTGCAAATGAGAAAAATCAGACACGTTTTTTTATTTGCTTTGCAATTGCGATATCAGCAACAATGGGCGTTGCATTTTCAGCAAATTTACTGACACTGTACATATTTTATGAATTACTTTCAATTTCAACTTATGCGTTAGTCGGTCACCATCAGGGTGAAGAAGCTAAAGCGGGAGCAAGAAAATATGTTATCTTTTTATTTGGTGGGTCAATTGGCTTGGCTTTACCAGCTTTAATATTAATTTATCAAATGACTGGAACACTTGATTTCACTTATTCGGGAATTCTTCCTGATTTTTACGATCCTAAATTTTATGTTCTTATTTTACTAATGTTTTTATATGGATTTGGAAAAGCAGGCTTAATGCCGCTACATGCTTGGTTACCAGGGGCCATGGTTGCGCCGACACCTGTCAGTTCATTATTGCATGCTGTGGCGGTTGTTAAGGTAGGTGTATTTAGTATTATCCGAGTTATAACGGGTATTTTTGGCTATCATTTAATACAGCTCCATTCTTTAAATGTTGTCATTTGTTACATCGCCGCGTTTACAGTGATTGTTGCGTCTGTTATTGCAC
>JAYNJH010000012.1:0-6544 GCA_038109885.1 Candidatus Margulisiibacteriota bacterium | reverse complement strand
TTATTGCACTTTATCAAGATAGCTTAAAACGTCGATTAGCTTTTTCATCAATAGGGCAGGTGGCTTATATTATTATGGGGGTAGGTTTGGCATCAAGTTTAGGATTTATCGGTGGAACATTACACATTGTCATGCATGCATTTGGAAAGATTACATTATTTTTTTGCGCTGGAGCAATATACGTAGCAACTAAAAAGAAAAATATCTCTCAACTGGATGGGATTGGTAAGTATATGCCATTTACAATGACGGCTTTTTTTATTGGAGCATTAAGTGTTATTGGAATTCCACCCACGGGTGGATTTATAAGTAAGTGGATGATGCTACTAGGAGCACTTGATGCTGATCTTACCATTATAATGATCATTTATTTAATTAGTTCATTTTTAAATGCATGTTACTTTTTCCCCATTATTTATAGAGCATTTTTTAAACAACCAGCAGATGTTGATATGATTGATGGTGATTTTGTTAAAATAAAAGAAGCTCCTGTATTTTGTTATATTCCGCCATTAATTACGGCAAGTATAAGCATATTATTATTTTTTAAGTATTCATTTTTTTCTTCTATAATTTCAGGAGTTTTAAATGTTTAACTTATCTAAAAAGTCACTCATAAGAATTCTAGTTATTCTTGGTATTACTGTTGTTCTGATTGATCTAGTATTTTTAGATCGTCATTCTCATTTTTCAAGTATAGGAGGGCTAACAGCAATGGATGGAATTACTGGTTTTTATGCCATTTTGTCATTTTTTGGAACTTTTATTCTTTTTAAAGTAGCTCAATTTATTTACAATATTCTATCAGCATCAGAGGATTATTATCATGACGATTTTTAGTTTTACACCTGGAATTATTTTTTTAATAGGTTCAATTTGTACTTTTTTGTTTAAGAAACGTTTTATAAAAGCTTTGCCTATTATTATTCCAATACTTTCATTGTTAACCTTAACATCGTTTACCGAGAGTTCAACGTTATCGATTCCTTTTCTAGGATATACATTAGGGTTACTTAGGGTTGATAGTTTAAGTCTAACATTTGGCTATTTATTTACTATATTCTCATTCTTCGCATTTATTTATGGCTTAAAGATTGCGAATTCTCGTGAATATACAGCTGCGTTATTTTATATTGGTTCAGCTCTATCTGTAATTTTTACTAATGACTTTATAACGCTTTATATTTTTTGGGAATTAATGGCTGTTAGTTCTGTTTTTCTAATTTTATTAAGTAAAACAGAAAATTCATTTAAGTCCTCATTAAGATACATTATTGTTCATTTAGTTGGAGGATTGATTTTGTTAGCTGGAATTGTTATTCATATTCATTCAACGGGATCTACTGAATTTACAGCATTAACATTAAACTCAATTTCATCTGGTTTAATTTTTATTGGATTCTTAATAAATGCAGCTTCAATTCCATTTTCATCATGGTTATCTGATGCTTATCCTGAATCAACTTTGATGGGTGGCGTTATACTAAGTTCAATTACTACTAAAACTGCAATTTATACATTAATTAGAGGTTTTTCCGGTACGGATATATTAATCTGGTTGGGTGTTATTACAGCAATCTATGGAATAGTTTACGGACTTATAGAAAACAATGTTCGGCGATCATTATCCTTTAGTGTCATAAATCAAGTAGGCTTTAAGTTGGTTGGTATCGGCATAGGTTCCCCATTAGCGATCGCTGGTGTTTGTGCACATGTTGTTTGTGGCGTTATTTACAATTCTGTCTTATGGACATCAGCTGGTAATTTAATTTATTTAACTGGTAAACATAAATATTCAGATCTTTCTATTTTTAATCGTCGATTACCTTTATTGCTTTTATTAGCAATTATTGGTGCATTATCCATATCATCATTTCCTTTTACAAGTGGATATATTTCTAAATCAATTATTTTAAAATCAGTTGAATTAGCTCATTTATTTACGCCTTGGTTATTATTGGAATTTGCTTCATTTGGTGTCGTTCTTTTGGTTTTTTGTAAGTTTATTTATCATGCATTTTTTTATAAAAATAGTTTCGGTGTTGTTAAAAATATTTCCAATCAATTAAACCCATTGATGTTGTTTTCAAGTATTATTTTTTCAGCCGCATGTATATACCTTGGTTTATTCCCAAAAATTGTTTACGAAATAATCCCATTTTCTAAATATCTAATGGCAAAGATCCCTTCCGACTTTATTGCAATTTATAGTAAATCAGAAAAGTTAATAATAACATTACAGAAATTCATTTTCGCAGTTCTTGCTTATGTTTTATTTTCAAAATATATCCCATCTAAAAATTCTATTTTTATAGATTTTGATTGGCTTTACCGTAAGTTATTACGTTTCCTTTCTGTTTTCTTTATCTCATTTGTTGATTTTGTTTATTTGTCAATTAATTCACTTGTTGTAGGATTAATCTCAAAGATGATTTATTTTTTCAATAACTCGTTATCTTTACTTATATATGTGATTAATTTACCGAGCTTAAGGTTGAGCAACATTCAAATAAATCGGTACCAACTACTAAAGCAATACCACTCCATAATAATTAAAAATGGCTTTCCATTTGTATTAATTGGTAGTTTTATTTTTATATTATCTATCGCTCTTTATTTAATTTCGATATAATTTATTTCTAATATTAATTCGTGCTTACTCTATTAATTACTTTAAATTTCAGTTTGTATTTATTATATAGGCCTCTTATTCTAGCGAATTATGTTGATAGTTATTGAATTACTTTAATTGATAGGTATTATCTATTATTGAAGCTGCATATGCTTTATTTAGAAACTTCGATTCTTTTTGTTTGATATTATTCTTTGATATATCCTGATTGAATAAATTTAATCTATTACTTAGATAAAAATGTTATTCTAAATCATTTTTTATTTTTTCATTTAGTTATATAAAGCGATTCAAACATTAATGCTTTGTATCTATGGATTAAAACCAGTAAATAAAAATTATGTTAATGTGATCGTATATTATTTATAACAGTCTAAAGTCTATTATGAGAAAAATATAATTATTATGGATATTAGTAATTTAAGATTCTTTATCTTCTTTTTGATTTTCTGTTGATTTATCCGATTCAGAAATTCCTTTTTGAAATTCTTTTCTCGCTTCACCAAGAGATTTAGCAAATTTGGGAATTGATTTAGCGCCAAATAGTATAAACACTATTAGTACGATAACGATTAATTCAGTAGATCCAAACATTAATGCCCTTTACTTTTATAATTTTCAATAATCTTGACAGGAGATTTATAATCATATGGTCGAATTACTTGTGTTGATATCTCACCTCGATAGGCTAAATCAATAAAAGTAAATAAGAAGAATAATATTATGGCTGCAATACCACCAAATACAAATATTAAATTTGATCTTTCCCATTTCAATCCCATAAAGTATGTTCCAACAAAACCAGCCTTTATTGAAGCTACTAATATGGCAACAGGTGTATTAAGAAGCCCTAAATCAACTCTCGATATGATAACTGTAAATACTGTCAATATTAATAGAACTATAAAAGTCATTTGATAATATTTTTTCGGAATTATAAAGTGTCCTGCCATAATTTACCTCACAATAAATATAATAATGGAAATAAAAATATCCATACAACGTCTACCAAATGCCAATATAATCCTACCATTTCAACAGGTGTGAAGTATTCCTTTGTTACGTTTCCTCTATAAACTCGATAAATCAACCATAATATGAGTCCCATACCGATTAATACATGTAATGCATGTAGACCAGTAATAGTAAAATATAAGCCGAAAAATATATGTAAGCTATCAAAAGGCCCTTCACCGCTAAAGTGCATACCCGGAAAATATCCATGATCAAATTTAGATTTATATTCAAAGGCTTTAATGACTAAAAATAACGTTGCTAATAAAAATGTTATTGATAAGTTAATTAATGTTTTTTTACGTTCGCCATGCTGAATATGAAATACAGCCATAACCATTGTAAAACTACTAATAATTAAGAAAATAGTATTAATAAAACCCAGTTTCCAGTCTAGGAGTGAACTGGCATATAAAAACATTTCTGGATTAAAAAACTTGTAGACGCCATAAGCAACAAATAAACCACTAAAAAATAATATTTCTTGTGCTAAAAATGCCCACATTCCAACTTTACAAGCCTCAAATTCTTGGTGTTCATCTTTAAAATAGTGAGGTAATTCTCTTTTCTTAATTGTGCTGCTATCCATTTTTCTCTATTCCATATTCATAAGGGCCTTGAGTAACTGTTGGTGTATTCTCAAATGCATGATAAGCCGGTGGCGATGGCAATGTCCACTCTAATGTTAATCCTCCCCAAGGGTTATTTGGAGCTTTTTCACCAGATCGAAGTGAAGCAACTAGATAATATAGCATAACTATAAAACCAAGACCTATTAGCCATGATCCAACTGTTGATATTTGATGATATATTTGAAATTCTTCAATATAAGTATAATAACGTCTTGGCATACCCTTAGATCCCATAATAAATTGAATAAAAAATGTTAAGTTAAAACCAATAAATATTAACCAGTAAGCTATTTTTGCTTGTAACTCAGAATACATTTTACCAAACATCTTTGGCCACCAGTAATGTAAACCTGCAAGAAATGCATAAAGTGTTCCGCCAAACATTACATAATGAAAATGAGCGACAACAAAATAAGTATCATGAAGGTGTACATCTATCGCTAATGTACCTAGAAAAATTCCAGTAAACCCACCAATAACAAATAAAACCATAAATCCAATAAAATATAAAAATGGTGTACTAAAATCTATTGATCCTTTATACATTGTGGCAATCCAGTTGAAAACTTTTATTCCTGATGGGATTGCAACTAAAAATGTTAGAAATGAAAATACAGTAGCTGCAACTTCTGATGTAGAAGTAAACATATGATGTCCCCATACCAAAAATGAGATGATTGCAATTGCAATACTTGAGTAAGCTATTGCATGGTACCCGAATATATTTTTTCGACAAAAGGTTGTAACGATTTCATTTATGACACCCATCGCAGGTAATATCATAATATAAACGGCTGGATGAGAGTAAAACCAAAAGAAATGTTGAAATAAAACAGGATCACCACCTATTGCTGGATCAAAAATTCCAATTCCCCAAACTTTTTCTAACATAAGTAGAACAAGGGTAATGGCAAGCACTGGCGTAGCTAAAACCTGTATAATTGATGTTGCATATAGTGACCACACAAATAAAGGCATTCGAAACCATGTCATTCCAGGTGCTCGTAAATAATGAATAGTAGCAATAAAATTTACACCCGTTAAAATGGAAGAAAAACCTAAAATAAATACGCCGGTTACCATTGATAGTACTGCAGTATTTGTTGTTGTTGAGTATGGTGTATAAAATGTCCACCCTGTATCAACTGCACCTAATATAATACTTGCAATACAAAAGATGGCACCTAGAATATAAATATGAAAACTTGCTAGATTTAATTTAGGAAATGCCACATCATTTGCCCCGAGCTGCAAAGGCAATATTATATTGCCTAGCGTAGCTGGAATTGATGGAATGATAAATAGAAATACCATGATTGCACCATGCAACGTAAATGATTGGTTATATTGTTTGGCCGTTAATAAAATCTGATCTGGCGAAAGAAGTTCAAAACGTAATATTAATGCTGCAAACCCACCTACAGCAAACGCTGCAAAAATAGTAAATAAATACATAATGCCAATTCGTTTATGATCATTTGTAAATAACCAACTTAATATACCTGATTTTTCATTTATATAATTTTTCATTATTTACTTAATTCCTTTATATATTCAATTATAGCTTCAATCTCTTTATCAACCAATAAACCTTGATAAGATGGCATAACAGGCTGATATCCTTTAACTATTTTGACTTGTGGGTATAGTATAGATTCTTTTAAGTAAACTTCATTTGCAATTCCTGTAGTTCCATCTGTAAAATCTCTATTTTTATCAAACAGATCCTTCCATGTCGGCCCAACCATATCTGTTCCATCGATGGAGTGACATGCATTACATCCTTTTTTACTATAAATTTGTTTGCCGGATTCACTTAATGGAATAGTGTCATCAAAATCAACCTCATTTAAAAAATCTGTATATTCATTTGGTGATTTAACCTTTAGTACAGCAATCATTTTTGAATGTGAATCACCACAATATTCTGTACAGAATATATGATAGTTCCCCAATTTATTTGCCTCAAAAGACAATAGCGTATATCGATTTGGAATTGCATCTCGTTTTACTCTCAAATTTGGTAAATAAAAACTGTGCAATACATCGGAACTACTAATAATTAATTTAATTGGTTCATTAACTGGCACAACCAACTCATCAATTGTTTTCTTTCCATTAGGATAGGTAAACTCCCAAAACCATTTTTTGCCTTTAACGTAAATTTCAATCGCATTTGGTGCTGAGGTTCTCATTATCATATATTCTTTGTAGCCCCAAATAAAAATGATTAATACAATTAGTGTTGGAATCACCGTCCAGATAA
>JAYNJH010000011.1:9281-27368 GCA_038109885.1 Candidatus Margulisiibacteriota bacterium | reverse complement strand
AAACAATTCTGAAGGGCATTGGTAAATAAGCTTTTATCAACAATAATCCCTTTTTGTACCCCTTTAAGAATACTGGTTCCCATTCCCAAGATTTCAATATCATCGGATGATTTTAAAGCACAGACAATCACGCTAATTTTAGATGTGCCTATATCTATCCCTGCAATAATATTTGGTTTACTCATGAGAACTATTTAATTATAACCCTTTTTGGAAATTGAATGTCGATAAATTGAACTTTATCTATGGCTTGCCGGTGTGATCCTAAAAAATATTTCAGCATTGTGAACTTTTCACTTAATTTTTTGTCATCACCAATATTGATCTTTACACCATTCATTTTTATTAATTGAATCCCGTTATTTTCTAGTAAAATATGTTGTAAATTAAGAAATGGGATTTTTTTTAGATTTTCAGATAAGTCATGCCACACCTCTAAAGTTTTGGCATCCAACTGAGTCAAAGTTGGTGATACCAATTGTGTTTTGAATATGAGTATAGGGTCTTCTGGTAATTCAAAATCGGATAAATTTTGATTTAATAATGTGCCATCATAAGAATACAGGCTGGATTGATTGTTTTTAATTAACATTGCCCATGGTTGTTTTTCATAAACAGTTACATGAATATTTGGAAATCTTTTAAATGATAATTTTAGATCTTCAATCATGGGATATTTCTTTGCTAATCTGGACTTTAAAATTGGCCAATGGGCAAGTTGAATTAATCGAATATTTGAATATGGTGTAATACTTTTAATAATTTCACTTTTAGGAATCCACGTTTCCTTGGCCTGAAATGCAATTGATAATTTAATAGGTATAGATAACCCAACTGCCACAAATATGAATACAAGTAACGAAATTATAAATTTATTGTGCACTTTCCAAATAATGGATCATTAGCTGTTTAAAATCCATCCCCATTGCTTTAGCTTGAGCTGGTATGTCTGATAATTCTGTTAACCCCGGATTGGTATTCATTTCTAATACATAAGGCTGATCATCTTTAATCATAAAATCAATGCGAACACACCCCTTGCATTTAAAATAATTGAAAATCGTGATTGATATTGTCTCAATTTTATTTTTTAAAGATTCAGAAATGCGCGCGGGTACAATAAAAGTCGTTTTACCGGCAGAATATTTAGCATCAAAATCATAAAACTCATTTGAAGTTTGTAGTTCAAGAATCGGTAAAACTGTGGGGATGCCATTTAATTGAATGACGCCTGAAGTTACTTCTTTACCACTGATATATTCCTCAAAAAAATAATTTTCAGAATTAATTTGAGGATTGATTGATACCCGAGATTTAAAATCAACATCACTTTTTATTATGTGTATGCCGATGCTAGATCCTTCAGAAATTGGTTTTGCAACCAATGGGAATATATTCGGATTAGGGTAGAGTTTAGGTACTGGCAACCCTATTTGATTTAAAATATGCTTAAATAGTGGCTTATTTAGACCAATTGACGTGGCAATAATGCCAGGGCCGGTATAAGGAATTCCTTTAAGTTCACAATACCCTTGAAGCCCGCCATCTTCTCCCCAGATTCCATGCAGACAATTAAATGCAATATCATACTTGGCATCAAAAAAAGCGGCCTCAGCTGGATCAATCTGGATAACATTTAGCCCTAATTCAATCAATGCATTCGCTACATTTTTAGCTGATCTCAGTGAAATATCTCGCTCATTAGAAATACCACCACCAATAACAGCAATAATTTTATTTTTGAATTTTTCTAATTGATTAGTTGAACTTCGCATTCTAAATTAATATTGTACAATTTAGCTACTTTATTTTGAATTAATTTGATTAATTGACAAGCATCTTCAAATGACGCCTCATCTACATTTTCGAAAAAGTTCGCATGAATTTCAGATACTTTAGCCCCACCCACTTGATGGCCTTTCAAATCTGATTGATCAATCAGTTGACCCGCTTTCTTTGGTAAAGGGTTTTTAAAAACTGACCCAAATGTATGTGACATAATGGGTTGTTTTTGTTTTCGTTCATTTAAATATTCCGTCATTTTGGACTTAATCGCATCGTGATTCGATTGATTCAACTTAAATTTAACCGCTAAAATAATAACTTTTTCATTATGAAAGGATGTCCATCGATACGCTTTTTGATATTCAGATTGTTTCACCCACCGACATTTCTTAGTTTGGTCATAAATGAACACAGAATGAACATACTGAGAAATTTCATTCCCCCAACACTCAAAATTCATGTAAACCATTCCCCCCATCGTTGCTGGAACGCCCGTTGCAAACTCGAGTCCACTCAGATTGTGTTGAAGGGCCGACTTAAGAAATAAGGATAATGGTAACCCTGCGCTACAGGTGATTTCATTCTGATTTACGGAGACCTCGCAAAACTTTGGAGATACTTTAATTAGAGGTGGAATCACTTTAGGGTCTATTAAAATATTAGAGCCACCGCCTACAGGAATAAATTCTTCTGGCAAATCGTTTAAATCTGATTCCGACTCAACTGTAATGACTTCTTTTACTTCACCAGCTTGATTAAAGGATGTTAAACGATGAATTGAATAAAGAGATTCTTTTTTGATAAGTTACCTCACACGTTTAATTAATGGGATTAGCTGCTTTGAAATATTTGAAATATTTCCTGCACCCATCACGATGATAATATCGTTTGCTTGAATACTTTTAGATACATTATCTATGACATCATCAAATGACTCAAATGATTCGGCTTGGCCGCCATTTATTTTAATTTGATTAGCCAAATCAAATGATGATTTTTTATTTTCAGGGGTTTCTCCTGCAGCGAATACAGGCACAATACATGTTTTAGAAGATCGATTAAATGAATTAGAAAATGCGTCAAATAAATTGGTTAGACGTGTATACCGATGTGGTTGAAAAATTGTAATTATTCGATGATTAGTAAAACTTTTAAACAGTCCTTCTAATGTTGATATTACTTCGGTTGGGTGATGTGCATAATCATCATAGAGCTTAATTCCATTTGCTTGATACTTCAGTTCTAATCGACGCTTCACTCCAGAAAATTTTTTTAAACCATTTAGGATATGTTTTAACGGCTCCTCTTTTTGAATAGCGTTTGATATTGCTGATAGGGCGTTGTAAACATTGTGCTTCCCAAATAAAGACATTACCACCTGGTCTACTTTATTATCATTAATCACTAATGTAAATTCACACCCATTCCAATGATATTCAATGCTCTCCGCTCTTATTTGTGCAGTATTTGACTCAATCCCAAAGGTAACAAAGTTTTCTTTATGTTCAAACTTTTTGTATAGCTTTTCAGAAATTGGATCATCTAAATTAATTGCACAGCAACCATTGCTTTGTATTGTTTTATTAATACACTCTGAAAATGCTTTTAAAAGTTGATCTTTGGTTTGATAAAAATCAACATGGTCATGCTCAATATTCGTAATTATCGTATTGCTTGCAGTTACATTTAAAAATGACCCATCACTTTCATCAAGTTCCGTAATGAACCACTCACTATCATTGGCGCGTGCATGAGGCTTATCATCAAAATGACCACCAACAAAATAGGACGGTGTGGTTAATTCTGTAAATATTTCAACCAGTAAAGATGATGTTGTTGTTTTACCATGTGTACCAACTACCGCAATTGTTTTTTTGTAATCATGAATTATTTCGGCTAATAATTCACCCCGCTTTAGTATTTTACAGCCTAATTTTATTGCTTGAATCAGTTCTTTATTGTTTGATTTAATTGCACTCGATAGAACAATGATCCATTCTTTTGATGTAATATTACTTGAAACCTGACTACTACTAACTTTTATCCCGATTGACTCAAAATGCGCTCTTCGAATTGATTTTGAAGTGTCAGAGCCTAATACATGATGGCCTTTTGACTTTAATATCTCAGCCAAGCCACTCATACCTATGCCATTTATTCCTATAAAATAATATGTTTTATTTTCTGCCATTTATTCGTATTATATGTTTTTCAGAATTTTACGCCAATACCAATGGAATGAATTGATAACTCTTGTTGGTCGTTAGATTCATTTCGATTCGCGTATTTTAAATTGAATACCTCGGATAGCGCTATTTCTGAACCTAAGGTTGTGGCCGTTTGAATTGTAGAAGACTGATATGAAAAAAATAAACGAATAAATGAATCAAGCTGAAATGATAAACCTGCACTTTGTGTTGTCAACGATGAATAATTTAAACAGACATCATTTTCAAGCATTAATGTAAGCGTATGGATGGGTTGAATATAATAGACTCCAATATATTGGGGCAAATCTTCTTCTAAGCGTGTCGTAGTGTCCCAAGAATATTTTGTCCCAAGTAAATTTTTGGTTTGAATTCCAAGCTGATTATTCACTATGTATGGTGATGATAATTTAAAATCGACATGTAAAGCATTTGCAGATTGGTCGACTAAGCGTCGGTATTTGTAACTGGTTGAGATCGTGAAATCAACTTCTTTTATTGCGGGACTAAATGCAATCACAAGTGTTTCAAAAGTATCTGAAGTATTTCCCTCAATATAGGTGCCTAATGCATCTGAATTTGTCACCGGTAATGAGGAATAGCCATAGTTAGAATACCCAATACCAAAATGCCCAATTTGTGTTGGCACTACCGAAGCAACAACAAACCAATTGTAATCCCATTCTCTATTCTGATGCGCAATTGATAATCCAGGGCGCTTGGACTTCTCTAAGGACTTTGAATTAAATACGAAGCTTAAATCATCACTTTGAATGGGATTCAAAACAAAGGAATGACTTACTAGCGGAAAAAATGGGGCGATTTCGGTAAATGCAAGTATTGGAAAACATAATATTATCAAAAATATTTTAAGCGGCTTCATATCTCTGCTATATTTATACCCTGAATCCAACCTTTTAAACCATTCGAAAACTGAATTTGATACCATTTGTTCGATGTTGATTCAATTTTAAATTCGGCGCCCTCATGCACATAAAATAACGTATTTTGAGTTTTAGATGGCCCTGAGTACACCGACACTTTTTTTGAAATAATTAAACCATACGTTCCTTGTTTACTATTAACACCCCATGCAATGAAAAAAATTGAGATCCATAGTAAATTAATTAAAATAATAGGGCGTTTTATTTCAGGGCGGGCATCTGTCATAGTGACATAAAATAATAATGCAAATAATGGCAGCGCACATAAAAGGGTTAATGTCAAAATGAAGGGTATGGAATACCCCATAAATTGAGCCCAATGATTTTTAAATGATAAATTCTGATCAATAAATTTTTTGTTGATAATATCAAGATTAAACTTAATGTCTTGATTGGTTGGGCTTATTTTTAAGGCTTTTAGAACATGTTTTTTCGCATTTACAAAATCACCCAAACGATAAAATGTTGCCCCCAAATTATATTGAAAAGCAATGTTGTTTGGTGCTGCATTTACTAACTTCTGATATTCAATTTTTGACTGCTGGTAATTTTTGTTTAAATATTCGTTTCTTGCTGTTTGTTCATTAGCAATTAAGATGGTTGTTATTAGCAATAAAATTAATATTGTTTTATTCATTTTTTCCAGTTTCTTTAATAATTTCTTTTAATATTCGCTTCAAACTTTCCGACATTGAATGAATCTGGTCATCTTGTTTATCTTTTGAAAATTGTAACATCTGTGTGTTTTTTATCCACTGCATTGCGCTTTTAATTAACGCATCTGAGAAGCCTGTGTTATATAGTGCTTCTTCAATGCGCTTTGACTGAACGCTTGGTTGATTATAATTTGTAAAGTGCTTCAGAACTTCAATAAATAATGTTTCCATTTCTTGAATGGATGAAGCTTGTCTTAAGTTATGAATTCGACGAATTAAACTTCGCTTTTTCTTGGCGGGCGATGGTTTTTTAAATTGAAGCTTTGACTTCGTTAAAATAATTAAAAGTGAAATTAATATTAATGCGTTCAAAACTGTCAGGGCTTGTGAAAACCCCTTATTTAAAATATGGCTGATGAAAGTAATAAATACGGTATTCTCGATTAAAAACTGGATATCTTCCTTGAAATTTTTACGTTGTGGATTAAATGCAATATCATTTATTGAAACCTCAAACTGGAAGGGTTCAGAAGTTAAAGAAATATAACTCATTTTTTCTTTTGAAAAATAGGAAAACTCGATGGGAGGGATATCAATAGTTCCTGAACTTTTTGGGATAATGACATAGTCAAATATCTGCTTTGCATCACTCTCTTCGATGTTATTTTTAGGGGCGGTTAAGACTCGATACGCATTTGTGTCTTGAATAACTGGCGGCAAAATTGAAGATAGGTTCCCCTGCCCCTCAATAATAAGTTGAATTTGAAATGTATTTTGTGACGGAGGTTGTTCAGGAATTAATGTTGTCATCTCGTAATTGCCAATCGCCCCAGTAAACGACGCCGGCTTTGGCTCTGGTAAGGGCTTAACGTTTATTGTCACCATTTTTGATTGTAACTGATACTCACCCGTGAAAGGATCTACAACAAACCTTGCTGTGAGTGGAGGGATGGCGAGCTCACCAATATTTAACGGTTGGATTTCTTTATGGGTTAACTCTAATTCGTAATATCGCTGCCCAAATTTTCGAACCATTTGCTCTGGCTTAGTATCAATAGAAGTTTGCCATACACCTAGCAAATCATCTTGGTTAATTGAAATTGAACTCCAAAGTGAAATTCTACGATACAACTTTACTGAATAATTGATGCTTTCACCAATAAATATATTGTTTGTTGATACTTGGGTATCTAAAAATATTGAATTTGATTTATTTTGAGGAATACTTTGACTTGAATTTAACCGTGAAATGGGTTTTGCTTGTTGTTGTTGGCTTTGGGATAATTCATCGTCTCTGACGACAACTCTTAAGGGCTTGGTTGCATATGACTTTCCATCATAAATGATTTGAAACGGATCAATAATATAAATTCCAGAGTTTATTGGAATAAGAACATATTGGTACTCTCTTGTACGATTTGAGACTCCATTAATAAAGGAAAATGAAGATGATTGACTAGATGAAACTATACTGAAATCTTTTTGAAAATTGGGCAATTTAATTGATTTAAATACATCTTTATCTGCCCCCTTCACCGTCAAGCTAAGTAAAAATCGTTCATTTTTATATACCTTTGATTTACTAACACTTGATTGAATTTCAAAATCCTGTGAAAAAATTGATAAGCTTAAAATGAATAATAGGATGCTAATTTTTTTTACCATTCGGATTCCTCAAATAATTTGTCTATTTTTCGCTGACGTTTTTCTCGTGCTTCTTTTTCAGCATTATCTACAAGAAGTTGTATTTGCTGTTCTGTCAGATCTTGTGTTTTAGATTTTATATTATCAGATGCCACGGTTTCATTGTTGGTTATATTCTGTTCTTGTTGATCACTATTTTCAGATTGATCCCTCGATACATCTTCTTGAGTATTTGATGTTGGGGATTGAGCTGAATCTGCAGGTTGATCCTCATTTGATTGGTTATTTTGATTACTTTGATTTGATGGATCGTTATTTTTAGGCCGTTGTAGCGCCCATTCTATATTTTGGCGTGCTTGTAAATGATTTGGATCTCGCCTTAAAACTTCCTTATACATTTCGATTGCCTTTTTAATATCTTTCTGTTGAAGATATGCTGTTCCTATATTATAGTATGCTGCAAGCTTATCGTCTTCAGATAAGTCAGGAATCGATTCATTATAGGCTGTTATCGCCTTATTATACTCATTTAACTTATAGAAAGTATTTCCTAAATTATATTTTACTTTAGGTTTGTCTGGAGATTTTATTAACTCTTTTTCAAACTCACTTTTTGCTAACATATAATCCCCATTAATATAGGCCTCAACCCCTGGGTGAGCGGCATGGGTAATGGTGCTATTCGTTATTATTAGTAAAAAAATAAATAGCTTTGAAAAATAGGATAACTTCAACTTTGGAACACTATATTCAAGTATCATAAAAATTAAAGCCACTATTAAAAACCAATGATACCGATCAACTTTTGTTATTTTGAGTTTGGACTCTAATTTTTTAGTTTCTAATGTTGATAAATGTAAATAAATTTTTTCAGCAACTATTGGACTAACTTCCCCATCAATAACAATGCCATTAAGCTGCTCTGCTAGCCGCTGTAGCTCACCTTCTTGACGCTTTGTAAGCACAATATTGCCCGCACTATCTTTTTTGTATGAATCCGTATTGTTATTGGTTCGTTTGGGTATGGGCTCCCCTTGTCTGGAACCGAGCCCAACGATGATGGACTCAATATCCATTCCCTTAAATAACGCATCCAGTATTGATTCTTGCGGTGTGGGAGAAAACTCTCCATCTGAAAAAATGATGAGCGTTGCCGAATCGCCACCTTGATTTTTTATTGATTGTGAAACAACTTTTAAAGCATTTGTAATATTGGACCCTGATGAGCCTATCATTCCCACAAACATATCTTCTAAAAACAAATTTACTGCTGAAATATCATTTGTTAACGGTAAATAAGTATATGCAGTACTTGCATAAGGAATTATAGCTAATTGATCTTGATCTAATTTTGATAATAATTGTTGAATATGATACTTAGCTGCATCAAGACGCGATGGTGCCCCATCCTCTGCCAACATGCTTAACGATGTATCAATTATAAAATATACTTGCCGACCCGTTCTTTGAATGGTTTCATATTTTTCACCATATTGTGGTCGCATTAATGCCAATATTAAAAAAGTCAGTGCCAATAAAATTAATACTTTTTGCCAAAAATAATGCCCTGAATCACTCAAAGCAATTTGAGACTTCCAGTTTCGGGGATGTTGAAAGAACCCCCATAACTTGACTCGTGCTTTAAATCGAATGAACTGAATGCAAGCTAAAATAGGAACTATAATGAATAGTGCTGCCATATGTGGATTTTGAAACATTATGTTTTCACCCCCAATAATGTTGTTAAACTAAGCGCCTCTTTAATTAAGAAAAAAATAAATGTAATGGCAATAAAATATGGGAATAAGTCATAGGTAATATTATTTTTTGAGGTATTAATAACGGTTTTCTCTAATTGATCAATAGATTTATATGTTTCTGAGAGCTCTTCTGCATTTCTAGCATTAAAATACGCGCCATCCGATATGTTGGCAATCGACTTCAATGTGGCTTCATCAAATTCAGTTAATACCAATTGCCCGTTTGGATACCTTGCATAACGCTTCCCATATGTTGGGTGATAAATTGGGATTGGGGCCCCCTTTTGATCGCCAATGCCAATGGTATATATTTTTATGTTCTTCGATTTTGCAAACTTTGCCGCTGATATTGGATCAATTTGACCCGCATTATTGACGCCATCTGTAATTAAAATGATTATTTTGCTTAGAGAGGTTGATTTTTCTAATCGATTTACACCCGTAGCGATGGCCAACCCAATCGCTGTTCCATCCCCAGCATTGCCTACCGTCGTTTGATTAATGCGATTTTTTATAATGTTATGATCAAATGTTAATGGCGCTTTTGTTAATGCATCTGTTCCAAAAATGACAAGACCAATGCGGTCATTTTCCCGTTTATTTATAAATTTTACAAGCGTTTCTTTTGCAACTGTCATTCGGTTCTTGGGCTTAAAATCTTCGGCATTCATACTTCCTGATGTATCTAAAATTGTTACAATATCAATCCCTTTTTTTGTTTTATATTTTTTAGATTGAATCCACTGAGGTTGTGCCAATGCCATAATAATCAATATAAAAATTATAAATTCAAGCCAACGATGAAATGTTAATAACCTCTTGGCTTTTTTTGAGGTTAATGTTTGAATCCAAGCCGCTTTAGGAAATCCGATGGTATGTAAAACCTTAATTTGTCTTAGGAAATAAAAAATTATTGCTAACAAAATAAAAAGAATTAAAAACTCAGGATGTTTAAATATCAATTGGACACCCCTTTTATAATTACTTTCATTTTTTTAACCGTATCTTCCAGTTGAGATAAAATTAGAGTGGGATTTTTAGAAAATTTACACTCATCCGTACTCAATGCTATAGTAACTATTTGATTTGAAATTGATGATGAAAATGGTTTTTTTAGTTTCAATAGCCTTTTAATTTCGACGGTTGTTGCATCTGAAAAATTTAGCTTTGATTGAGCCGTTAAATATCGATAAAAAATCTCTGTAGAATCAAAATAGGCTTTTTTAATATGTGCGGGGTCATTAATAATTTCTCTTAATAATGCATTTAGTTGGTTAAGCGCTATTTTATCTGGCGAAATGTCTGTTTTTAATATTTCGATGTCTTCTTTTCTAGATCGTCTTTTAAACCATGCTAGCGCCGCGATTGCACCTAATATTAAGATTAATGTAATTATTACCGGCCCATTCAATTGCGTTATTTTAAATAAGGGAGAAATATCATTTAATTGATTCATTGTTGGTGAAAGTAATGAATTTACCGCCAAAATAATGGGGTTAAGTTCAATCGGGTCCAAACCATTAATTGATGTTAAAGAATAGGTTGGAATTACGACACTATCAATGGTAAATACTTGAAATTGAAATTCATACCGAGTTGAATTTTGACCATAATTGACCTTTTCACTTAATTTTTCTACACCATTAATGGTTGGAGCGGTTAATACATCTGGAATGCCTGGGGGTAATTCAATGGTATATAGAAAGGTATCTCCAATATTGATGTTATTTGTTGAAACATAATGCATCGGCAATGAATAACTTAGTATTTGAAATAAGAATAAACAAATCACCAGGGATAATTTCATCTTGATTGAAAGTACTCCTTAAGTGGCTGAATTAATTCATCTTCTGTTGATAGATTCAGTGGTTTCACACCAACGCTTTGAAACATTCGTTCACGTCGAATTCGATGAGACCCCAATAAACTCTGAATGGTTGATTGAAAATCTGTTGATTTTGTATTGCAAATGACTTCCTCACCACTTTCTGTGTCTTTAAGAACAACAATGCCTGCTGCGGGGACCGTAATCTCCATTGGGTCTTGAATAATGATTGGTACGACATCATGCTTTTGAGCTAATCTTCGAAAATCAGATTCATAATTATCACAAATAAAATCAGACAACAGAAAAACAATACTACGACGCTTTAGCGCATTTATAAGGGTTTGGCATAACTGCCGTAAATTTGTTTGATTGGATGCGGGTTGATGATTAACCATTTGGGAAAGAATCGTAAACATATGGCGTTTTCCCTGTTTCGGAGGTATAAATGCCTCAATTGTATCCGTAAATAAAACCAGCCCTACCTGATCCCCATTGGATACTGCTGAAAATCCTAGAATAGCAGCCAACTCTAGTGCACGTTCCAACTTAGACTGACTTCCACTTTGATAAAACTGTGATTGGCTCATATCCACAGCAATTATGGCGGTTAAATCTCGTTCTTCTTCAAACTCTTTAATATAAGGTTCATTTAACTTGGCTGTTACACGCCAATCAATGCGACGAATATCGTCTCCAAATGCATATTGTCTGACCTCATTGAAATGAACTCCCTGTCCTTTGAAACGTGAATGGTAAGCCCCACTAAAAATGGAATCAACCCAACTTTTGGTTTGAATATCTATTTTTTTAATTTTTTTAATTAAATCCTCGGCATTCACTAAGGAACCTCGACATTACCCAAAATTGTTTCGATAATCTTATCTGCAGTCATCGACTCTGCTTCGGCTGCAAATGTAAGGTTTAGCCTGTGTCTCAAAATATCATATGCTAAATATTTAATATCTTCTGGAATAACATAGTTCCTTCGCTGTAAGAATGCATACGCCTTTGACGCAGCAACAAATGCAATGGTGGCTCTGGGTGATGCCCCACATCGAATATATGGCTGTAAAGAATCTAAACCAAACTTTTCGGGATGTCGTGTTGCATCAATTAATCGAATAATGTATTCGCTTACTTTGTCATCAATGTAAATTTGTTTGGCCAAGCGCTGCACATCTGTCATTAAATTCAAATTAAATACGGCAGCATTTATTTCAGGAAACCCATGTTGAAAACGCTTAATAATCTCTTTCTCTTCATCAACTGAAGGGTAAGATAAAACTGTCTTAAAAATAAATCGATCCATCTGAGCCTCTGGTAAGGGATATGTCCCATCTTGATCCAATGGGTTTTGTGTTGCTAAAACAAAAAAGGGGGTTGCTAATTGATGGCTATCATTCCCAATTGTAATCTGACGCTCTTGCATGGCTTCCAGTAAAGCGCTTTGGACTTTTGCTGGGGCACGATTTATTTCATCTGCCAAAATAAACTGAGCAAATAATGGCCCCTTTTTGGTGTCAAAACTTTGTTGTGCTGCATTGTATATTTGCGTTCCAGTAATATCACTTGGAAGTAAATCTGGAGTAAACTGAATACGCTTATAATCGCCCCCCATTAATTTTGATAAAGTACTAATAATTAATGTTTTGGCAAGTCCAGGGACCCCCTCAAGTAAGACATGACCATTAGCAATTAGGGCTACCAAAATCTTTTCTAAAATATCATGTTGCCCCACAATAACAGACTGCCAGTGTTTATTGAGAATTGCCAGTTGATCGTTAGCTTTTTTAATTAATTCGTTTGTTGATTGTTCTTCACCAATTGTTTGGTTCATATTTCACTCCCATCTAATTTTTCCCGGTTACGAACCTATTATATTAAGTATGTGGACATAAGAAAAGTTTGTATTTCAAAAAATTAAAAAGTACTATTGAATAGTAATTCCAAAATACATTGTTATATACAGAAAGGGGTGTGTATTAAGTCAACTTTTATCTTTATATGCATACTATTCAAAAAATAATTTTAAGGAGATTATTATGAAAAAATCTATATTAAGTTTATGTTTATTATTAGTTGTTGCGACTGTAACAAATGCTGCACCACGTTTTGGTATTATTGGTGAACAAGAATCTGGTTTAGGTGCTTTTGTTACTGATGATATGTACAATTTTCAATTGACAGTTGGTCAAGCTACTACTGATTTTAGTTTTGCAAACTTAACTGCGGCTTCAGCAACACAAACTGAAGAAAGTTTAACTAAGATTTCTGTGGGTGCAAACTACAAAATTGCTTTGGATTCAGTTACGTCATTAACGGCGGGTGTATCTGCTAGCTTTTATTCTGGTTACTCATTCTTAAATTCAAGTATTTATACAGCTGAATTAGATAGTGCTACAAAAGTTGCAGTTAACATGGGTTTTGAAAGAGCTTTATCTTCAAACATTGTTTTAACAACACAAGCTTCAGCTTATACATCTACAAATGCAAAGTTTAAAAGTGGAACTGAAGTTAAATCTACTTCTTTGTTCTCTAACGGACGCGTTGGTGTAGCTTACTTATTCTAATTAATTAGAACAAGTACAAATTATGAAAAGGGTCGCTTAGCGGCCCTTTTTTTTAACAAAAAAATGATTTGTTTTTTGAAAATTGGGTATAACTAATTTATGATCAAAATTTTATTGTTCGGAATTTCTGGTGGTTTGGGACGTGCTATAACTGAGGATTTTTTAAATCGTTATGAGAACGTCTCTATTTATTGCCCAACCCGTTCACCAGTTGATTTAAATGAATTAAAACTATCTGAAAACCAGCGTGTCCAACTGTTAAGTTGGAACTCAGAAAATGAACAAAGTTATGACGACATTTCAAGTCATTTAAAAGATGCTAACATCACCCTTGATTTTTGTATTTCAGCCATCGGGGCGCTTCATTCAGACAACATAACGCCTGAAAAAAAACTGGGCCATTTAAATCCAAATCAAATGATGTGGTACTTTCATGCGAATGCGATTGTTCATGCTTTGATAATTAAACACTTTTCCTCTCTGATGAATAAAAAAAAGGCATCTATCATGGGTCTTTTAAGTGCACGCGTTGGGAGTATTGGTGATAATAAACTTGGTGGATGGTATTCATATCGAGCCGCTAAAGCCGCCTTAAATATGATTATTAAGACAGGAGCTATTGAAATGAAACGATACAATAAAAATCTAAGTATTATTGGGATTCATCCAGGAACCGTGGATACAGCGTTATCCAAACCTTTTCAAGCTCATGTTCCTGATCATAAACTATTTACACCTAAATTTGCGGCTGATGCCATTTTCAAAAATATACTTGACCAGGTCACCTCTGAAAATAGTGGGTATGTGTTTGCTTATGATGGGCAAATCATACCAGAATAAAGGAAACAATTATAATGCATATCTTATTAACAGGCGCCACAGGATACATTGGAAAACGATTGATTCCTGTATTACTAAAGAATAAACATAAGGTTACTTGCCTTATTCGTAATAAAGAACAAAGTGATTACTTTTTGAATCTTGGTTGTCAGGTAATGATAGGTGATTTAAATACTGGTGAAGGATTGGATTGCATTCCCCTCGATATTGATATTAGTTACTTCTTAGTTCATGCAATGAGTGATCGAAAAAACAATTTAATTCAGCTTGAATCCAACATGGCAAACCACTATATCCAAATGTTAAAGAAAACATCTTGCCGACAAATAATTTATTTAAGTGGATTGGCCAACCATGACCATTTATCCCATCATTTAAAGTCCCGAGTTAATGTTGAAAATATTTTTTTACAGAGTTCAATTAACACGACTGTCCTTCGCTCTAGTATTATTATTGGGTCTGGTTCAGCCTCATTCGAAATCATACGAGACCTTGTTGAAAAGTTACCTATTATGGTGGCCCCTAAATGGATTAATAATCGGTGCCAACCGATATCGATTCACAATATTATTCAATTATTAACTGAAGTTATTGATAACCCGGCATGTTTTAATGATGTTTTTGATGTTGGAAGTAATGACATACTTACTTTTAAATCTATGATGCAACAGTTTGCAAAATTTAGACAATTACGACGTTTCTTGATTTCGGTCCCTGTTCTAACGCTAAAATTATCATCCATGTGGTTATATTTTGTAACCTCAACCAATTTTTCTTTAGCGAAGTACCTTGTAGATAGTATGAAAGAAGATAGTATTTGCGTTGATAACCGCATTAAAACATTAATCCCAGCTATAGAATATTTAAATTATGAACAGTCTTTAGAGAGAACATTTACTCGAATTGAAGAAAATGCGGTTGTATCAAGTTGGAAAGATACATGGCATATTACAAAATCCAAAGAGATGTCAAAATATATTAACGTTCCTTCGTATGGTTGCATTAAAGATGTTCAAATTATTCCTGTAAATAATGCGTCGGCTTGCCTCAATAAGTTATGGGCGATTGGTGGTAATAATGGGTGGTACTTTTGGGATTTTACATGGCGTGTTCGGGGCGTGATTGATAAACTTCTTGGCGGGGTTGGTTTGCGGCGAGGACGAACCCATGAGAATAAAATTTACCCTGGCGATGCACTCGATTTTTGGCGAGTGATTTTGGCAAATAAAACTGAGCGTCGCCTTTTATTGTATGCTGAAATGAAGCTACCAGGACAAGCTTGGCTGGAATGGCAAATCATTAATGAAAATGATCAACTTTATCTAAAACAAGAAGCTACATTCCGCCCTCAAGGGCTTTTAGGACGAATTTATTGGTATTCACTTCATATTCCTCACCTATTTATTTTTAAAGGCATGGCCAAACGTATTGCGGCTGGATAATGTTACAACTTTACGTATTTAAAAAAACCACAGTTTAGTGTGGCTGACACAGCGATATTGGACGCAAATAAACATCGGAAGTTATCTTTATAGTTTGGAAAGAAAGCATCACAATCAAAGGTTTTAAATATCTTAGTAACATGCAACTGATGACACTTTGGGTGGGCTATAGCTTCTTCATATATTTGTGAACCACCTATTACAAAAATTCGATCGTGCGATTCGGCCAATGTCAAGGCTTGTTCGAATGAAGCGGCCGCCATTGCATTTTCTATGCATTGAGTTGACTTTGATAAAACAATATTGGTTCGATCAGGTAATGGGCGAAATTTTTCTGGAATTGACTCCCAAGTCTTTCGTCCCATAATTACTGCATTATTCTGGCCATTAATGCCTGTTGTTAATGTTTTAAAATGCATCATATCTACTTTACTATGCCAAGGTAGCTGATTGTTAATCCCAATTCCATGATTTAAATCATGGGCGACTACAATGTCAAATTTCATTAAACTGCAACCTCAAATTTTATAAAGGCGTCATGCTCATAATTGACTAATTTAAAATCTTCGAATTTTAAATCAAAAAATGCTTTATTTTGTATTTCAACTTTAGGTCGAGCCTTTGGGGTACGTTTTAATTGATCTTTTACACCGTCCAGGTGATTTAGATATAGGTGAGCATCACCAATCGTATGAATAAAAAATCTGGGTTTTAAATTACACTCCTGGGCTAACATCATACAAAGAAGCGCATAGCTTGCAATATTAAACGGCACCCCTACAGCAATATCGGCTGAACGCTGATATAGCTGGAGATCTAAACATCCATTGGATACATAACATTGAAAAAATGTATGGCATGGTGGTAATGCCATTCGATCTAAATCTGCAACATTCCAAGCATTTACAATATGTCGACGAGAATCCGGATTTGTCTTTAATCCATTAATCAGTTGCATTAACTGATCCACATGGGCTTTAGATATGTTGCCATCACTGTCAGCGCTGTACTTTTCCCAGAATCGCCACTGATAGCCATAAATTGGCCCCAAATCCCCCGATTCATTGGCCCAAGCATCCCATATTTTTGTGTTTAGATTATCATTAATATTTGTCGCACCACGAATAAACCATAACAACTCTCTAAGAACGCTATCAAAAAATATTTTCTTGGTTGTGACCAAAGGAAAGCCATCCCTTAAATCATAGCGTGTTTGAGTTCCAAATGTAGATATTGTGCCGGTTCCTGTTCGGTCTGTTTTTTCTTCGCCAGTTTCGATAACATGTTCAATTAGCTTTAGGTACTCTCTCATACTTAATAAGTTTAACAAACAACTCATGAATATAAAATGGTGCAACTTGCTATGATATACTAATTTTATGTTTCCACGCCCACCCCTATTTATTAACGATGATTTAGCTATTGACCAATACACCAACCGAAGTATACGTCGCCGCAAATGGCTGATGGAACACTGTCATGGCCCCATTGTGCTTTTAGCTCCTGAATATGGGCCAAATCAAATGTATGCTTGGGCCAATTGTTTTTGCCCTGTTTATCAGGATAGCTACATCCTGTATTTGACTGGCATTAACCAGCTTGGTATTGCTATTATTTTAGACCCCGTAAAAAATGAGCATCATATTTTTTTGCCCAAATATAATTCTAAGACTATTTTTTGGGATGGAGATTATTTTTCTTATGGGGACAAGCGCAGCCATGACTTTTTAAGCCAATTGGGGTTTACTCATATTCACGCTAAGAATCAGCTAGACCAGATCATATCACAGTATTCACAAAATTCGATTTGGCACCTTCTAATTCAAAAGGTTCAAAAGAAATATCGTAGAGATGATCAATTTTTATTAAAACAACGGCTATCACGAAGATTTAAGTCCAATTTTAAGTTTAAAAATATTGAAGGCCTGTCTTGGCAGCAGCGTTTTTCTCATGATGCTACGGCGATTAATTGCGCTAAGCAAGGAGCTAAAAAAACAGAGATTGCATTTCGACGGTTGCTTACTCAATCCCCATTTAATTCTGAAACTCAACTGGCAGGGCAATTAATTGGAGAATTATTAAAAGAGACTTGTTTTGGCTTATCTTTTTCTCCCATTGTTGCTCGGGATAAAAATGCAGCGACCCTACACTATACAGCAAATAGTGAGCAATGCAAAAATAATAGCCTTATTTTGCTTGATTTTGGCATTCGGTGGCAATCAATGTGTACTGACGTATCGCGAACAATTCCTTCCCAGGGCCGCTACACTGACCTTCAAAAACGATTAATGGCGATTGTGTTGTCCACGTTGTCTGTGACCCAACAGAAACTCAAGGCGGGGGTTACATTTAAGGAATTAAATGATTTTGCATGGCAACATTTAGAAACCACTCTTCAGCAGGAATTCTTA
>JAYNJH010000011.1:7380-9271 GCA_038109885.1 Candidatus Margulisiibacteriota bacterium | reverse complement strand
GGAGGGAAAGTTAAAAGGGCCTACGAGCGTCACCCCCACAACATCGGGCATTTACTTGGCATTCAAGTTCATGACGGAGATTCCAGTCGATCTTACAAAACAACTGGATTGCCTGAAGGCGCCATCATTACTATTGAGCCTGGTTTATATGGTGAATTTGAATTTAATGGTGAATGTCAGCACTTTGGCATTCGTATTGAAGATAATTTCGTAATTAAAAAAAATAGTGCCATTAACCTAACCCAACAGATTCCTAAATCTTGCGCTGAGATTGAGGCATTATTAAATGGTTGAAATTAGAATAGCATCGGTTGAGCCAATCGATTGAATATAAACTGGGGACAAATCTTCTATCGATAATAATTCTTTGTGAGGAACAATCTTCGCCATAAACTTAGCAAAACGATCATAGTGACTCGACTCTGAATTCATATGAACGGTCACTTGTTTTAATAACCCACTCACATTTTGAGAAACACTTTTAATTTGTTTTTCAAGCAACTGAAATATGTCGTCTTGAAAAACAATTGATTGTTTCAGGCCGGCGTTATTTTTCATTTCAACCAAATATAACTTAGGTACAGAATGAATAAATTTATAATGAGATTGTAAATGAACTGGAATTACTAACCATTCCGTAGCATTTAATCGTGCTTTATTTATCCATCCCTGATTAAAATTTAAATGACGCCAGTTCTTTTTTAAATATATAAAAATTGAACGCATTGCATTACCTAACCATTTCTCATGCGTTGGAAAATTGATGAAGATTTCATTTTTTTGAGGTTTAGTATCCAATTTAATTTCAAATGGTTTTAAATATTCATTCATATTTAATGAGGTCCAATCAACATATTTTAAACTTGCAAATTCAAAAATAATTTCAGATTCTTGAACATTGATTTGATTCTGAATGCAAAACTCAATATCGGCCTCTGTAAGAATGGTATCTTGAATTGTAATGCTTATTGTTTTAGGCCATTCTTCAGTAGCATATTTTGCTAAAAGCTTTTTTTTAATTTCAGAAATCTTGAGCCCTTTTTTCTTCATTGCCATGATTTCTTTTAATCTTAAAATATCTTTTTCTGTAAAATATCGTGTGTAGCCTATACTCCGTTTTACTTCTCCTAACAGTCCCTCAGATTCATAATACCGAATTGTCCTAGGTGTCAGTTTTAATTTTTTTGAGACATCATTCATTTTAAAAATTTGACTATCTAAGTCTAGATCTTTTTGTGTTTCCGTCTTATAGTTTTTCATATGGGTAATGATAGCATAAAAGTATCTGCAAGTATTTTATCGGCCAATTTTTTATTTTTATCCGATGAAATTAAAAATATAACTGATGCCGGTGTTGATTCATTGCATTTGGATGTTATGGATAACCATATGGCGCCAAGTTTATCATTTGGTCCGCCAATAATTAAGCCGATTCGAGGCATAACCCCATTGACTTTGGATGCTCACTTAATGATTGATGCGCCATGGTTATTTTTTGATTCTTATATTGATTGTGGTGTTGACGAGCTTTGCATTCATGTTGAAGCCTACGATAAATCAATAACAAATCATGAGGATATTATCTCAAAATCACGGGTTGCTCAAAGCGTTGACTATTCAAAACTTAAAAAGGATTTACACTATTTAAAATCACAAAATATTAGCCCTGGTATAACGATTAACCCCAACACCAGTGTTGATACCATTTTTCCGATTTTAGATGATGTTGATAGTGTATTGGTGATGAGTGTTCATCCAGGATTTTCAGGTCAATCATTTATTCCAGATGTTGTTGATAAAATTAAGCAACTTCGAACTCGTTTCTCTGGTGATATTAAAGTTGATGGCGGTGTTAATGATTCAAATTCTAAACTTATCACCAGTGCAGGTG
>JAYNJH010000011.1:5822-7370 GCA_038109885.1 Candidatus Margulisiibacteriota bacterium | reverse complement strand
GTGCTAATGTATTAATTTCTGCATCCTATCTTTTTGGGGCCCCCAATTACAAGCTAGCCATTGAGTCATTGAAATAATCCCCCCTTTTTTAATTAAAGCTCTATAAACTTTTTTAATTCTTCTACAATTGCGTCTTCACTTCTAAAGCCAACAATTCGAGTAATTTCTTCTCCACCCTTAAAAACAACACAGCAAGGAAGACCTGTTATTTGATAATCTGCGGCTGCTTGTTGATTACTATCGGCATCCAGTTTACATACTTTTAACTTAGTACTGTACTTTTCAGATAAAGATTCTATTACTGGCGCCATCATTCGACATGGCCCACACCATTCTGCCCAAAAATCTACCAGTGCTGGAATATCACTGCTGAGCACTTCTGACTTGAAATTCTCATCGGTTGCTATTGTAACTGACATATCTACCTCCTGAATTTAAATTTATCGAAGACATTAAAAAATTGCAAATAAATGTCTATGAATATAGCTCCTGATATTCATGGAGCGCAAATGAATCTGTCATTCCTGAAATATAATCACATATAAGGCGCTTTTTATCGTCAACAGTGCGGTTTTCATAGTAATCCTTAGGAATTAATCTAAAGTCGCTTGAAAGTGCGTTAAATAAGGTTTTTATAATCATTTGCCCCTTTTTAACTGAACGATAAATATCATAATGGCTGTAATATTCTTCGAATAAAAATGCTTTAAGCTCACGAATTTCATCATGGAATTCTTTTGAAAATGAAATTAACTCACTTGCGTTGGACTGCTGAAGTTCATCAAAGGTTGAAATATTAGATTGTAAAATTGTTTGTTTAGATGTCGCAATGGCATTTCTAATTTGATTTGTTATTAATTTAGAATTCATTAAATAACTGTATTGTTTATCTGAAAGATTTGTATATTCAGACAAAATTTCATTGCTATACTTACGCCATATACTCACATTTTTAACTAAAATCTCATCCGTTAAAATCATAGAGCGAAGCGCATCATCAACATCATGTGCCGTATAAGTTATTTCATCGGCCAAATTTACAATCTGGGCTTCTAAGGAAAAAAAAGGCTGCGTTTGCCCCTCACTTTCAAATACCGCATCATGCTTCAAAATCCCTCGACGAACTTCAAAACTTAAATTTAAGCCAGGAAAGTTAGGATACTTAGATTCTAATAAATCAACAATTCTCAATGACTGATGATTGTGTTCAAATCCATGATTATTTTTCATTAAATCGTTTAATGTTTCTTCACCGGCATGACCAAATGGCGGATGACCTAAATCGTGAGCAAGCGATATGGCCTCAGTTAAATCTTCATTTAAGCGTAATAAACGCGCCATGTGACGCGCAATTTGAGATACTTCAATGCTATGGGTTAACCGTGAACGAACATGGTCTTTTTGTGTTGAAATAAATACTTGTGTTTTGTGCTTCAGTCTTCGGAATGACTTTGAGTGAATAATTCGATCTCTATCTCGCTGAAAGCAGGTGCGGGTAACATCTAACTTTTCAGAAAATTTACGCCCTTTTGAATGGGTACTTTTTAC
>JAYNJH010000011.1:2605-5812 GCA_038109885.1 Candidatus Margulisiibacteriota bacterium | reverse complement strand
ATCTCAATTAACCTACCAAATAAAAACGTTCAAAAGAAGCGACAGTTGTTCATGCTGGCATTAAATATTTAATGGTTTGATCTGGATTTTTAACAAATGTTTGTTCAACTAGACAATTCTCTTTATAAAACTTTGATAAACGGCCTTGTATAATCTTTTCAACCACTTGTTCCGGCTTTCCTTCAGCAATGGCTTGCTTTCTTAATATGTCTGCCTCATTGTCAAGATCAGTTGAAGGGACTTGGTCCGAAGATACATAGGGAGGATTCATGGCGGCAACCTGCATTGCAATGTCTCTACCAGTTTCTGAATCAACCGCATTATTAAACTCAACAACCACGCCAATTTTACCATTGGTATGCTCATAGGTTGAGAAGCCACCCTCAGAAGAGAAAACCTTAAATTGGCCTACATTGATGTTTTCACCTAATTGTAAAACAGAATCCGATATTAACTCACTGATTTTAGAATTGTTAATTGTAATATCTTTTAACGCATCTACTGAAGACGGGTTATTATCGACAACCGCTTCTGCGATCGATTGACCTAATGACTTAAAGTTATCATTGCTAGCAACAAAATCCGTCTCGCAATTCAATTCTAAAAGAACTGCCGTATTATTTTTTGTAAATGCAATTATACGTCCTTCTTTTGTTGTTCTGTCTGACTTCTTTGCAGCTTTTGACAAACCTTTTTCTCGTAATGATTTCACTGCAGCTTCAATGTCGCCATTGGTCTCTTCCAAGACTTTTTTACAATCCATCATTCCAACACCGGTTTTATCTCGTAATTCTTTAACTAATGAAGCACTTATTGCCATTTTAATCTCCTTACTGTTCTAGGTTGTTTGACTCTTCGTAACGGCCCTCAGCGATTATTTCTTTATCTTCTGTTGGGGCATTGTTTGAAACACCAGATTCAGTGCCTTCAATGACGGCATTTGCAAATACTGAACAAATTAATTTAATTGCTCGTATTGCATCATCATTTCCTGGGATTGGAAAATCTAGGTGCGTTGGATCACCATTGGTATCAACCAAACCAATAATTTTAATTCCTAACTTCTTAGCTTCTTTAATGGCTAGCTCTTCCTTAGTGGTATCAACAATAAAAATAGCTTTAGGTAAATATCTCATATCCTTTATTCCACCTAAATAATGCTTTAATCGCGCTAGTTTCTTTGTTTTTCGGGAGGCTTCTTTTTTAGATAATTGATCAAAAACACCCAAGCGTTGATCTTCTTCGAAGCGCTTTAATTTTTTCACACTATTGCTGATGGTAATATTATTGGTTAATGTGCCACCCAACCACCGCTGATTTACAAATGGCATTTTGCAACGATCTGCTTCGGAAGCAATCGCATCCTGTGCCTGCTTTTTAGTTCCAACAAATAAAATGGTGCCTTTATTTGATACTGTTTCTTTAACATAATTGTAGGCATTTTTAATAAGCTCAACGGTTTGCTGTAAATCTATAACATGAATATCATTTCTAGATGTATAAATATAGGTATCCATTTTTGGATTCCAACGTCTTGTTTGATGTCCAAAATGAACGCCTGACTCTAAAAGCTGACGCATTGAAACGGGATAATTTTCGTTGGTTTCTTCTGTTTGTACTGATTGGTTATCTTTAGCCACTAATAGCCTCCTTGCAAAATCGTATAATAAACCTGCTCAAACACTTCGTCAAGTACGATAGTTATTTCGGAAATTTTGTTAAAGTTGATTACGCGAATTATCCTTTGGCCTTTTTAGCCATTGTGTTAAATAGCTTATATGCCTCAAAGATGGTTTCAACAAAAATAGGGTCAATACTTTTTGAGTTCCAATCGTCTTCTGACTGTTTTGGCAAGATACAAGCGGTTATTCCTAAAACTTCCATGGCACCAATGTAACGGTCTAGATTTGAAATCGGCAGAACTTCTCCAGTTAATCCAACCTCTCCTAAGATACCCAACTGTTTCGGTAATGGCCTTGAAAAATTTGATGACCAAATAGAAAAGCAAATGGCTAAATCAATATCGGGCAATTGAGACTTAATTCCCCCAACCAAAGAGACGAAAATATCTTTAGATGCTAACTTTAATTGGAAAAACTTATCTAAAATGGCAATCATTAAGTGTGAGCGATGTGAATCAACACCGACAAATGTCCGCTTTATATTTTGATACCCCCCCTGAACCACAAGCGATTGAATTTCAACCAGCATCCCTCTTGTTCCAGATAATATAGCCGTAATAATTGACCCTGCTAAAGGTGGTTTGTTCAAATCAGAAATTAAGTTGTAATTTGCGCCCAACTCTTGAAGACCATCTCCTCGCATCCGAAATAAACCTGTTTCATTGGTGGTTCCATATCTATTTTTTAAAGCTCTAAGCATTCGAATTGATAGTGAGCGCTCTCCTTCAAAAAATAAAATTACATCCACCATGTGCTCTAACATCTTTGGGCCCGCCAATTGGCCATCTTTAGTAATATGGCCAACTAAAATTCCAATTGACCCAACTTCTTTCACAACCTTTATGAACATCGATGCACACAAGCGTACTTGATTCAATGCCCCTGGCATCGAGGATAGCTTATGACTCATCACCATTTGAATTGAGTCTAAAATAACAACGTCTGGCTTCTCTTTTTGTATAATTTCAATAATGCTTTCCATATCTGTAATGGCAGAAATAAACATATTCTCTGGAATGACTTCAACCAGCCGCTTGGCTCGCTCCTTAACTTGTATTTCAGACTCTTCGGCAGTTAAGTAAAGTGTTTTTTGATTGTTTTTAGCTGACGCTATACTTGATTGAAGGACCAATGTTGATTTGCCAATGCCGGGCTCTCCACAAATTAAGTTATCACTCCCATGAACCCAGCCATTTCCCAACACTCGATCTAATTCAGCAAATCCAGAGTCTAACCGACTTGTTTTTGGTTCCTGAACATCAGCCAGCCGTGACACTTTTGATGTCCCATTGCTAGATGGGGCATCCGTCACAATCGTTAAGGGTTCAAGAGAATTCCATTCAGAGCATTGATCACATTGCCCTTGCCATCTTAAATACTGCGCTCCACACTCAATACACTCAAAAACCGTTTTTGGTTTAGTAGGCATTAATGAGTTCTTTGGAATTTAAAATATTATCCTCTTTAGGCTTTGGCTTTAGTTGTCGAATTATGAAACTAACTTTATCTTTCGTGATATGACAGG
>JAYNJH010000011.1:0-2595 GCA_038109885.1 Candidatus Margulisiibacteriota bacterium | reverse complement strand
TCTGCCATTGGGTCTTCAAGATTTTCCTGAAGAGATCGTCGTAATGGTCTGGCGCCCATTCTAAGATTTGTTCCTTTTTCCGTGATAAACTGAATTACATCTTTATCAACTTTTAAACGAATGTTTTTTTCTTTCAAACGGAGAGCTAGCTCTTCAACTAAAATATTTGCAATTTGAATCATGGCTTCCTTTGCCAGTGGTTTAAATACAACAATATCATCAATTCTGTTAATAAATTCGGGTCGAAATTCTCTTGAAATTTCATCCTTAAGCTTTTCTTTCATGCTATTGTAATTAGCCTCTTCTGCTGATGATGTTTGAAAGCCCAAAGATGATGTTTTTTGGATATACTTTGCACCTACATTTGATGTCATGATAATAATTGTATTTTTAAAGTCAACTGTTCGACCATTTGAATCTGTAACATGCCCATCTTCTAACACTTGTAGTAAGATATTTAAAACATCTGGGGAGGCTTTTTCTATTTCATCAAATAGAACAATTGAATACGGCTTTTGACGAACAGGCTCTGTTAATTGGCCGCCATCATCATAACCAACGTACCCTGGCGGGGAACCAATTAATCGAGACACCGTATGCTTCTCCATGTACTCAGACATGTCGATTCGAATCATGGCATCTTCTTTACCAAATAGATTTAATGCCATTTGTTTGGCCAACTCAGACTTACCAACACCTGTGGGGCCTAAAAATAAGAAGGAGCCGGTGGGTCGTTTCGGATTTTTTAAGCCAACCTTTGATCGCTTTACTGCTCTTACAACGGCTTTTACAGCTTCTTCTTGGCCAATAATCTTTTTGGATAGATCTTGATCCATTTTTAAAAGTTTTTCAGATTCTTCTTGGGTGATTTTATTTACAGGTATTCCGGTCCACATGGCAACAACTTCAGCAACAATTTGAGCATCAACAATCTTTGCGGCATAACGTTTTTCTAAATCGGACATTTTTCCAGCATTGCTTAATAACTGATTATGCTTTTCTTTCAGGTTTATCTCTTGAATTTCATCTTCTTTTTTCTGAGCAAGACCTAATTCTGATTTCACGATTTCTAGGTCTTTAAATAGTTGTAACGTTTCTTTAGATAACTTTGATGATTCAAGCATGACTTTGGATGCCGCCTCATCGATAACATCAACGGCCTTATCAGGAAGTTGACGATCTGTAATAAATCGAGATGACATTTCAACCGATTCTAGAATCGCATCTTCAGTAATGGATACCCCATGAAATTCCTCATAGCGGGTTTTAATGCCGCGAAGTATTTCGATTGTTTGTTCTTTCGATGGCTCTTCAATCAAGACAGACTGAAACCGACGCTCTAATGCGCCATCACCTTCAATATGCTTACGATATTCATCAAGAGTTGTTGCACCAATGCATTGAAGCTCGCCCCGTGCCAAGGCAGGTTTAAATAGGTTGGCCGCATCAAGGCTTCCTTCTGAACTGCCCGTACCAATTATGGTGTGTAATTCATCAATAAATAAGATGACGTTATTGGATTTACGAACTTCTTCCATAATTTTTTTGACACGATCTTCAAATTCGCCACGATATTTCGTTCCGGCAACTAATAGTCCTAAGTCTAGCGTAATTAAACGCTTGTCTCTGAGTTTTTCAGGCGTGCTTTTTTCGTGTAAAATTTGCGCAAGCCCTTCTACGACAGCCGTTTTTCCGACACCTGGCTCTCCCGTTAGTACAGGGTTATTTTTTGTTCTTCTTGATAAAATTTGGATAACACGCTCAAGCTCTCTTTCGCGGCCAATCACAGGATCAAGCTTATTTTCTTTTGCTAGTGCCGTTAAATCACGCCCAAATAAATCTAATGTTGGTGTTGGAACCAGTGAGGACGCCTGCTTTGTTGACTCAACTCGTTTTCCTAGCGCCATAAATAAAGACTCTTTAAACTTGGCACTTTTGATTCCTAACTCTTGCAAAACTTTTGCGGCAATATTCGTTGGATCTCTAAATATCGAAAGAAAAAGATGTTCAACGTTTACATAATTGTGCCCCAGCTTTCGGGCTTCATCCCAAGCGTTTGATAATATTTGTTTCGCCTGCTGAGTAAAAGGAATATTTGGATTTGAATCGCCCGCTGAATTTAGTTCAAGGCGCTCCTCAACTAATTTTCGAATTTCATCGATTTGAATATCAAGGCCAACCAAAGCCTTAACAACGATATTTTCTTTATCGCTGATTATCCCCAATAAAATGTGCTCTGTGCCAACATAAGAATGGTTAAATCTTTTGGCCTCTTCTTGTGCAACCATAATTGCTTGTATTGCTTTTTCTGTGAATCTCGAAAACATGCGTTTACTCCCTTATCGAAACTATCTTCATATTATTAAATTTCGAAGCCGACCACAAGTTTTGATTAAATTTATTTCCTAAATTGGAAATCTTTAGTATTTTTTAACTATGGGTGCAACTGTCATTTCAATTGCAAATCAAAAAGGCGGTGTTGGTAAAACAACAACTGCTGTTAATGTGGCGTTATTTTCTAGTGAGTTTGGAAATAAAACACTTTTAATTGATCTTGATCCTCAAGCCAATGCAACTTCCGGTATGGGCCTGAAC
>JAYNJH010000010.1:4693-29850 GCA_038109885.1 Candidatus Margulisiibacteriota bacterium | reverse complement strand
GTGTAGTCATGGCAAATAAAGCCACCCGATTATCATCATTTAAGAATGGTATATTGCCCGTATTTATAGTTATGGTAATCCCAGTGATTTGTTTAATGAGTCAGCCTGACTTAGGAAATTCAATATTAACATTAGCTGTTGGGTTTTCATTGCTGTTGGTTTCATCATTGCCAGCGTGGGTATTTTTAATATCAATCATCGCAGGTGTAAGTGTTATTGCCGGGTCAATATTAATGCACCCTTACCAAATGATGCGGATCGAATCATTTTTAAATCCATGGCTGGACCCTTTGGGTAAAAATTATCATATTATCCAATCTTTCACAGCCATAGGCTCAGGTGGTATCTTTGGCTTTGGAATCGGAGAGTCCCGCTTAAAGTACTTTTATTTGCCCTTGCATTATTCCGATTTTATTTTTTCTATTTTATGTGAAGAGGGCGGTTTAATTTTAGCCATAATGATTATCTTTTCATTTTTAGCCTTATTTTTAAGGGGAATCCAAATTGCCCTGCAACAAAAACAATTCTCGTTTGAACAATTTTTAGTATTAGCGCTAATGTTTTATTTGATTTTTCAAGCACTGATAAACATTTGTGTTGTTACGGGGTTGTTTCCCATTACGGGCATCCCTCTAACCTTTGTTAGCTATGGCGGAACATCTTTGTTATCTTCGTTATTTTGCTTGGGAGTAATTCATCGGATTGGAGTAAAGCAATGATATTGGTAGTATCCGGTGCAACCGGCGGGCATTTGTATCCAGGCTTAGCAATAACAGCCGCGATGGCCAAGCCTTCACTATTCATTGTGTCTCGCCAGCATCCAGCACAGCGAATTTTAGCCGCCCATCAACAACCATTTAAAGTCATGTCACTGACGCCTTTAAATGCAATAGCGTTTCCCTTTAAGGTTATGACGCTCATTATTCAACAAAAACCAAAAGTGATATTTTTGATGGGGGGATTTATTTGCGTACCATTTGCAATCATGGGCTGGCTATGTCGAATTCCAATGGTTTCATTTGAACAGAATACCATTCCAGGTCGGGCAACCCGGCTGGTGCAGTTTTTTGCGGGGGCTATCATTACCACATTTGAATCAACAAAGAATCGGTTATCATGCCAACGAAAAGTCCATTGTTTAGGTAACCCACTGCGAGTAACTAAGCAAGGGGAGCCATTGCCAGACGATATCAAGAAACTAACTGGAAAAACATTATTAATTATTGGTGGATCTCAGGGTGCTGCCGCACTTAATCGTTTTATTGATTCTAATAAAGCCGCCATATTAGAAGGGGGTATGAATATAATTCATCTTACAGGGGATCGATACTTTAAGAATAAATCAACTCAAAAAATAGTAACATATTCCAATGGCAATACATACGTAGCCCTACCTTACATGAATAATATGGCCGAAATTTATAAAAAAGCAACGCATGTAATATGTCGATCTGGTGCAACCACTTTATCTGAATTATTGGTGTATGGCCAACCGAGCATGTTGGTGCCATTTCCATTTTCAAAAGATGATCATCAAATACAAAATGCATGTGAATTTATTCAGATGGTTCCCAATGCACGATTGGTTTTAGAATCTGATTTAAATTTGAATTCGTTTTTAAACTGGGTTAAATCAAGCGAATTTAATCAACCATGCAATCGTATTGATCCGCAAGGTGTGAATAATTCCATTTGTGAATTCATTCAATCTTATTTAAAATAAGCCTATGATAAAAGCAGCAGTTATTGGTTTAGGAAATATGGGACAGCATCATGCGAAGGCTTATTCAGCATTGTCAGAGGCCATATTAGTTGCCGTATGTGACCCTAATGGGGAGCGGTTCGAACGAATTATTAAGGAACCACAAACCCAATATTATTCAGACGTTGATCAGATGATCTCTGAACAACAAATTGATGTTGTAAGTATTTGTGTTCCAACAAGCGCGCATTATGATGTTGCAGTTAAGTGCATTGATCAGGGCATTGCTGTTCTAATTGAAAAGCCAATTGCTCAAACCGTAGACCAAGCCAAGGCATTGGTGAAGTATGCAAAGGAAAAGAATGTATTGTTAACAGTGGGGCATATTGAGCGGTTTAATCCGGCCATTACACGTGTTAAACAATGGATTGAGGACGGTAAGCTGGGTGAGTTGCAAACCATCATGTGCAAACGCTATGGGCCATTTCCAAAACAGATCAAAGACGCCGATGTATTGGTTGACGTCGCTGTTCATGATATTGATATTGTCCAACATCTGGTTAATAAGCAGCCAACCCATTCAGAGGTTAAAATGAAGCGTATTCATTGCGATGATCGGGCGGATTATGGTCATTTAATGCTGACGTTTGACAATGACTTATATGTTGATATTTTTGTGAGTTGGGCGTTACCGTTTAAACAGCGAATAATTGAAATTGTTGGCGACAAAGGCATTGCAATTGTTGATTGCATTGCTCAAACCGTAAATGTCTTTGAGGTAAATATCGAAAAAGGGGATGATTTTGTTGGCTTGCCATTAAGTAGTGAAGAATCACTTGATATCCAACGAAAAGAGCCGATTATTGAGGAATGTCGGGCATTTGTTGTTGCCGTTAGAGATCAGCAACCTCCCTTTATATGCCCTGAACAAGCGACCGATGCACTATCGTTAGCATTAACCACAGCATAGAAATTCACTTTGAATTAAACGTTGGTTTATTGTAAACTATTTAGTAAATTAGGAGATCGCTATGTTTTTATTTACATCTGAATCTGTATCTGAGGGACACCCTGATAAAATTTGTGATCAATTATCGGATGTATTATTGGATGCGTTTATTTCGGAAGACCCCAATTCAAGAGTTGCCGTTGAGTGTTTTATTACAACCGGGCTAGTTGTTGTGGGTGGTGAAGTTACATCAAAAGCCCAAGTAAATGTTCAAGAAGTTGTACGTCAAAAGTTGAAAAGTATTGGCTATACGCATCCTGACATTGGTTTAGATGCATCTTCGTGTGCTGTATTGGTTGTATTAAATAAGCAATCCCAGGATATTGCGCAAGGCGTGAATGAAAATGATGGCGCATTTTCTGAACAAGGCGCCGGTGATCAAGGATTAACGTTTGGTTATGCTTGTGATCAAACGCAGGCACTAATGCCACTACCAATTCAACTATCTCATCAGTTAACATTTGAGCTTGCACAACTCCGTAAAACCAATGTCTTGGAGTATTTGAGACCAGATTCCAAAGCACAGGTTACTGTTGAATATAACGAGGATCGACAACCTGTTCGAGTCACAGCGGTAGTTGTTTCGACGCAACATCATCCATCAATTTCACATGATCAAATTCAAAGTGATATTAAACAACACCTAATAGACAAAGTAATTCCGAAAGAATTATTGCCTCAAGCGCCATTAATTTACATCAATCCAACCGGTCGATTTGTGATTGGTGGTCCTAATGGAGATGCAGGGCTAACCGGTAGAAAAATAGTAGTAGATACATATGGGGGATGGGTACCTCACGGTGGAGGTGCTTTTTCTGGAAAGGATCCATCAAAAATAGATCGATCTGCAGCGTACATGGCAAGGTATGTGGCCAAAAATTGTGTGGCTGCCGGTTTTTGTAAGGAAATGGAAATTCAAATTGCGTATGCGATTGGTGTCGCCGAACCTGTCTCAATTCGAGTGAATACATTTGGGACATCCGAATTAAGTAACGATGTTTTACTTGGTATTATAAACGAGACATTTAGTTTTAAGCCGAAAGATATTATTAACGATTTAAAACTATTGACGCCAATTTATGAACGCTCAGCAGCCTATGGTCATTTTGGCCGTTCTGATGTTGAATTTCCTTGGGAAAAATTAGACAAGGTTCAACAGTTAAAAGAATGCAAGGAAAAACAGCTGACAAAAGCTTAAATTTTAGAGATATATTAAGTAAAGAATTAGAGTCAACAACTGATTATTTAAATGAGTTAACCGTATTATTGAATGCCAAAAAACTCACGATATCGGTGATTGAGTCAATAACAGGAGGAGGAATTGCACGGAAGTTGGTGGAATTGCCTGGCTGTTCAAATTATTTTTTAGGTGGGGTTGTTGCCTATCATACCCGCTTAAAAATTAATTACGGTCGAGTTCAACCCAAAACAATTGCTGAAAATGGGGTAATTAGCGCAGCTGTGACAGAAGAAATGGCCAGCGGAATTAAAAAGTTAACCAACTCAGACATTTCAATCGCATCAAATGGGATAGCGGGGCCCAAGAATGAAATGTTTGGGGCCGATCAAAGTGGGACGCTTTTTTTATCATGGTGCATTCATGATAAAATAAAAACAAAACGTTTTAAGCTTGACGGGGGCCGAAATGACGTCATAGATAATGCCGTATTTATCGCATTATCAATGTGTCTAAGGTATTTAAAGAATGATCTAAGAAAGGACAATTAACAATGGAAGAAAACAAAAAGAAAGCATTATCAATTGCATTAGCACAAATCGAGAAAAACTTTGGAAAAGGCTCAATCATGAGGTTGGGAGATTCAAATCAAATTAATCCGATAGAAACCATTTCAACCGGAGCCTTATCATTAAATTTAGCGCTTGGCGGCGGTGGCTATCCCAAAGGTCGAATTTCTGAAATTTATGGGCCAGAGTCTTCAGGGAAGACAACCTTAACCCTTCATGCAATCGCAGAAGCACAACGTCAGGGTGGGTCATGTGCATTTATTGACGTGGAGCATGCACTCGATCCTGTTTACGCTCAAAACTTAGGCGTTGATACAGATTCACTTTTATTATCTCAACCCGATTATGGGGAGCAAGCCCTTGAAATTGCTGAAACCTTAGTTCGCTCCGGTGCAATTGACTTAATTATTATTGATTCGGTTGCAGCACTTGTTCCTAAAAACGAAATTGAAGGGGATATGGGCGATAGTCATGTGGGGTTACAGGCACGATTAATGTCACAGGCATTACGTAAGTTAACTGGAATCGTTAAAAAATCCAATTGTGTTGTTATTTTTGTGAACCAGGTGCGAGAAAAAATTGGGGTTATGTTCGGTAATCCTGAGGTAACGCCTGGAGGACGCGCATTAAAATTTTACTCTTCGGTTCGTATGGAAATTCGTCGAATTGATTCCATTAAGTCCGGTGTGGATATTATTGGGAATCGTGTTCGAGTTAAAGTTGTGAAAAATAAAATTGCGCCCCCATTTAAATTTACTGAATTTGATATTATCTTTGGAAAGGGAATTTCTAAAGAAGGCGACTTGTTGGATTTAGGAACTAATTTCGGTGTAATTGAAAAAAGCGGAACTTGGTTTTCTTGCAAATCTGAAAAAATGGGTCAAGGTAGAGAGGCCGCTAAACAGTACCTTAAAGGTGCTGAAACGCTTGTTGCTGATGTTGAAAAAGAAATCAAAGAAAAAGTGTTAGAGCTTAAAACAGCTCAAGATAAGAAAGGGTAAATTCATGGAAATTATAATTGGGCTAGCGGCAGTAACAGCCATTAGTGTTGGAGCGTCAATTGTTCAAACAATACGCATTAATAAAATTAAGGTAGCTGGCATTAAATCAGAAGCCATTATTAAAGAAGCCAATCGGCAAGCTGATAAAATGATTCGAGATGCGAAATTTCAAGCTGAAAAAGATGCCAAAGCAACTCAGCGTCGTGCAGAGGAAGACATTGCATTTAAAAAACGTCAGTTAAAAGAAATGGAACAAGATGTTCATCGATCCAAAAATCAAGTGCAGCAAGCAAAAAAACAAGCTGAACAACTGCAGGATCAGTTTGAAGAAAAAATTAAGGGTGTTAAAGAGTTACGGAAAAAGCAAGATGAAGTACTGCAAAAGTTGTTTGAAAAATTAGAAACGGTTGCATCAATTTCTCGCGAAGAAGCTGAAAAATCTATTCTAGATCATGTGGAAGTGGTTGCCAAAAAACGTGCCGGGAATTTGATTAAAAATATTGAAGGTCAAGCAAGAAAAGTGGCGAAACAACGTGCAACTGAAATTGTATTAGAAGCCATTGAAAAGATTGGTGTTGAAACTGTTGGTTCAAACACCACGTCAGTTGTATATTTACCTGATGATGAAATGAAGGGGCGAATTATCGGAAAAGAAGGACGGAATATTCGTGCTTTTGAAACATCCTCAGGTGTTGATGTCATTATTGATGATACTCCCAACGGGGTTATTTTATCTTGTTTTGATCCAATTCGTCGTGAAACAGCTCGAATTGCCCTGGAAAAATTAGTCAATGATGGACGAATTAATCCGGCAAGGGTAGAAGAGGCTTTAAAAAAAGCAGATGAAGAAATTCAGCAAGTAATTAAACAAAAAGGTGAAAAAGCCATAGATGTGTTGGGGTTGGAAATTGATCCTAACATTACTGAAATGGTTGGTCGTCTAAATTATCGAACCAGTTACGGTCAAAATATTCTGGACCACTCCATTGAATGTTCCAAAATTGCTGGACTTATAGCGGATCGTTTGGGTGTTGATGTTGATTTGGCCAAACGAGGTGCATTACTGCATGATGTCGGTAAGGCCATTGATTTTGTTCAAGAAGGTTCTCACGATGATTTGGGTGCGGAAATTTGTCGCAAATATGGGGAATCCCCCGAAGTGATTAACTGTATTATGGCTCACCACGAGGATGAAGACCCTGATACAGTAGAAGCGGTAATTGTAAAAGTTGCTGACGCATTATCATCATCACGCCCAGGGGCAAGAAAAGAATCGGTTGAGTTGTATTTAAAGCGTCTAGAAAACCTCGAAAAGATTGCTTTAGAATTTGACGGTGTTGAAAAAGTATATGCTATTCAAGCCGGACGTGAAGTTCGTGTCATCGTTCGTCCTGAAGATGTGACTGATGATGGTGTATATAAGTTATCGCAAGATATCGCGGAGCGAATTGAAAAGGAAATGGATTATCCTGGCGAAGTTAAAGTAAATTTAGTTCGTGAAACGAGAGCCATAGCCATTGCCCATTAATGAATTAAATATTCTTTGTTTGGGGGATATTGTAGGTGCGTCCGGCATGGCCGCTGTTGAGCAAGAATTGCCGGACTTAGTCACTGAACGTTCAGTCGACTTTATTGTTGCCAATATTGAAAATTCAGCATCTGGGTATGGATTTAATCATCGGATCTATCGTCAATTAAAAGCTTTGAATGTGGATGCGTTTACCACCGGGAATCACGTTTATGCAAAGCGTGAAGTTATGGATCGTTTTAATGATTATGATCAGCTATTGCGCCCTCACAATTTTCCCAAGGCTCACCCAGGAACAGGCGTTCGCGTTTTTCAGAAAAATAACCATAAGATTGCGGTGATTAATTTAATTGGGCGAGTATTCATGCAGCAATTTTCAGATTGCCCATTTAAAACTATGGATGAGGTATTAGCTAAGTTGGATGCCGATATCATTATCGTTGATTTTCATGCGGAAACAACATCTGAAAAGCAAGCCTTGGGCTGGTATTTGAAGGATAAAGTAACATTGTTTTTTGGAACACATACGCATGTTCAAACCAATGATGCCCGGTTATTATCTTCAAAAACAGCGTATTTGTCGGATTTAGGCATGTGTGGGGCCTATGATTCAGTGATTGGAATGGACATGAATGTCTCAATTCGAAAATTTATTACTCAATTACCGGATCGTCATCGTCCCGTGAACGATGCCACAGAGGCAATTATGGGTGGATTATTTTTATCATTTAATACAGATACACGGCAAGTGACTCATTTTGAAGGCTTTAATAAGGTGGTACCAATAAATGCAAATTAAAACAAAAAATTTAGTGAAAGAGTATCGTGATCGTCGTGTGGTCAATGAAGTTTCACTGCATGTAAATGCCGGTGAAATTATTGGTCTCTTAGGTCCGAATGGGGCTGGGAAAACAACAACATTTTACATGATTGTTGGTTTGGTACGGCCCAAGTCGGGGCGGATTTTTTTAGATGGTCAAGACATCACAACATTACCCATGTATAAACGGGCACGATTAGGATTGGGGTATTTACCTCAGGAACCATCCATTTTTAAAAAACTTACGGTTGAAGAAAATCTGAGGTTGTTCTTAGAAATTGTTCAGCCCATATCGCCGGATCAATTTGAAACACGAATTAATGAACTAATAATGGACTTGGGATTAGAGCATGTTCGTTCGTCTAAAGGCGTTCAATTATCTGGTGGTGAAAAACGACGCGTTGAAATTGCTCGGGCACTGGCGTTAAATCCATCATTTATTTTACTGGATGAACCTTTTGCTGGTGTCGATCCCATTGCTGTAACGGAGATTCAAGAAATAATTATTCAATTAAAACAGAAAAAAATTGGAATCATTATTACAGATCATAATGTGCGTGAGACATTGGCCATTACGGATCGATCTTATATTATTCATCAAGGTAAAATTTTATTTACAGGAAACCCTGAAGAAATTGCTCAAAGTGATATTGCAAAAGAGTACTATTTAGGGAAAGCGTTTGAACTAAAATAAATGAAGCTTCTTGATTTTTATGTTGTTCGAGAAATTATTTTTCCATTTATTTTTGGGATTTTGGCATTTACGGCCATAATTGCCGGTAGTTCTCTTATTTTTCAACTGGTGTCCAAAGCCGTGAAGTACGGTTTTGGTGTTTCTAGTACAATCCAATTGTTTATTTATAAATTGCCCGCGATTATTTCTTTAACATTACCCATGGCTATTTTATTAGCAACAATTCTTGTGATTGGACGCCTTAGTTCTGACTTAGAAATCTTGGCATTACGGTCTGCTGGGGTCAGTTTATTTCGAATTCTAATTCCTATTTTATCGATTGGTTTAATTGTCAGTCTTTTAAATATTATATTTAATGAAATTGTTGTTCCGACATCAAATTATCATTCGCAATTATTGCTTAATAAATTACGTAATACCAGTGTTGCAATTAAGGAAAATGTGAATTTAACCCAATACGATAAAGAGGGGTTACCACTACGGATTATAAATGTTCGAGAAGTTGAGAATGAGATTTTAAAAGACATCACAATAGCCGAATATGCTGACGGGCGATTAGCCCGGGTGATTCGGGCTGAGTTTGGTGAATGGGACCCGTCGGTTGGATGGATTTTTAATAATGGAATAATGCATGTTTTACTTGAACAGTCCTCTCAAGAGTTAATGGTTATCAATTTTGAAAAAGAAATTATTAATTTATCCATAAACTTATTAGACTTTACTCAAAACGAAAAAGAATATGATGAAATGAATGCTCGGGAATTAAAGTTATCCATTCAAAAAGAAAAATTACTTGGTAAAAATGTCAATGAATCTGAAATTCAGTATTACTTAAAGTTTGCATTACCATTTGCTTGTTTAATTTTTACTATGATTGGATCCGCAGTAAGTTTTCAACCTCACCGCCGCTCATCGGCAATGGGTATGGGCTTAAGTATCATCATTATTCTGACCTATTATATTATTTATTCGTTAGGTTTAGCATTGGGTATAAATAATGTCATATCGCCTTTATTTGCCGCCTGGATCCCCAATATATTAATTGGGATTGTTAGCTTAGTCCTCTTGAATAAATCTGCGAGCCAATAATTTTATAAATCCAATCGAACTATTTCATTTATTTTAGCTTTATTGAATAATAAGGTTGTGAGTTTAAAAAAAATAAGAATTGGAACACGTGGATCTGCATTGGCCATGTGGCAAGCCAAGCATGTAGAATCGTTATTATTGGCCAATCATCTAAACTTAGAAACGGTATTAGTGCCAATTGAGACGCAAGGTGATCTGGACTTAAATCGGTCCATTTCTGATATTGGAGGAAAAGGAATATTTCTTAAGGAAATTGAACAGGCATTACTGGCAAATAAGATTGATATCGCAGTTCATTCATTTAAAGATATAACAGCGATCCCAAGTCCCAAATTAACCTACTCGGGTTTTATTTTAGAAGAGGCCGTCACCGACGCTTTTATACTTTTTAATAATCGAAAAATTACCGATGATAACTTAAAAATAGCAACAGGAAGTTTGCGTCGAAAAGCATTGTGCCAAGTATTATATCCAAACATTCAGTGTCATGATATCCGAGGAAATATTCAAACACGAATCCAACGGGCAAAAGACCGAGGTGATGATGGCGTATTATTATCAACCGCGGGATTACAACGCCTTAACTTAACACATTTAATTCATTTGGAGACCAATCCTGAAGAATTTATTCCTGCACCTGGGCAAGGAATTATTGCGATTCAACAGCGATCAAATGATCCCAATCTGTCCGCCATTATTCAGAAGATTACTCAATCCTCAGTTAATGATCTGGCACTCAAATATTACGCTTTATTACAAGGTGTTGATTTTAATTGCCAAGTACCGTTTGGTGCATATTTTAATCAAAATAAATTATGTGTATTTATGGAATCAAAATTCCAACGGGTTCATCACCAATTTAGTCTTGAACCGGATTTAGACCTTAAACGATTAATCGCTTGGCTTGTATCGGGAATGCACTAAACCGATTTTCTTTTACGTAGCAATATTGACATCATCTTCTAATGGCGTTGTAATGAACTCTTATGGAAGGCAAGAAAATAAAACCCGTTGTCTATTTAATTGGTGCGGGGCCAGGAGATCCTGAACTTTTAACAATTAAAGCGCAACGAATTTTAGCCAGTGCCGATGTGGTTCTTTATGATTATCTTGCACACCCTAATATTGTCATGATGGCTCATAAGGCCCATAAAGTATGCGTTGGAAAGAAAAAGGGCGTCAATTCAATGCATCAGGATCAAATTCATGAACTGTTATTAGCCTACGCTAAAACACATCTAGTTATTGTTCGATTAAAAGGTGGGGATCCCATGATTTTTGGACGATGTGGTGAAGAAATGCACGTCTTAAAGTCACATGGTATTCAATATGAAATTATCCCTGGTATTACATCCGCTATTGCGGCCCCTACTTATGCAGGTATTCCAGTGACTCATCGAGACCATTCTCATTCCGTGGCTTTTGTAACGGCCACTCGTGCGAATGATATTCAGAATATGAATATTCCTACAGCGGATACATTAATTTTAATGATGGCTTTATTACGAATAAAGCCATTAGTTCAACGGCTATTAGAATTGCGCTCCAAATCAACCCCCATCACGATTATAGAATCGGGGACACTAGCGGGCGAGAAACGATTAACTGGAACACTTGAAACCATTCTTGATTTGCAAGAATCCGCTCAGCTTAAACCACCAGCATTAATGGTTGTTGGTGACGTTGCAGCGTTAGGGGCTGAGTTTAATTGGCGCGACCATTTACCTTTAAGGCAGCAGCGATTTGTTGTATTTCGAGCCATCCATCAGCAATCGGAATTGAGGGATGAGTTGGCTCGGTTAGGTGCAGAAGTTTTAACACTGCCTTTAAATGAAATTAAGCGAAATGAGACATCCTTGTCATCTGTAGATTTAAATCAATATACTCACGTGGTCTTTACCAGTGAAAATGGTGTAAAATCTTTTTTTGAGTCCCTAACTATTTTGCAAAAGGATATTCGTGAATTGGCCCATTGTATGATTATCGCAATTGGGCAGCATACCGCTCAATGCTTAACTCAATTTGGAATATATGCAGATATGATTCCGGATATGGCCAATTCAGATCAAATTATTAAACAACTAAAACCTCAACTATCAACGAACCATTCCATTTTAATACCCACGTCTTCTGAAGCCAGTGAGGATATGAAAACTCAGTTAATTCAATCCGGGGCCCATGTAGATCAAATTCCTATTTATTTTAATCATTCACCATCAACCTTGGCGTTGGGTCTCGAGTGGATAAAACCGACAGATCATTTTATTTTTATGAATTCTGTTGCTGTAAAACGATTTTATTCAGAATTACAAGGCCAAAAACCGGGCGATAAAATTTTTAGTATTGGCCCGAAAACGACCAGTACATTAAAATCATTTAATATTGAATCAAGTATTCAGGCGAGTGAACCCACCATTCCATCCCTAATCGATGCCATTTTAAAGTCATAAGATATTTGCTAATTTCTAATTCTTAATATAGAATTAATTTACTTCTCCTAAAGTTTGCTGCCCAAGGGTATTTTCGGTGACACGGGTATTTTTTGGGCAGTGAAATAATATTCATAACATACGAGGTATGCTAAACTAGCCTTATGACAATTAACACTACCGCATTTGAAGCTGCAAAAAATGTATTAGTAGGGGGCGTAAATAGTCCTGTACGTGCATATAATGCCGTTGGCGGGGACCCTGTTTTTATGAAGTCAGGTTCCGGGCCATATGTAATGGCTGAAAACAATGATCGCTATATAGATTATGTACTATCTTATGGACCATTATTGGCCGGCCACGCCAATGAAACGGTTATTGCCGATTTGCACAATGCTATTATAAAGGGGACTACATTTGGTGCTCCTACAATTAAAGAAACCTCATTGGCTGAAACGATCCGATCTTTTTTTCCTTCAATGGATAAAATTCGCTTTGTAAATTCTGGCACTGAAGCTACGATGAGTGCAATTCGCTTGTCCCGCGCTGTTACTAAACGAGATATTATTGTAAAATTTGAGGGCTGTTATCATGGACATGTTGATAGCTTATTGGTTGCAGCGGGGTCAGGAGGACTCACATTAGGTAAACCAACCAGTGATGGTATCCCTGAAGCAATCACAAATCAAACCCGGGTATTAAGGTACAATGATGTTGATCAACTAACGGCATTTTTTCAAGCGGAAGGGAATCAAGTTGCAGCGATCATTATGGAGCCTGTTTGTGGTAATATGGGGGTGATTTTACCTTCGATGGAATTTTTGAATGCGTGCCGGAATTTAACCAATTCGCATGGGGCATTATTAATTTTTGATGAAGTTATGACCGGGTTTCGAGCTCATAAAAATGGTGTTCAGGGCATGTATGATGTGATTCCCGATATCACGTGTTTAGGGAAAGTGATTGGTGGTGGACTACCGTGTGCAGCCTATGGTGGTTCTCGTCAAATAATGGATCATTTGGCACCGATTGGAAATGTATATCAAGCGGGAACTTTATCAGGGAATCCTTTGGCCGTTACGGCCGGGTTAGCGATGATGCAGTTAATAAAAGACTTTGATGTTTATGATAAAGCAGAAACTCAAACTACCACACTTGTTTCAGGATTAAATGAGATGATTAAGCAACAGCAATTACCAATAACCATCAATGCGGTTGGCACCATGTTTACTGTTTTTTTTCACAAAGGCCCACTTCATAACCTGAATGACGTTAGTCAGTGTGATATGGAAATGTTTAAAAATTATTTTCATTTTATGAAGTCAAACGGTATAATCATTCCTCCATCCCAATATGAAGCTAATTTTGTATCATCCGAGCATAATGACGAAGTCATTGAAACCACACTTAGAACATTTAAGCGTTTTATTGATCAAATGTATTAACACTCCCATGACAATGGAATTAATCACAGATAAATCATTAAAATAGAACTAAAATAGGTTTTAAGATAAAGTTTCTAATTTACCAACCGATAATTTTGTTAGTTATGAAGATCCTATTTCAATCACGAAAAAAAATTATAATTAAAATATTAATGATTCTTTGCTTAAGTTCTTTTTTTCTTTATGCCAATTTTGATGATAATGATTACGAGTTAGCAATCGATGAAAAACGGTATAGTGATGCACTTCAAATCATTGAAAATAAGGCCGAGGAAAAGCGAACTATTCCTGAAAAAGAATTAATTAATTCACTTCAGGTCGTATTAGATGTTGCTGCATTTGAGTGGCCCCAAAATTCCATGGCAATGAAAGAAGATGAAGTGGATCCTGAAATACTGTCCAAGGTAAAAAAGTACATGTCAGCAGCGGATCAAAATTTTTTGAAAGATCAAAAAGATACCGCGCGTCAAATATTAATCCAAGTATTATTCATTTACCCTGACTACCCGAAAGCACGGTTCTTTTTATCAAAAGGGTATCAATTGGCTCCAGGAAGTTATCAAGTCAGTGATCAAGTGGTTCGACTTATAAAGAGAAGTGACAATTATTTTTATGGTGGAAATTATTTGAAGTCAGCAAATGATTTAGAAGTGTTGGCTATTTTAGAGCGTGACAATGCCGTGGTTTACGAAAAGCTGGGGTCGGCATATTACATGATGAACTTAAAACAAAAAGCCATCGATACGTGGACAACGGCGCTGTTTTTTAATCCAGATAATAAAAAATTGGAAGAATTAATTGAAAATACAAAAGTTTTATTGCAAGAGGATGCCTTGGCGGGAAATCCTCTGGAAAAAGCCAGTGCCAATAAAGTGATCATTGAAGATCCCCAAGTGATGGGCGTATTTAAGCGTCAATCAGAAGCGTTTGGTTTAATGAAAGATTTAAGAGAGCAGGGATTAACCGTAGGAATTGTTGAGAATGAAGATGGGAAATGGGTAGTTCAAGTCTCTCGTAAAGAGTTAATGGAAAAAAATGCTCAGAAAGGAAGTGAATAAATGAGGAGTATTATTGGCCTATTGGTCTTTTTAATGATGGTGTGTAGCACACATGCCAACTATTTAGAAAAAGCAAAGCTCGAGGAAAACATCCAAACAAAAGCACAACATATTTTGGATACAATGTTTGGGCCTCATTTATTTTCAGTTACCACGGTTGTTGAAGTGGGGCGTGAATCATGGAATGTAAGTTATACCGAGCGGGCGGAAGTAACTTTTAAGGAAGAAAAGGGGACCCCTGGCGAAGAATATAAAATTTTGCCAGGCTATTCAGCAATTAAAAATTTATCCCCAAATGAAGCGGTTCAAATGCCCTTTAATTCACGTATTACCAAAGTATCGGCACCCGTTATTAGTATTGTTCTTGATATTGTAACCTCAAAAACATTGTCAAAACAGGATGTTAAATCGGCCGATAAATTATTAACAAAAGTATTAAAATTAAATTCAGAGCGTGGCGATAAAATTAATTTTATTTTTGAAGATTTTCCAGTTAAATCACAAGATGAAATTAAAGTAGGCCTTCCGATTGAAGCAAAGTTAATGATTGTTGTGTTAATCATTACCAGTTTGTTTATAATCATCTATATTCTACTTAAATTAAAGCAATTAAATATAAATAAAGAAGCCGTAAAAGCGCAGCAAGAAACAGCCAAGGCAACAGCAGCCGCTGGTGCCGGTGGGTCAGACAGTGGGCCAGCAATGCCCGAGGCAAAAGAAGCGGACAGTTTGCTAACTCCGACCGCCGGTGATGATGCTGTGACAGGGTTCTTCAGTTTCGTTGGCCTGCATAATTCAGCACAATTTATTTCTATTCTAAAAAAGAAAGCGCTGCCAGTTGAGGATTTAGCTATGGTTGTTTCTTATCTTTCACCCGGAATCGCAAAACGTGTTATTCAAATGTTGGAAGATGATCAACAAGTTGCGTTAGTAACTGCACTGACGGAAGAACGCATTGCAGATAAAGACGCACTGGAAGGTATTGAGACGGATCTAAAAAGCGAATTGGAGTGCTCTGTGGGTGGTGCTGCAAAACTTGGTCCTGTGATTGCAACATTTAATGATGAATCCAAAAAGACATTTTTAACAAGTATCGAAAGCAATACGGAGGTGTATGCTCAAATTCGACCCACTATTTTCTTGTTCGAAGACGTTGATAAATTGGATGATGCCGATGTGAAAAAATTAATCGGCGCTCTCAAAATTGAAGTGTTAGCCGCTTCAATTGCAAAGGCTGAAGACGGTGCGAGTAAAAAACTATCGGCCAATTTAACGGGTGCCGCTCAAGCCATGGTGTCCCAATTTATAGATCTAAAGAAGGACTCATTATCAGACAAAGACATTGAGAATGCACAAAGCCAAGTAGTTCAGCAGATGAAGCGTTTAAATGATTCTGGTGCAATTGATTTAGTATCCAAAATAATGGGATAGGAGGACAGTAAAAAATGAATTTAATGGTTTTATTGGGAATGTCAGTTTGTGTGATCTGCCTCTTTTATGGGATCCCAGGGCTTTGGAGTAATATTGGAATTTATTTAGATCCCAATTCATTTGTCCTTGTATTGGGTGGTACCGTTGGTGCCGCAATCATAAGTACATCTCCCAAAGATTTTGTATCAATTTTAAAAATAGTATCAGGATACATGTATATGAAGCGGAAAAAAATTGATAATTATCAAACAGTATATAAGTTGGTTGAAATTGCAGAAGAAGCCAATCGTATGGGAAAAGAAAATGTACTCGAAATGGGAAAAGGATTTGGTGATGGTTTTCTAGATCGAGCATTAACATTGATGGGCTCAGGTTTAGATAATGAATTCATTGCCGTATCTTTAGAGACCGATATTTTAGAAGAAAAGAAACGTCACATGAGAATTATTGCAATGGTCCGAGCCATGGGCTCATTTGCACCCATGTTTGGAATGATGGGGACGGTAATGGGGGTGATGCAGGTATTACAGAACGTAACGGATATTGATTCGGTTGTTGCGGGAATGGGACTGGCACTTTTAACAACCATGTATGGGTTAATTATTTCAACCCTGTACTTTATTCCAATTACCAATAAATTAAAATATTTAAATGACCAAGATAGTTTAACCAAAGAGATCATTATGGAAGGGATTATTGCCATTATGGATAATCAAATTCCACTCATGGTTGAAAAGAAATTGTTGGCCTATTTAAGTTCAGCAGATAAGACGAAGAAAAAAGAGAAGTAATGCCCAGACAAAAAAAGCCGGAACCTCCTGAACTCGAAGATAATGATAGCGAATTTGCCGCTGTTTTTTCTGACTTAATGTCATTTTTAGCGGGGCTATTTATTTTGCTATTTACCATCGTGAACACCCAAAAAAATACACCGGCGTATTTTACTGAAATGAGTATTAAATTTGGTGGAAAAATTGTTGAACAAAAACAAAAAGTAACCTCTGAGGATTTATTTGTTAGTGATGTTCGAAAATTTATCCGTGATGAAGAAATTAGTCAGTATGCTGTTGTTTTAGTGGATGAACAGAAAATCCGGTTAATTTTTAATGACCCTATTTTATTTCAATCTGGAACTGATATTCTGACACGTAATTCAAAAGCCGTCTTAAATGGATTAATCAACATAATTAAACAAGTAAAAAATCCACTAATTATAGAAGGGCATACGGATGATATTCCCGTCAAACCCGATTCAAAATTTAGAAATAATTGGGATTTGGCGTATTTTAGAGCCGCCTCAGTAGCGAATTATTTAATGGCGAAAGGTGTTCAAGATTCTCGAATATCAATCACAAGCTTTGGCGATAAGCGCCCCTTAGCTCGGAAAAAAACGTATCTTGCTCGAAAGAAAAATCGCCGCATTGAAATTAATATCATTCGAGTAAAAGAAAAGAAATAACCAAACTTAAGTGCATTTCATATCGAAATATTGATCTTGTTTAAAGGGTGGGGATCCCGAAGATTTGAAAAATGGATTGATTTCAGATACAGTTGAACTGAGGTGAAATGTGTCATTAAAAATGGAAATAAAAACAGACTATAAAATTAAAGATATTAGCTTGGCGACATTTGGTCGTAAAGAAATTGAGTTGGCAGAGTTTGAAATGCCAGGATTAATTGAGCTTAGAAAAGCGTATGGAAAATCACAACCATTAAAAAATTTAAAAATATCAGGGTCATTGCATATGACAATCCAAACCGCTGTTTTAATTGAAACGTTGGTTGCATTGGGTGCCAATGTCCGTTGGGCATCATGCAACATATTTTCAACTCAGGATCATGCCGCTGCCGCCATTGCTGACGCGGGTATTCCCGTGTTTGCTTGGAAGGGGGAAACCTTAGAAGAGTATTGGTGGTGCATGGAAAAGGCACTGGTTTTTCCAGATGGGTCAGGCCCGGATTTAATCGTTGATGATGGTGGAGATGCAACGTTACTGGTTCACAAAGGAAAAGCGTGTGAACAAAACCCCTCACTATGTGATCAAGCCACGGATTCGAAAGAGATGGCCGTATTCTATCAATTAATTAAAAATTCAATAAGTGAATTTCCTAGCCGCTGGACAAATATTGCTGACAATATTAAAGGGGTATCTGAAGAAACGACCACCGGTGTTTTACGATTGAACCAATTAATGGCTGCCGGTCAGTTATTATTTCCTGCAATTAATGTAAATGATTCGGTGACAAAATCAAAGTTTGATAATTTGTATGGTTGTCTTGAATCTTTGGCCGATGGGATTAAACGTGCAACAGATGTGATGATCGCAGGGAAAACCGTGGTTGTTTGTGGTTATGGTGATGTAGGTAAAGGCTGTGCCCAATCCATGAGAGGGTTTGGGGCTAAGGTGATCGTCACTGAAATCGATCCAATTTGCGCATTACAGGCATCAATGGCAGGTTATGAAGTAGATACAATTGAAAATGCACTAGATCGTGCTGATATTTATGTAACCACAACTGGAAACAAAGATGTTATTCGAATTGAGCATATGGCAAAAATGAAAAATAAGGCAATCGTATGTAATATTGGTCATTTTGATAATGAAATTCAAGTTGAAGCATTAGAGGCATATGACGGCATTCGTAAAGAAAATATAAAAGATCAGGTCGATCAATACTTTTTCCCAGAAGGCAATAGCATTATTTTATTGGCTGAAGGTAGGCTCGTTAACTTAGGGTGTGCAACGGGGCATTCCTCATTTGTTATGAGTACATCATTTACAAATCAGGTTCTGGCTCAAATTGAACTGGCCACTAAAAAATATGAAATAGGCGTGTTTGTTCTTCCTAAAAAGTTAGACGAGGAAGTGGCTCGATTACACTTAGAAAAGTGCAATGTCACCTTAACTAAATTAACTAAGGCACAGGCAGATTATATTAATGTCGACGTTGAAGGCCCTTATAAATCAGATCAGTATAGATACTAATTAAATTGAAAAAAAGGGGGGGGCTACTTTCCAAAAATAGGAGAATTTAAGAACTCATCATTTGAGTCAGATTGCCCCAATAGCTTAATTAATTCTTCCATTGAATTTTCACCGTCTAAATTTTTGCGAAGCATATAGGACTTTTTTAAAACAGATTCCTTAAGTAGTATTTCTTCTTTTCGCGTCCCTGAATTTAAAATATCAAAGGCAGGAAATACACGCCGATTTGCAAGTCGTCGATCCAAATGGATTTCCATGTTTCCGGTGCCTTTAAATTCCTCAAAAATGATGTCATCCATGCGTGATCCAGTATCAATTAATGCGGTTGCAATCACAGTGAGACTGCCGCCATTTTCAATTTTACGGGCACCACCAAAAAAACGCTTTGGCTTATGTAAAGAACTTGGGTCAAGTCCACCTGACAATGTTCTTCCCGAAGGAGGTACCACTAAATTGTAAGCCCGTGATAAACGTGTAATACTATCCAATAAAATTAACACATCCTTGCCACTTTCAACCAAACGACGGGCACTTTCCAAAACCAGTTCAGCAACCTTTACATGTTGCTCAGGGGGTTCATCAAAAGTAGAGTAAATAACTTCACCATCGATGGATCGTTCCATATCCGTAACTTCTTCTGGGCGTTCATCGATTAAGAGGACTTTAATAAGTACTTCTGGATGATTTTTTGAAATTGCATTAGCAATTTCTTTCATTAATGATGTTTTTCCAGCTTTAGGTGGTGATACAATCAATGAACGTTGCCCTTTTCCAATGGGGCATAATATATCCATGATTCGCCCTGCAATTAAATTAGATTCAGTTTCAAGCTTAAGTTGCTCATAAGGGTATACGGGAATCAAATTAGTAAATAGTGTTCGTGTGGTTATCTTTTCTGGAGCTTCCGAGTTTATACTTTCAACACGTAAAAGCGAAAAGAATCGCTCATTATCTTTCGGTGGCCGAATCATCCCCGATACAACATCGCCGGTTTGCAATTGAAACTTTCGAATTTGTGTATTGGATACATAAATATCTTCAAGACTGGGTAAATAATTGTTTGTCCTCAAATAACCATAGCCTTCAGATACAATTTCCAAACAACCCTGTGCTTTAATTAGGCCATTTTCATTGGGGTTTTCTTCAAGGATTTTAAAAATTAGTTCATTCTTTTTTAGTTGGTTATATTGCTCAATATTAAGCCCTTTAGCTAATAAATGAAGCTCTTGTAATTCTGCTTTTTGAAGTTTATCAATATCCAGGCGTTTTTCTTCGTCAAGGTATTTATCAAATAATGATTTTTTAGCCATAATTATTGTTTCGATCAAATTAAGCAAAGCTTCATCTTATATTAAAAATAGTTGAGCTTAAATTTAATATAAATAAATTATAGATTTATTTAGCGGAACATCAATTATGTTGTTTTGGATGGTTGTATTTTGTTTCATGATTTTAGAAAATGAATAATGTGTGCAATTATTGGGGCACATAATACGAATATGTGTGGGTGATCGATGAAACTTATGAGTTAATTGGATTTTTAGTTGATAGTCCAGTTTATTTGATTGTGATTCAATATTTATTTTTCCAAACTTAGTTCGAATTTGGCGTACTTTTATATTTTTAAACCATAGCAGTGATGAAATGATTAGCTCATCACCGATAGAACTAAAAATCATTTGAAAAAATGATGTTAAAAAAATCGCATGATAACTTTTGATGCGTTTAGGAAATACTGAAAAGGTATGGTAAAAACACTGCTTATTATCATAATTTCCAAGTGCGTTTAATTGGTTTAAATAGTTTTCTAATATACTGAGTTTGTTTTTTGGATTGGTTAGTTTTGAATAAATTAATTCATTTTTTTCTGAAAATCCATTGTTACGTTGATGATCATAAAAATGATCTTTATGCCAATTATTTTCAAATAGTGATACAAGTTTAGTTTTTGGGAATGGGTCTGGTATATCAATCAGGAATTGATCAATAATAAATAACTTGAGGCTTGTTTCTAAACGAGGAGTTGCATGAAATTCATTGATAAACGCCATTAGTTTTTCCTCATGATTGAAAATGATTTTAAAATAGCCCTGACATATCATCTGAACCGAGTTTAAGGCTGGGGTATCAATTTTAAGCGATATCATGCGGTCTATAATCCCTGAAAATAGAATAAGTTTTAAGAAGAAGCTAAAGAATTTAGGCCCATGAAGAACAGTATTGAATTGATTTAAATTTAATTGTTTAACGAAGAATATAAATCGATCTTTTAAAATTTGTTTTTGTAGTTTTAAAATAAAACGTTTTGTAAATAAATCGGCGACATTTAATTTCGCATCTGAGGCCAGTTCATATTGTAAAAGATAAATTAATATACGTTGTTGAGATAAAGATAAAAAGTGGTCGGGCATAAAGTTAACCACGGGTTCAACTTCCTTTGGAAAGTTTTTAAACAAATCCAAAACTTTCGATTCACAGCCTAATGTTAGTAATGCTTGAATCGAATAAAAAACCGATTCAATCGACATTGCACCTTGGGTTACAAACGAATTGATTAAAAAGGTTTGAGTTAATACCTTAATTTTTGATAATTTTGGTGGTAGCGAATCAAAAATAGTATCAGATTCTGGAAGCGAAAAGCTTGGCTCTAAAAAAGAATTTGGTGCAATCGAATAAGATTTTAATCGTGTGGGCTTTTTCGATAATAGTTTAGGAATAAGGGGGGTAATAAATCTTTTTAAGTGATTAACTTTAAATAAAACTGATGCCGTTTCATTGGCGGGAATGTCATAATGATAAGCCATAATCCCACTGGATAATTTTTCATCGCAATTGGCATTAAGTACCATTTCCCATTTAGGGATAAGATTAAATATACTGCCGTCCTCATATGTTGAACAAAGTATATTATGCGGTTGTTCAGAAGCGGAGATGATGGATCGATCGTTAATAACAAATTGACGTTGTGATGTGTATTGTATATTAGAAATAAAACCAACCCCTTCATTGGTATAGGGCAAGGTACTCATGAATAATTTAATTTGCTGAGATTTATCGCCTTGGTTTTTTATTTTAAGATTAATTTTTAGGTCACCATCAAATCCAATCGCCATTGAAATGTTAAAATCGTTAATCGTAACTTTACCAGTTAGGTTGTGGCTAGCATCATTAAATTGAATATTATCCTCAAACGGAGAAATGATTTGGTCATTAATTTGAACTTTAAAGAGGATCCCCCAGAGATAGTTAGGAAAAGCAATAAATCCATTGGTATTTAATGTAAAGAGGTGGTCAGGGTTATTGGGGCTATACTCAAAGGTGGTCTGAAATGATTGGTTTAAACAAGTAAATTCATTGGTCGGTGGCTGACATGTGCTCTGGAATGGATTATGTTGTTTAATCACCCAGTCTGGCCAATAGGTTTTAAGGTTAGAATAAATATAATGATAATTAACCCGAGATTGATGAAACCATTCCGGTGAAACTCGGCTTATTTTTGATAATAAAATATTTTGAGATTGAAACGGCTTACGATTAAAAACTCGTTTTATACGACGCAGTAAAATACGGTCAGAAAACTTTTTTGACATTTATTGTGTATTATCGTCGAGATGTTTTGTTATTTCAAGTCGAATAATACGTCGTTTTTTAATTTCTTTAACTAGGATCTTGATATTTTTATAATCAATAATTTCATTTTTTGCTGGAAAGGACCCTTTTAAACTTAAGACAAACCCACCAAGCGTATCAAAATCTTCGTCATCGGGGAATTCAACCCCAATCATATCTTCCAATTCGCGGATATTAATTTTGGCATCCACATCATACATATTTGGTTCAAATTCAATCAGTTCTTTCTTCTCATCTTGATCATATTCATCTTGAATTTCCCCAAGAATTTCTTCGATTATATCTTCAAGAGTGACTAAGCCAGACATTCCACCATGCTCATCCACGACAATGGCCATATGAAGCTTAGAGTGCTTCATTTGTTGAAGTAAATCTTCAACCAATTTATATTCTGGAATAAATACAGCATCTCGAATAAATTTTCGAACATTGGTCTTTGTTGATTCCTTAGATATCGTAAGTAAGTCTTTGGCGTAAATGATTCCAATGATGTTATCCATTTTATCTTCATAAACAGGAATCCGAGAGTGCCCTTCATTAACAATTAAGTGAATGGCATCTTGAACCGATTCTTTATCGGATATGCAAACGGCATCCGTACGCGGCGTCATAATTTCCCGAACAATAGTGTCTGAAAATTCAAAAATGCTGGTTAACATTTTATTTTTTTCATCTTCAATTACACCATCATCATGGCTGATATCAACCATTAATTTTAATTCATCGATGCTTAAACTTTGGTTAGAAAAATTTTCTTTTGTTCCCAATAGTTTATTAATTAATTGATTAATTAATTCAAAAATTTTGATCACTGGAGAAAGCAAAATAATTAAGGGGGCAATAAATTTAGATGACAAAACGGCCAGGCGCTCGGGTTGTTTAAGGGCGAGAGTTTTCGGCGTTATTTCACCAAAAATTAATAATAAAACAGTGACGACAATTGTAATAACAGGCATGATAATGGCCAAGTTATTAATGTCTAAATTGCGAAAAATATCGATGATAATGGTGGTTCCAAGAGCAGAACAGGCCACATTACAAAAGTTATTTCCAATTAAAATAGCCGTAATTAATTGCGAGGGTTTCTTAATAAGACGCTCGACGGTCTCTGTTTGTTTTGGCTTTTCCTTTTCAAATTGACCTTTAAGGCGAATTCGATTAACCGCGGTAAATGCGGTCTCAGAAGACGAGAAAACACCAGATAAAATTAAAAAAAAGAAAAAAGATAGAACCTTATATATATTAATGTCCAACAATAACTCCTATGACAAAATTATACATCCCTCGGCCGTAAATAAAAATACTAAAAAGGCCGACAAGGATTGCATTCAATAAAACCGCAGCGGATGCCATATCTTTAGCGAGTTTTGCACGATAGCTAAACCGTCGCGTTACCAAATCAATGGTGGTTTCAATTGCTGTATTCATTAGTTCTAAAATAATTAGAAACGTTAATAAAATAAGAAGCATCCAAAAGTGTGTGGGCGTTACGGGGAAAAATAATGCTGGAGTTAAAAGTAGAATGCTAATTATTAAGTGGATACGCATGTGTTTTTCACGCTTAACCGCCACAGCTAAGCCTTCCAGGGCCAAGTAAATACGATGAAAGAAACGGTATTTTGGTCGAATCATGAATCCAATGCTTTCAGGATACGAGCCTGCGCTTCTTGCATTTTACGATATTCCTCTGGGCTTTCATCATTTAACCCAGTGAGGTGTAAAATACTGTGAATAATTACTGTTTTTAATTCTTTTTCATAGGTTGTATCAAATTCAGATGCATTTTTTTGAATAATTAATGGGCACAAATAAATATCGCCGGTTATATCACTTTCAGGGGTTAAATTAAATGAGATTGTATCGGTTGGGACATCATTTTTAAAGTATTGCTGATTTAATTCCTGAATCCGTTTTGAGTCAAGAAGTGTTATTTCAATATAATCAATACTTAAACTTAAGTATTGTATTACACGTGCAACAAACGGTTGTAATTCAAAAGGATGATTTGAAATTTCTATTTGCTCGTTATTAATAAATATTGGGGCTTCGGGGTCGATACTATTCCTCATTAAATTTGCTTTTTGTTTGATCTATGATTTTATTCAATTCTTCTTCATAATCTAGTCGAGAATGAAAAATACTTTTAAATATAGACAAAAACGTGGATTTAATTAATTGAATATCATTTAGGCTTAGTCCTGATTCATTTAATTGATGATCCGTTATTTTTGTAATAAATACTTTTTCGATCAAATTTTCAATTTTAGTTAGTGTCGGCTTATCAATCGAGCGAATGGCGGCCTCTGTTGTATCCGCTAACATAATAATTCCAGACTCTTTGGTTTGAGGTTTTGGGCCTGGATATCGAAAGTCTTCCTCTAGTGAAGGCTCTTCTTCATCTTGTTTAGCAACATCATAAAAGAAGGAAACCAACGATGTCCCATGATGCTCCATCATAATATCTTGTAAAATCTCGGGAAGTTTATACTTTTGTGCCATTTCAACCCCATCTTTACCATGGGCTGAAATAATTATTTTACTCATTCGTGGCGATAGATTTTGGTGTGGGTTAGATGAAGAAAATTGGT
>JAYNJH010000010.1:0-4683 GCA_038109885.1 Candidatus Margulisiibacteriota bacterium | reverse complement strand
TGAAAATAAGCTCCAATTCGAGACAATATAACATCCGCACCAATTGCTTCAGCGGCCGCTTCACTTAAATTTGCAACCATTAAACTATGTTGGTAGGTTCCAGGGGCATTTAATAATAGTTTTTTCAACAACGGGTGATTTAGGTTAGCCGTTTCCAGCAAGCCCAGCGATGTTGTTATGCGAAATAAACTTTCAAAGTAGGGGAGGAAGGCAAAGGATAACATCGAACAAATAAAACCATTAGAAAAACCAATGATGGAATTGTACAAATACCAAACAGGGCTATTAATGTCACTTAATATGCCAATGGCCACAATAATAAGTACATTAATCAGCCCAATGATATTTCCCGCAATAACAAGGTCTGAGCGTTTATAAATTTTATAACAAGAAAATGTGGTTGTGCATGTCGAAAAAAACAGAAATAATAAAATGTATAAATCATTTTGGTACATGATTGAGATAAGAATGGCACAGATTGTTCCAGACAACATGGCAATGTTAGGCGTTAAAAAAATACATAGCAAAATGATCATAACAGGTAAGGGGATTAAAAAGTACAGCGTATCGATATACTTGATGGGCGGGAGTGAGTAAATAACGAGTGCGATGACCAGTGTGAGTAAGAGTAAAGTAAACGTCAATATATAGGTTGATTTTTGGGCATGTAGTTTCCGATAAAAGAAATATAAAAATCGTTCAAATAGTACAAATAATAATGCTGTAATAATGAAGATGCCAAGAAAGTTGATGGTCGTATTTTTTGAACCATATAAATTTAATGCTTTAAGTGCATCAATGTGAAAATCATTTAATATTTCACCTTTAGATATAATGATTTGCCCCGATTTAAATGAGGTTGAAAACGGTTGGATGGCCGCCATTTGTTTTTCAATAAGTTCTTGAGTTCGTTGCTCATCAATAATTAAATTTGGGCGCAAAAACTCAATGCAGATTTTAAATATAATGGGGGAATAAAAGGCATTGTAGAATTGATTATTAATAGTGATCACTTTCTTATTTATTGCTGATCGATTTAATTCCTTAATACCAGTTTGCAAAATAATAGATATCGTTTTAAGAATTTGAGATTCAAGTTCAATTAGTTCTGTTTGCGATAAATTAAGGAGCTGAGCTTGATCTTGTTTAGATAAGAAAGAAAAGTTTTTGTTGATTGCGTCTCGTGCGCGAAGGTCTGTAAAAAAGTTAATAACATTTGTATTGATGTCCTTTTGAATGGACGAGTCTATTGAATAAATGGGGTTAATTAATTTTCGACGCGTAATTTTTAATTGGGTTGTTTTATCCATATCTTCTTTTGTTTGGAACTCAATATATTGTGGCGAACGAATGGTTTGATTCGCAATATCACCCTGACTGACATCGAGTTGAAGTGGAAATCGTGGCGAGTAAACCGTATAGGAAATTAACAACGCCCCAAATATGGCAAAGAATACGGAGATTAAATTTTTATTTTTTTGGAATCCAGTGAACATTATCGAAGGTCCTAAACCAAGTCATTTGACGCTTGGCATATTGAAAAGAATTTTTTTTTATTAATTGAATCATGGTGTCTTTGCTTATTTTCCCCTGCAGGTACGCAATAGGCTCCTTATAGCCAATGGCCTGAAATCCTTGCGAATTGCTATCGTATTTTTTCATTAAATAATCCACTTCGTCAACCAATCCTTTATTTATCATACAATCAACACGCTGATTAATTCGGTCTTTCAATATAGTGTTTTCGATTAAAATCCCCATGACTTGATAGTTATCACTATCCATTGGCGATGATTTAAATAGCGAAGAGGGAGGCTTTCCATAAATTTGATACAATTCCAAATACCGTTGAACGCGTTGTTTATTTTGATAAGGGGTTTTTTGTGCAAGATCAGGGTCGATGGCATGGAGTTGATCCCACAGGTGTTGTGGCGTTCCTTCTGGGCGTTGAGTGCTGGGTAATCGTTTTAGTGGTTGGTAGCCATACAGTAATGACTTAATATACATGGCAGATCCACCACAAATAATAAACCGTTCACTGGGGCGTTCTGTGTACAACGAATTAACCTTGATTAAAAAGTCTTGAACAGAGTAAGGGGTCTCAGGATGAAGCTCATCAATTAAAAAGTGAGTAACCCCATTTTGATCATCCAAATTTAATTTGCCAGTACCAATAGTAAATTCTTTATAAATCTGGAATGCATCTGCTGAAATTACAGAACACTGATGTTGTTTTGCAAGTTGGAGACTGAGATCTGATTTTCCGCTGGCGGTTGGCCCAATAATAACAATGTTTTTTTTCATAATATTAATAAATATAGGTAAATAGTTTAATCGATTTTTGGGTATTAATAAATAGGAGTGATTATGGACAAAGAACAACGATTCGTATTGAATCATATACTCATCTTTGGTGAATTGTTTTTCTTCACAACGGAAGGGATTCAAAAAAATGAGGCCGTGGTTCATTCGGCATTTGCAGATCTATATAAAAACATATCTTTTAATTGACAATACTAACAATCTTAATCATCGTATTTGAATGAAATATGCATTTGTCGATATTGGGAATACCGCCATAAAAACCATTGTTTATGAGGATGGTAAAGCATTATCATCAATGAGTGTGGGGAGAGACACTCAGGCACTTACCCTATTTTTTAAAGATTGTGATATTGCTCAATATTTTATTTCATCCGTGGTTCCCAGTATTAATCAGGAAATTCAAACAATAAATCCGCAGGCAATATTTTTAAATCATGAACATTTTAGTGAATTGAAAATCAATGTCTCCCCCAAAGATAGCGTGGGAATTGATCGTTTGGTAAATGCCTATGCCGTGAAAGAGAAATGGGGAAGGGATGCCTTCATTATTGATATTGGCACGTGTGTAACCGTATGTCATGTAAAATCAAATGGTGACTATTATGGAGGCATTATTATGCCCGGGTTTGAAATGATTCGAAATGCTCTGTATCAAGGGGCTGAGCAATTGCCTTTAATTGACTTTCCGAATGTCCCCCCAAAGGTCATTGGTCTGAGCACCAAAGAAGCCATGAGTTCTGGCATCTACTACGGTGCAATACATATGATTAATGGCTTTATACGTGATATTAAGTCCAAATGGCCTGATCACTATATTATTTTAACGGGGGGATTACCCACAGCACTTGTGAATCAAATTAATTACGATGAGTTTGTTCCAAACTTGCAATTTCAAGGCCTTGAAGCCTTGTATGATAAATTTAAAAAAAATTATATTGAATGAAGGGCTTGAACAAGTGCTTTTGGGCGAGCCCCATAATTTGAAATAACAATACTGGCAATTTCATTAGCACGATTTCCTGAAATTTCGATACTTTCACCAGTTAGGCGTTGTGATAAATAAGTGCCCGCAAATGAATCGCCTGCACCCGTGGTATCTACTGGTTGTTTCGAAGTGGTTTCATGATGAAAAGCGGTACCATTTATTAGGGTATAAGCACCATTCTGAGCATCAGTAACAACAGTCTCAATGGCAACAGACATAAAGAAAGGGATCATTTCATCGATCGTTTGAGCACCTGAAATCATGACGGCTTCATCCAAATTGGCAAAAACATAATCAAATCCATAATCTAGAATAGTTTTGAATCTAGATTTGAAAAAGTCAACCAGGCCAGCATCCGATAATGTAATGGCTAATTGAGTTTTATGAGTTTTGGCTAGCGGTATAATGGTTGAGTTTAGTAACTCATTCACATTATCATCGGCCAATAAGTAACCCTCGATCAAAATAAGCTTAGCTTCAGAAATGATTGAATCAAAATGATCGCCTATTTGAAACTGACTACTAACACCCAAATATGTCATCATTGTGCGCTCACCATCAGGCGTGATTAAAACCAAGCAGCAGCCAGAGTCACCCTCCACTTCGGTTAAATTAAATGAATGTTGAATATTCAGGCTATTGTAATCTGATTTCGTAAAATCAGCCAAAGGATCATTTCCAATAACCCCCATGTGATATGTGCTTAAGTTAAAACGGTTAGCAACAAATAAACTATTCGCTGCACTACCGCCGCTGCATTGATGAACGGGGCTGCCGAGGGTTGAAATGAGTTCAGATTTTTTGTTGTGATCAATGAGGTTCATGCTCCCTTTTTTAATACCCAGGGCATTGAGTTTTGATTCGTCCACATGAAATTCCAGATCAGTGATTGTGTTTCCAATAGATATTAGGTCAATGGTTTTATTTGATTGCATTATAGTCCCTTTCAGATAATATGGCGCCATTATCCCGTTCAGCAACCGTTGCATCCCGTTTCCAAGATCGCTCGCATCGGAGTTCATTTTGTAAGTCAGTAATTTCAAAGGAATCACTATCATGAAACTCTACACGTGAAACACCAAATAGATCCGCTAAATCAGTCAAAAATTCAGACGGAATTGAGTGGGGTACTTTAACGCCGGCATCCAAACTATTTTCTATTCCTTTGACTTTTGCATCTTCTAGTAACTTTAGGACATGGCGACGTGCTTGAAGAACGGGTTGCCAATCCACCGCAGTTGTATAGTTAAATTTGAGCGCTGGGGCCCCTTGGATCGTCGTTGCATTAGGGCCATGCAGAGATTCCATAACTTCATCACAAGTATGCGGTAAAATAGGACTTAGTAAGCGTACCAGAACGTCCAAAATTACTC
>JAYNJH010000009.1:28177-30728 GCA_038109885.1 Candidatus Margulisiibacteriota bacterium | reverse complement strand
GTTACAGTCATAGCATTTTTTTCTTTTCTTAATTTGGTAACGGTTGAACAACTCCATCACCCCGATTCTGCAATCCTTAAAATAAGACAATTATTTCATGTATTAAGTTTCGAAAAAATAGTAATAATTAAAGATAATCTTAATATCTTAAGTTATGAAACAACAAAAGACTTGATTGGCATTGAGTATTCAACGGGGGTGAAACGGATGGTTCAGTTTGTCTATGCAACCATGGGATGGAATTCAATTACAGAGCTTGTATTTGGATTAAGGCGAGGGTGGGCTGAGGGATTTTTATTAACTATCTTGATTAATTTTGGATTAGTAGGTTTTTTTATTTTTATCATGATTTACAGGAAGTATTATATTTTAAAAACATATTCTAAGACATGGCGAGCCTATTATTTGAGTTTATTATTTGGCGCTGGTTTTGCACTTCCTATCTTATCATTTCCAATTTCAATGTTCATGGTAAGTGTGAATATTTACATTACTCAACGATTGATAATAATGAAACATAATCAGAACATTAAATCATTAGATTAACAAGGTGATTGCATTAGTAATGGCTTGATTTGATATTGATAATGGGTCCAGATCAATATAATAAGGTTTTATACGATATCGTTTTTTAGGTATCTGAACCAAAGCTCCATAACGGTGAGACGTATGTTTTGATAAATATAATTGAGCATTTGAATAATTTGTATCCTGTAAGCTAAAGGGGCCCAATGGTGGCAGCCAATTTTGAAATAAGAATTTATGAAATTTGGATGAAAATAAAATTAAAGAATTGCATTCATTACTAAGATAATGAGTGGGGCCACCCTCAATACCAATGAATAGTGACGCGTTGGATGCAATTTCCGCTAATTCAGGCAAAGACAGTTCCTCAAGTGCAATTATATTTTTATTCAAAAGAGATTTTACAGCCGTCATATTTTTACCATCCGGATTATCAAAGATTGCAACACGGTGGTATTGTGCCAATTCAGGAAGTAGTGTATTCAGTTGTGTATGAGAAAATGAACGGTAATCTTCAGATCCGCCAATATACATTAAAATAAATGGATGATTTAAGTTTGCCATATAGTTACTTACTCGTTTTGATTTGTTACGAGGGAGTGGCGCTGGAAAGATAGTCGGAAGTTTTTTTTGATAAAGTTTGGATAGGAATGTTAAAAAGTATTCAGCGTAAGATTGTTCTGAATAACGTAGAGGAATGGATGGCGTGGAGTTAAAAACCCAAGACCCCCCCTGTTCAGATTTTGGACCAACAAAATACTTACAGTATGGCTTAAACCATTGCGTCCATTCTCCAGCCACTAAATCAATGCCTAAATCATAGTTATGATGGGGTAAACAATGTTTTATAAGCATTTTTTTATCTTTTTCAAATAGGGCTTTAATCGTATCAAAAATACGTTGCAACCCATAAGATCGCGCATAACCAGGGAGTGCAATAATACGATTAATATTCGGATTAGCATCAAACACTTGCTGATTGGTAAGTGAACATACAACGTCAATTTTAGCCTTAGGGAACGCATGCTTTAAGCCGTCAATTATGGGCAATGACAGCACGGCATCACCAATACGATCCCATCGAATAATTAGAATGGTTGAGGGCACTTTTAATTGAGATGGTTTTGCTTTGAAAAAATCGGTCACATGATCAAAGTAACAACAGACGTTTCTTAAAATGAAAAAAACAAATAACCGTAACATGCCTTAAATATGATGGCATATAAAAAATATGCAAACAAGATAAGTTGATGCTTTGAATTCAGTTTGAAATCTGGAATGACTATTCAATAATTGTTTATTATCAATTAAACTGAACGAATGTCAAAAATTTTAATGATAACGCAGCGTTATCCATACCCTACAGATCGTGGCGATAAAGTTCGTGTCTTTAATATTGCCGAGCAATTTGCAAAACACCATTCAGTTTACTGTTTAAATTTTACAGAGCCTAACCCGATCAACTCCCGACCGGATGTGTTTAGAAAGACATTTCATTGTAAAAAAAGTGCCTTGAAAATGATGGTTGATATGGTTTTAGCTATCTTTTCATTCATTCCATTACAAGTTGCTAAGTTTAAATCTCAAGAAATGAATAAAATGGCATTAGAAATTATTAAAAATGAAGAGATTGAAATTGTATATGGGTTTCATATTCGAAGTCTGCCCGTGTTAAAACAAATAAGAAAGCAATATCCAAATATCAAAATTATTGGAGACTATACAGATACCATGGGGCTTTACATTACACGGATGAAGAAGTTTACCAAATCATTATTTTTAAAAGTTGTTTTATTTGTTGAAAAACCACGTGTTGAATCTTACGAAAAAAAACATGTGAATATCTGCGATGAAATTTGGCTAATTTCAGAACAAGATATTAATTATCATCCTGAATGGGAATCAAATCACAAAAAGTTTCGTAGAGTTTCAAATGGGGTCAGTCAAGAGTTGTTGTTGGATTTGAACGAGAAAAAAGATAATAAGATTGTGTTTGTAGGATTTATGGGCGTTGAAAGTATAGAGG
>JAYNJH010000009.1:23612-28167 GCA_038109885.1 Candidatus Margulisiibacteriota bacterium | reverse complement strand
AAGTGGTATCTTGAAGAAGTGGATCCTATTTTACGTAAAAAGGTATCAGATTATTCGATAGAGTTGGTAGGTAAGGGTGCCCCAAAAGCATTTAAAACATATTTAAAACAGTTTTCAAATGTAATTTCAAAAGGTTTTGTTGATGATTTAAAAGATGTTTATCGAAATGCTAAGGTGTGTATTGCGCCGATGGTATTTGTGGCAGGTCAACAAAATAAAGTATTAGAGGCAATGATGGCAGGGGTTCCAGTGGTTGCAACGTCATTTGCCAATGGTGGGATTAAGGCAATGCCGGACAAGGAAATTTTAATTGCAGATTCTGCAGAAGAATTTGCTAAAAAAATACAAATTGTATTTGAAGACTCAAATAAAGCAGACCAATTAGCGAACGCGGCTCAATCATTTGTACTAAAAGACTTTCAGTGGGAAAATGTCCCGAATCAATTTTAATGAATCACAATTTTGTGGACCAGTTTTCTAAATACACACCTAAAAATGAACCATTAACATTTTGGAAGGGGCGGGTAGCGCTGTATTGTTTTTTGCGATCACTCAAATTAACGGACGGGGATGAAGTTCTTTTGCCGGGACTAACCTGTGTAGTGGTTCCAAATGCCATTATTTATGCGGGGCTGGTTCCTATTTATATTGATATTCAACAGGATTCATATAACTTAGATCCCGATTTAATTGAATCTAAAATAACCTCTAGAACAAAAGTTCTTATCATTCAAAACACATTTGGGTTATCTTCAAATATTGAAAAAATTACAGCCATTGCAAAAAAATATAATTTAATTACTATCGATGATTGCACGCATGGCTTTGGAGGAACATATAATGGCAAGCCCAATGGGAGCTTTACTGATGCGGCGTTTTATTCTTCTCAATGGAATAAACCCTTTTCAACGGTTTTAGGAGGGTATTTAATTATTAATAATCCCCAGTTAAAAGCGGCGGTAGTGAATGAGTATCAACATTATAATCAGCCAACTATCATTGAAAACCTAAAGTTGAAATGGCTGTTTTTGATTCGAAAATGGGTGATAAATCGATTTACCTATTGGCGACTATTATATTTATATCGATGGCTAAGTCAACGAAACCTGATCTTAGGTTCTTCACAAAAGGAAGAGTTGACGCAAATTATAAAACCTATAAATTATGAGAAAAAGATGGGTGCGGTTCAGAAAAAGTTAGCTTCGCAGCAGTTAATTAATTTTGATAAAAAGTTATTAATTAGGAAAGAAGTGGCTTTCAACATTACTGAATGGTTAATTAAAAATGAAAAGTCATATGTTTCTGAAACTCATATTAATAATCATTCTTTTTTAAAGTACCCCATCCGAGTTAAAAATCGTGACCAGTTTTTTAAATTGGCAGAAAAACATAAAATCCCTTTGGGGGATTGGTTTATTTCCCCTATCCATCCAATCTGTAACCATTACGAGCAATGGCATTTTAATGAAGACAGTTGTCCAAATGCGGTTAAAGCGGCACAAGAATTGGTGAATTTACCTACCGATTTTACAGATAAAAAAAAGTTGATTAATTTTTTAAACAAAACAACTCAATTTATTTTATAGACTAAATTAATTGCGATTATAAACATCATTTATACGAACAATATCATCTTCGCCAAGATAATCGCCAAATTGAGTTTCAATAATAACAAGTTCGTCTGTTCCAAAATTTTGAAGGCGATGATGAGCCTTCGTTGGAATATCAATGGAGTCCCCAGGATTTAAACTCAGCGTTTCATCATTTAATTGAACCGTCGCTTGACCTGAAATGACCAACCAGTGTTCGCAACGATGATGATGGTACTGAAGAGACAGGCTTCCATTTGGTTTCACCATAATTTTTTTTACTTTGAATCCATCCTCTTCACGCAACACATCAAAACGACCCCATGGTCGAATTTCCCAGGCGGATTGATTTTGAAGTTGGGGAAGATGGTCTTCAATAAGATTAAACCCATTGGACTGAGAATTATTTTCATCGGTCTTTGAAACGTATAATACGTCTTCAGTATCAATAATCGAAATGTCAGATACATTATTTAAAACAATGGGACGTGTCTTACTAACAATCACATTGTTTTTAGAATTTTCTGTGACAATCTTGAATTCAGACTGGGTGAAATTTTCATCCTGCTCTTTAAATACATGCTTTAATTCATTAAAATTTCCAAGGTCAAACCATGAAAAATTGGTTGGAATACATTTGAGTTGATTTGTTTTTTCAATCAGTGCGTAGTCAATACTGATTTTTTGCATTTCAGACATGGTTTCATAAGGAATTTTTATAGCATTTGATCCAATCCATTCTTTTTTCTTAAGGGCATTTTTTGTGGACTGAATAAGCTCTGGGCAATGGGATGACATTTCATTTATAAAGGAAGATTTTCTAAAACAAAAAATCCCACTGTTCCAAAAAAAGTGATCATTTTTTATGTATTCATTCGCTTTTGCTTGAATCGGTTTTTCATGAAACGACTGAATTGCGGCGACCCCATTGATATTGGTTTCTATTTCAATATAGCCATAGTTAATCGATGGTGAAGTGGGAGTAATTCCAAATAAAACAATCATGGACTCATTTGTAGCAACCTCAATGGCTTGTTGAAGAAATTGTTGGTAGTTTTCTATTGGAGAAATTAGATGATCTGAAGGGGTAACAACGAATATCGCGTCATCAAGTTCAATTGAATGTACGGCTAAACTAATGGCCGGCGCTGTATTTTTTGAACAACTTTCAACAATGAATTGAGTATTGTCTAGAGATTTGCTTGAAATACATTCTTTTAAATTGAAAAATTGATCTTCATTAGTAACAAAAATACTCTGATTGATTATCGGGATATGCCGTTCAACCGTTAATTCAAGAAGCGACTTTCCGTTAACAATAGGAAGTAACGGTTTAGGAAAGTTTTTGCGAGATAACGGCCAAAGCCGAGAACCAAAACCGCCAGATAAAACAATATGAATAATGGGTAATTGAGGCATGCCCCTATTATAGTATTTAAATGAGTGAAACAAAACTAATTTACGTTGGTAATATTTTGCTGAAATCGAAAATTAATGTAGCCAGTGGTGTCCTTGGCGCGATTCGAACGCACGGCCTACGGTTTAGGAAACCGTTGCTCTATCCAGCTGAGCTACAAGGACATTTCGTTAACTTAACATAAACATTTGAAAAGGTTAATGTGCCGGATATTACCATTGTTCAATAGGCGTCTGTTGGAATAATGAGTACCATGATGTAAAATGATCCAAAAAAGGAGTGTTGAATGTCTACTCAAACGATAAATAAAGTACCCTTACTTGATTTGCAAGCACAGTATGAACCTATAAAAAACGAAGTCATTAAAGCAATGACGTCAGTTTTCGATTCTAAACAGTTTATTCAAGGGCCTAAGGTAGATGAGCTGGAGTCAATGATCAAGGATTATTGTAATGTTAATCATGCCATAGGAGTATCTTCAGGGACCGATGCCTTAATCGTTTCCCTAATGGCAATGGGAATTGGTCATGGTGATGAAGTAATTACATCTCCATTTACCTTTTTTTCAACAGCGGGTTCAATTCATAGAGTCGGAGCGACCCCTGTATTCATCGACATTGAACCTGAATCATTTAATTTGGATGTCTCCAAAATTGAGGCTAAAATTACCAACAAAACTAAAGCCATAATGCCGGTTCATTTGTTTGGTCAAATGGCTGATATGAGCGCCATCAATCAGATTGCCAAAGCCCATAATTTATTTGTAATTGAAGATGCAGCTCAGGCCATTGGTGCGAAACAAACAATTGCAGGAAAAACATATTCTGCAGGAAGTTTGGGGGATGTCGGTTGCTTTTCTTTTTTTCCAAGCAAGAACTTGGGGTGTTGTGGTGATGGTGGAATTGTAACAACCAACGATGATGAAATGGCAGAAAAGATTCGACTATTTCGAACGCATGGTGCAAAAGAACGCTATTTCCATGATTTTGTAGGCGGTAATTTTCGTTTAGATCCATTACAAGCCGCTGTTTTATGTGTAAAGCTACCCCATTTAAATAGGCAGCATGAGGGGCGTCGGAAAAATGCTGAAATTTATAACAATAACCTTAAAAATGTAACCCTGCCAATAGAAAAAGAGGGGAACTGGATGATTTATAATCAATATACAATTCGTGTTAATGAACGTGAGAAGTTAATGGCGCACCTTAATCATTACAACATTGGGAATGCCATATATTACCCATTACCGCTTCATCTACAAAAGTGTTTTGAATATCTAAACTATAAAGCAGGGGATTTACCAGTGTCAGAGCAAGTTGCAAAAGAAGTATTATCTCTACCAGTGTATTCTGAACTTAATAAAGATCAGTTAAATTATGTAATTGATAAAATCAATCAGTTTTAAAAAGAAATTTACAGAAATTAGTGGGGGGGATTTAATCTATATAAATTTTAATTCAAAAAAAGATTATAGCAAAATAAATGCGGTTTAAGTTGGGGTTAACCTTTAACTTTTTGAATTCCTTTACCAAGAATATAAGAATTAAAC
>JAYNJH010000009.1:15810-23602 GCA_038109885.1 Candidatus Margulisiibacteriota bacterium | reverse complement strand
CTCTAAGTGTGAATAAATAAGTCGAAAATCAATAAAATTTGCTGAGTTCATAATTTGGTTTAATTTAAATAGATCTAAATTACGATAGGCATTCCACTCTGTCATTAAAATTACGCCATCACAGTTTTCACAGGCGTCATAAGCTGTTTTAAAAGGTGTGATTTTATTACCATAAATGGCTTGGGTATTTGCAATAGCTTTGGGATCGGTGAAATGTATTGATGCATTTTGTTCTAGCAATAAATCAATCAGTTTGAGCGAGGCCGATTCTCTGATATCATCAGTGTTTGGCTTAAAAGACGTTCCAAGAATAGCCAAAGTTTTGTTGGACACTGAACCATTAAAAAGATCGATTATTTTTGAAAAACAATAGTTAATTTGAAAATCATTTGCATGAATAGCCGATTGAACAACATTGAGTTCTACATTATGTTCGTCACCAATATATTTCAATGCATGGGTATCTTTTGGAAAACAGGACCCCCCATAACCCGGGCTCGGATTTAAAAAGTATTTACCAATTCGCCCATCCATACCCATAAGTTTGGCTGTTTGTTTAATGTCCGCTCCCACATGATCACATAAAATAGCCAATTCATTCACGAATGATATCTTGGTCGCCAAAAATGTATTGGATGCATATTTAGCCAATTCAGCAGTTTCTAATGACACATGAACTATCGGCCTTGTATCTTTATGTAACCCTTTATAAAGCTGTTTAAATACATTAAAAATTGATTCAGATTCACAACCAATAATAATTCTATCGGGATGAAAAAAGTCATACACAGCAGATCCTTCACGAAGAAATTCAGGGTTCGATGCAACATTAATTTTTTCAGAAAGCCCAGCTGTTTTAATTAAAGATTTTATTTTTTGACCTGTCCCTATGGGAACCGTGCTTTTAGTAGTTAGTACAACCGATTCAAAATCAGTTTGATGAGCAATTTGAATAATTTCATTAACAGCTTCAAATAAGTAAGCTAAGTTAGCCTCGCCAGAAGCGGACATTGGGGTGCCAACTGCCAATAAAATAATTTTAGCATCAAAAATATCCTCTGAAATCTTAGGTGAGATTCGTAACCGACCATAATCCATAACAGAGCTTAATTTCTGAGCAAGTTCAGGTTCATAGAAAGGAACATTTCGTTGACAAAGGTCATTAAACTTTTTTGGGTCACTTTCTATACAATTTACAAAATGGCCAACATCAGCAAAGCAAACAGAGGATACCAGCCCAACATACCCACCACCAACCACCGATACCTTCATGAAATTTCCCTTTGGTCAAATGATTTAATGGTTTCTAAGTTTGAATAAATTTTATTACTGTAATTTTGGAGATTTTTCGATGCATTGATTTTTTCAATCATTTCAACAATCCCTCGATCTAAATCATAATCAGGTGCAAATCCAAGTTGAGATTTGATTTTTTCAAATGAAACACGATAATTTCTTTCATCAACATTCTCGTTTAAAATTTCATAAGTGGTGTCTGGAACATGGGACTTAATCAATGTGCCAATATCTTTTAATTGATAATTTAATTGATCTGAACCAACATTGAAAATTTGGCGGTCAACCAAGTGATCTTCTTTTGTTGCAGCCAAATAAAAAGCTTTTGCAACATCTTTACAGTGAATGAAGGGGCGCCACTGATTTCCTCCAAAGATTTGAAATTGTTTATCAACGATGGCTTTAACCGTAAGTAAATTAACCACCAAATCAAATCGCATTCGAGGAGAATAACCAAATACAGTTGATAAACGTAAAATAACAGGAGACACCGAGTCTGAACGTTCAAATAAAATATTTTCAGACATGATTCTTGTTTTCGCATACAAAGATACAGGATTTAACGGTGAGTTTTCACTTAAAAGGTCATTTCCACCAACCCCATAAACACTACAACTTGAAGCAAAAACCAAGCGGCGAACCCCATAAAAATTTGCAGTTTCAACAAGAATTTTGGATGATTCATAATTTAAATTTAATGTTTCTTGAGGGTTAACGCCACAAGCTGGGTCCCCAACAATTGCGGCAAGAGCAATGATTGTATCAACATTTTTTAGTGATTTTACGACATCTTTTATATTGGCAATATCACCCTGAACGATTTCCAATGAAGGGTGCCCTGATAAATGTTCAATGCCATGGTTTCCGTACAAGTGATTATCTAGTAAAACAACATTATAATCACTTTTTAAAAGCATTTCCGTTAAATGAGTTCCAATATAACCTGATCCACCTGTAATAAGAACACGTTTCTTTTCTGGGGATTTATAGTTTGATTTAATGGCGGTAAACTCTTTGTCATCAATTAAGTTATCTAGGGATAAATTATTTAGATGAATAGGCATTGAAGAATCAATCATGTCTCTAATATGCGGGACAACTTTAAATGAGATATTTTTACGAATTAATTGTTGAGTAATTGACTTAATAATGTCACGACTGGCAGAGGGCATCGCAATTATGGCTTGTTGAACATTAAATTGAGTAAGTGCTGAGGATAAAGAGTCCAACGCACCGATGACTTTTACACCATGAATTTGGGCCCCAATTTTTTTGGGATCACTTGCAATTATGCCACAGATATGAGCACCAGGTTGGTCTTGTAAAACATCTTTTACAATGGTGCTAGCTGCATTACCTGCCCCAATAATAAGAATGTTTAAATGGGAGTCTGAGTTTAATGAATCATGTTTTTTAAATCGCAGAGAATAGAAGCGCCGAGCCCCACGAATCAGAATACTGTATAAGAAATAGAATGAAAAAAAGTTAAAAAGTAAAATTGGTGAAATATTAATGAGATTTAATGAGTTTAATATTGTTAAAAAAGAAAATGAAAACAAATTTGAAAGAAATAAATTTTGAACTTCCCTAAAACTAGTGTAACGCCATAGCTGATTGTAAGCCCCAGTCACTGTACTTGCTGCGAATAAAAGAGCAAATGATACTAGAATGAAAATTAAATTCACATTTGCATCTAAAACAAGAAATAAAAAAAGATTAGATAGTGAAATTCCAACTAAATCAACAAGGATAATAAGGAAAGTACGTTTTGAAAAAACCATGGATTTATTCTATCAGACAGCGCTCATTTGAAAAAGTTTTCGCAAATAAAGTTGGATGGATTTATTTTTTTAGATAAAGTTGGTAAAAATAACAAGTAATGAATATATTAATTATTGGTGCAGGTATTGTTGGGTTAAGTATTGCAAAAGCCCTTTTAGATCACGGTCATAAAGTGAGTGTCATTGAGAAAGAAACCAAAGTTGGTGTTCATGCATCCGGTAGAAATAGCGGGGTTCTCCATTCTGGAATATATTACCCAAAAGACACATTGAAGGCTAAATTTTGTCAAACTGGACGACCATTATTTCAAGAATATTGTAAGAAAAAAAAGATTCAAATTGATAATTGTGGGAAAGTTTTAGTAACCAAAAACGAAAAAGAAATTGATTCGTTAAACTTACTTTATGAGCGTGGTGTAGAAAATAACCTTTTAATAAATAAATTAACGGTGACTGAGCTAGGAAGAATAAGCCCCCTGGCTAAAACCATCGATAGTGCATTGTGGGTGCCTGAAACCAGTGTATTTAATCCGACACAATTACTACAGAGTCTAACCGATGAAATTGAGTCGCATGATTTTGGCAGTTTGTTTTTTCAGGAAGCATTTGTGGAAGTTGTTTCTGAGACCAAAATAAAAACAACAACGATGGAATTAAACTATGATGTTTTAATTAATTGTGCCGGAGGGTATGCCGATAAAATTGCTCATAAATTTAATTTAGCCAAAGAACTTGTATTGATTCCATTTAAAGGTATATATAAAAAATTAAACCCTGGATTAGCGAATCAAATTCATCACCATATTTACCCAGTACCAGATCTGGAAAACCCATTTTTAGGCGTCCATTTTACCAAATCAATGAATAAAGATGTCTATGTTGGCCCAACTGCAATTCCTGCATTCGGACCTGAAAATTATGGTTTGTTTGAAAATATCGGATGGGAAGGTGCCAATATTTTAGCCAAAGATGCAATTTTATTTTTATTAAATAAAAAATTTCGACGTGTCGCTTTAAGTGAACCCAAAAGGTACGTGCCTCAGTTCTTTTATAATGAAGCAAAAAAATTGTTAAAAGGTTTAACGGCTTCCGATTTGTACCCATCTCAAAAGATTGGGATTCGACCTCAGTTAGTGAATTGGAAAACCAAAGAATTAGAAATGGATTTTAAGATTATTAAACATGGAAATCAAATTCACATATTAAATGCAATTTCACCAGCCTTTACGTGTTGTTTTGCATTTTCAAAGTACATTATCAGTGAATACTTAAATTAGTTGCTCAAATTCAATGGCCGACTTAATAATTAAGTCCAGGTTGTCAAACTCAGGAACCCAACGGAGTTCTTTTTTAATCTTATCTGAATTTGCAATTAGTTGTGGTGGGTCACCTTCCCTACGGGCAGAAAACTCAAAATCAAATTCACCAAATTGTTTCTTTGCCGCGTTAATCACATCTAAAACAGAAAACCCATCAGAGTAACCACAATTGAAAATATCGGATTTACCACCATTAAACAAGTAGTTAAGTGCCAGTACATGGGCATTAGCAAGGTCGCAGACATGGATATAATCACGAATACATGTTCCATCTTGAGTCTGGTAATCACGACCAAATACAGACAGTTTTTCACGTTTCTTAGTGAGAACCTGAGCAATGATTTTAATTAGATGTGTGGCTTCAGGCATACGTTGCCCAAGTTTCTTTGAGTGATGCGCCCCGGCGACATTAAAGTATCTTAAGGCAACATAATTTAAATTGGATGACATTGAAATATCCCGAAGCATTAACTCTGACATTAATTTAGATTGTCCATAAGGGTTAATTGGTAACAGTGCATCTGACTCAGTGCAGATCCCATTTTCAGGCACCCCATAAACCGCTGCCGTTGATGAAAATAAAAAATGTGAGACTTCAGAATTTACACAAGATCGAATCAAGTTAAGTGTGTTGGCCGTATTGTTTTGGTAGTATTTTAATGGATTTTTTACACTTTCAGGGACCACAATACTCCCGGCAAAATGGATTACAGCATCTGGCTGATAATCTTTAATAAACGCGGCAATTTTGTCCCATTGATTTAAATCAAGTTCATGAAGCTGCCCAAATTGAATATTTGATTGGAATCCTGTAGACAAATTATCAATAATTGCGACGTTAGCTCCCGTTGACTCAAGTGCTAAAGAAACATGTGAACCAATATAACCTGCCCCACCGGTCACAAGAATACGTTTTTTTGAAAAATCCACAGCATTATTTTAACAAAGTTTATTAAGTGGTTAAAGACAGGTTATTTTGTGGGCTAAAAAAGTATTCGGGCGATTAAGGATGTACGTAATGAGTTTTTTTGATAAAATTTAGAGCATATGTCAGTTCAAATAAAAAATATACCGTTTCACAAGGCCGCTATTGGTGAAGAAGAAATAAACGAAGTGGTAGATACTATCAAATCAGGGTGGCTTACCATGGGCCCTAAAACAATTGAATTTGAAAAGCAATTTGCTGATTATTTTGGTGTTGAATATGCCATTTCAATGAACTCGGCAACGGCATGTCTTCATTTAGCGCTTAAGGCTATTGGTCTAAATGAAGGTGATGAAGTTATATTGCCAACAACGACATTTGTTTCAACCGCTGAAGTAGTGACCTATTTTAATGCCATTCCGGTTTTATGTGATATTAGAGAAGAAGACCATAATATTGATGTTTCAAAAATCGAATCTTTAATCACAAATAAAACGAAAGCAATTATTCCAGTTCATTTTTCAGGGATTCCTTGTGATATGGACACTATTCATGAAATTGCAAAAAAGTTTGATCTTAAAGTAATAGAAGATGCAGCGCATGCCCTCCCTTCGGAATATAATGGGAAAAAAGTTGGTGGGTTATCTGATATTACCTGTTTCTCATTTTATGCTACCAAAACCTTAGCCACTGGTGAGGGTGGGATGGCCACAACCAATAATGAAGAATATGCCCTTTCAATGAAACGGAATCGTTTGCATGGAATTAGTAAGGATGCCTGGAATCGTTATTCAAAGAGGGGCAGTTGGTTTTATGAAGTTGTCGATAATGGCTATAAATACAATATGACAGATATCGCAGCATCATTTGGCTTAGTTCAACTTAAAAAATTAAATGACCTGAATAAAAAACGAACTAAAATTGCAAAGAAGTATACCAGCGCATTTGCCAATCATCCCAAAATTTCAATTTTAACTCCCCCGAAAAACACATCGTCTTCTTGGCATCTATTTGTGATTAAAGTTGAAAAGCGGGATGAGATGATGCAGCGCTTAAAAGATGCAGGTATTGGCTCCTCACTTCATTTTATTCCGGTTCATTGCCATCCATATTATCAAAAACAGTTTCGTTACGATTGCACCCAATTCAAAACCGCAAATAAGGTATTTAATCAATCAATTTCAATTCCTATTTTCCCCGATTTGTCAGATTCAGATGTGGATTTTATTATTGAAACCATTTTAAATAATGTCGACGTTTTATAGGCGGATTGGAAAGCGAGGTTTAGATATTTTTGCGTCTTTCTTGGGGGTGATATGTTTATTGCCATTATTTTTAATCATTGCAATAATCATTAAGACAACATCAAAAGGACCCGTCTTTTTTATTCAAGAAAGAGTTGGGCGAGATTTTCAACCATTTAACATGGTTAAATTTCGTTCAATGGTCGTGAATGATAACACAAAACATTCATTAGTAACTTCAAGTGGCGATCAACGGGTGACAAGGATTGGTCAAATTTTACGGCGGTATAAACTTGATGAATTACCACAATTACTAAATGTCTTAAACGGGACAATGAGCTTGGTCGGACCAAGACCGGAAGTGAGTCGTTATATTAAATACTACAAATCAGAGTATGAAATAATTTTAAGCGTTAAACCTGGCATCACAGACAATGCTTCGATTGAGTTTAAAAAAGAAGAAGAAATACTAGCGCAATACGATGAAAAAGAGCGCGCATATATCGAGAAAATAATGCCTCAAAAAATGAAACTTTACAATGACTACATTAAAAATATTACTTTATTAAGTGATATTAAATTAATATTTAAAACTATATTTTAAATATTTTATTACTTTTAATGCCTTTAAGTGCATTTCGAGTATCAACAATTAGCCGTGCATTATTCACAATATGGTGATAATCAAAGTAGCCATGGTTAGTAATGATCACAACACAATCCATAGTTTTAATGGTAAGGTCATCAATGGGAATTGAATTGTAAGATTTTTCAGCAGAGATCGAAAAAGAGTGAATATATTCATCATTGTAAGAAATCGTAGCTCCGAGTTTTGACAATTGTTTAATAATATCTAAGGCTGGGGATTCCCTAACATCATTAATATTCGGTTTATAAGCCACCCCTAAAATAAGAATTCGTGATCCATTAATTGGCTTTTTTACTGAATTAAGTGCAACACCCACTTTTTTTACAACATAACTTGGCATAGTTGTATTAATCTGTTCTGCCAATGCAATAAATCGTGCATCGTAGTTTAGAGATTTCATTTTCCAGGACAGATAACTGGGATCAATTGGAATGCAATGGCCACCCAAACCCGGGCCAGGATAAAATGGCATAAATCCAAACGGTTTGGTTGCAGCCGCTTCAATAACTTCCCAAACATCAATATTAAGCTAGATGGAAAAAATCCCCAATTCAATTGCCATGGCAAAAATCACTGAA
>JAYNJH010000009.1:11253-15800 GCA_038109885.1 Candidatus Margulisiibacteriota bacterium | reverse complement strand
TGCTTTTGGAGATGAGACCGGAATGGTCTTATCAATAGCATGGTTATAAGCCAAGCAAGCAAGTTCCGTACACCTTTGTGTAACGCCACCAACAATTTTAGGTGTGTTTTTTGTAGTATAAGTTTCATTGCCTGGATCAACGCGTTCAGGGGAAAAGGCAAGGAATAGGTCCTGTCCAATGGTGTATCCTTTTTCTTCAAAAATGGGCTGAAGTAGCTCTTCAGTTGTTCCTGGATAAGTTGTGCTTTCTAGAATAATGAGCTGTCCGTCTCTTAAGAAAGAAGAAATTGATTTAACAGCAGATACAACAAAGCTCATGTCAGGGTCTTTTGTTTTACGAAGTGGGGTGGGAACACAGATACTAATTACATCAACATCAATTAATTTTGAAAAATCAGATGTAACGGTAAACCGATCTGTTTTTAAACACGATTGAATTAATTCGCTAGAAATATCCTTAATGTAGGATTCCCCTTGCTTTAGTTTTTCTATTTTTTCTGAAGATATATCAAATCCAATGGCGTGAATATCGTTTTCAACAAATTCGCACATCAGTGGGAGTCCAACATAACCAAGTCCGACAACCCCAAGCGTAAAGTCTTTACTAATAATTTTATTTTTTACCAGTTCAAATTTTTCTGCTGTAACATTCATAATTCAAATTATACGGGAGAAAGGTAGGGATGAAAATATCTAATTCAAATTCAATCCGCTATAATTAACTTAACATGATTGAAAAAACCCTATCCTCTGAAGTAATTTACAAAGGCCGAATATTGGATCTTCGAGTAGATACAGTCGTAGGCCCTAATGGAATAACAAAAAGAGAGATTATTGATCACGCGCCCGCCGTAACGATTTTGCCATTTCATTCGAAAAGTGAAATTTTCTTAGTTCACCAATTTAGAAAAGCCATTGATCAAGTTTTAATCGAAGCCCCAGCCGGCTGCATTGAATATGACGAAAACCCAGAGTTGGCCGCACATCGTGAACTAAAAGAAGAGACGGGATTTAGTGCCGCTAATATGATTAAAGTTGCTGAAATGTATATGGCGCCGGGCTTTTGTAATGAGTATATGAGCATTTTTTTAGCCACACAGCTAACGGTTGGGAAGACCAATTTTGATCATGATGAGGTAATGGAGCTAAAGCAATATTCATTAGATCAATTGGAAGTAATGATTAAAAATCATCAAATTATCGATGCAAAAACAATTGTTGCAGTTCAATATTTAAAAGAGTATTTCAATGGATTTTGAATCATTTTTAATTATTGAATGCCATTTATCTCCGTTATCAATTAAAGCTTATTTAAGTGATATTAAACATTTTGAATCATTTATAAAAGAACCGCGTCCAAGTGAAGAAAATTGTGTCCAGTTTCTGCGCTGGTTAAATGAAAATGAGTTTACAAAAGCATCGATTCGACGAAAGGTCTCTGCGTTAAGGCTATACATGTTATTTTTAAAAATTAAGAAACAATGGGATGTTCCTGATATCTCGTCTATATTTGAATCCAATCATACATTAAATTTACCCAAACTGGTCTCAAAATCAGTGTTGGAAACAGCATTGGATTATGATTTTAAAGAAAGTCCTCATTCCCTTCGCAATCAATTAATTATAGCGTTATTGTTTTATTTGGGAGGACGAGTTTCAGAAGTCATTGGAATAAAGCGTGATAATATTTTTTCAGATCATATAATTATAAATGGAAAGGGCGGTAAACAGCGAATGGTACCTATATCAAGATCTGTACAAAAAAAAATGAATAACTATCTTGAATCCATCAAAACAGGGGACTCTACTTGGTTATTTCCGGGGCAAAAAAGCCAACCAATATCACGTCAAACCGTGTCCAATCTTGTTGCAGAGTTAAAGCATGCCTGTGGTATTCATGATCGGTTAACACCACATACGTTTCGCCATATGTTTGCCACGCACCTATTAGAAAATGGTCTGGATTTACGGGAGGTCCAGTTGCTTTTAGGGCACTCATCAATCACAACCACTCAAATTTACACACATTTAGAAAAATCCAAATTAAAACGTACATTTAACAAGTGTCATCCGTTATCATAAAAACTATGATAAGCCATTTCAATAAAAAGTTGGGTCGATTTGCCATAATAGAATGGGTAATCATTGGGATTATGATTTATTTTTTTGTGGTCCTAGAGCGTATGATGTTGGCGAAGTTAGCTATTTTAATTTTTGCAATAGTGACTCATGAGTTGGCCCATGGCGTCGTTGCGTATCGGTGTGGTGATTCTACCGCAAAAAATCAAGGACGACTAACGTTAAATCCAATGGCTCATATCGATCCACTTGGCAGTATTTTCTTACCACTTATGTTAGTTATGAGCGGAAGCCCATTTTTATTTGGTTGGGCCAAGCCAGTGCCTGTAAATATTCAGAATCTGAATGATCCTCAAAATGATATGGTTAAAGTGGCATTGGCAGGTCCATTATCCAATATCTCTTTGGCTGTTATTTTTAGCGTTGTATCCAATACATTTAACGGACTTGCACCCATTATTATGGCCTTATTATCCTATGGGATTGTCATAAATATAGTATTGGCGGTATTTAATTTGATTCCAATCCCACCAATGGATGGGTCTCGAGTATTGTATCGATTTTTACCCTATCAGGGGCGACGCTTTCTCGATCAAATTGAACCTTATGGGCTTTGGATTATCATTCTATTGGCCTTTTTTAATTTTTTTGAAATTATTTTAAGAACAATAAGTATTCCAATTATTCAAATCCTATTATGAAGTTTATTATAGATGCCTATAATGTTATTGGTCAGTTGGATCATATTGAGCTAAGTCACCCAAACAAAGCCTCGTTATTTATTGATTGGATAGAGCGAAACAAAAATAAAAAAGATCAAATGGTATTAGTTTTTGACGGGAAAAATAAATGGCTTGATTTCACTACAACACAGCATCGTCAAGGCATAAAAATAATTCATACGCCAGTTAGCCTTACAGCAGATGATTATATTAAGCAAAAAATAGAAAAGATGAGTGATCGATCAAATGTAGTTGTTGTATCATCAGACCAAGATATTTGTTTTTTTGTTAAAAAGCAACAAGTGAAGGTGTGGTCATCGAAAGCATTTATTCTATATTTATTAAAAAAAAATGAGCTTGAAAAAGTTAAAGAATCCCCACAAATAAATCAACAGCATATTGATTATTGGATGAATGAATTTTTAGATTAAGTCACCGAATCTACAAGGTGGCCTTTTTCAAATTCACTAATTGTGTTTGGTGACAATTCATGATGGTTCAATTGGTTCTTTTTTTTGGAGAGGTAAGCCGAATTGCTCTTTGAGATGGGTTGGCATCGTCGATTTGCATCTGATCTTGATGAAATTGGGAATGTAGAAGGTTGAGGTTGAGCAAGATAAATAAACAGAGATGAAATATTGGGTTTCATTGAGACTCCTCTGTCCCCCCATATAAATGATCGATTAAACGGGAAAAAAGTTAATCAAAAAATTTATTTAGAAGGGGTTTGAGTTGATATTTATGGCGACCCATAACATTGCACAAGCATCATAAATATCATCGGCCAGGCTCAAAGATGATATAGTGGGGGCAGGATCTGGTAGGGGAGGGAGATGATCCTTAATTAATTGTCTTCGTAATTGTAAACCAGCAGGCGTTTTTTTTGATGGTGCCAGCTGGCCACCATTAAGGTACTGAAAGACCAGCTCAGGGTGACTTTCATGAATATTAAGGGATTTATTTTGATCAAAAAAAAGATTTAATTCCTTAATTTTTTTAAACAGAAAGAAGCTTTGTTTTGATAATTTTGGTTTTTGATTTTGTTCACAAATCACATTTATTTCCTGATATTCTTTATTCAACCATACCTTCAACGGGGCATAAAATACTCGCGAATGCCCACGGCCTAACTTAGCTTTTGCGTTTTTATCACAAATTCTTGGGTAATGAGCCAGCTGAGTAGGGCAATGGAGGGGCATATCAATAACAATAATGGCTGGCTCAAGAAAGGAATAATTATTTAAGCTTTCACAATGTGAAATAGTGATAGCTTTGTTAATTAGTGAAGTAACAACCCAACCAGTTCGACAACCATCAATACCATACAAATAAGCGTTAATCATCATTAAATGAAAAACCAATAAATGTTAGTTCATTTTTATGAAAAATAGATTCAGAGCCAGCAAATAGTTCAAAGATATTCTGATTATCGAGTTGTTCCAAAACAAATGAACCTCGTTCTTCATGAAAATAAAGACGACAATTGGATTTTGGTTGAGATTTAATCGTAGTGCGCATCGCAACAATATCATTTTCAAATAGGGGACGATTATGACGATCTAATTGTCCTGAGAAAAGGTCTTTTTGATTATACTCTATTGGATTCCCGTGCCACCAAAACTGGTCTTTAGAATATTCAACAATCCCATTTGAGAAAAGTTTGAGGTATCCAGCAACCGTATGGTCAATGCGTAATCGAAATAGTTGAAATTGATGTGTCATAGATATTCTAAAATAATTTTAAAT
>JAYNJH010000009.1:5252-11243 GCA_038109885.1 Candidatus Margulisiibacteriota bacterium | reverse complement strand
AACCATGTTGTTTTTGGATCAAATTGGCTTCTATATCAAAGGTGGGTGATTTTCGAATTTGATACAACTGATCACTGGCGTGACGACGAGCAATAGTTTCTTCAACAATGGGTTTATTCATCCCATAATGCCATGGTTCATGAATACCATTTATAGGAATATGGTCAAGTTCTGGGCACCACTCTCGAATAAATGTGCCATTGGGGTCTTGATCGTAACTTTGTTTAATTGGATTATATATCCGTATAGTATTAATCCCCGTTACACCAGATTGCATTTGGCACTGACTGTAGTGAATTCCGGGTTCATAGTCAGTAAATTGGGTAGCTAAATATAATGCACACGATTGCCAAGGGAGTTGCAAGTGGTGTGCCGCAAAACTCATAACCATGGCACGCATACGAAAATTTAACCAGCCACACTGTTTCAGTGCTCGCATGCAGGCATCGATAAGTGGGTACCCAGTCTGCCCCTTTTTCCAGCGGTTAAAATGAGTCTGATTGAAATCTTTTTGATCAAATGGGCGATACATCGAGTGAAGTGATCGAAACTCAATATTAGGGTCATCTTCCAATTTTTGGATGAAATGGCAATGCCAGCGTAATCGAGAACCAAATGACCGAAAAGCACTTAACCACTGCTTTTTAGACTCCCCAGCAAGCATGCTAAGTATTTTTTGTTGCTGATGAACCAATGATTGATAAATTCGTCTTAATGAAATTGAGCCAAATGCAATGTGGGGGGATAGCCTTGAACAATCGTTAAAAGCAGTAATTGGTGAGGACATAGTTTTTGTATAAAATTGACCGCGATGATTTAAAAAAGATGTTAAAAGTTGCTGAGCAAATTTTTGACCACCCGGTTGAAAATGATGATTATCTTCTATTGCTAACCCAAATTCGGATGCGCTCGGCAATGGATGGATTGGCACTTTATGATTAAACGATTGAGGCGGGGGATTCAGCGGCGTATGCATGAATTTAGTCCATTGTTTCGCCCAGCCATCGCGACTTTTTAGCCGACGAATGACACCATTCTGGGGGTATTCAAGCCACGTAATCTGGTTCTTTTTTGTCCATTGATGAATCTGGGTGTCTCGGTCGTATGTCCAATAGTTCCACGTTTCCTGGCAAGAATGAATTTCATTAAGTCCAAAAGTTTTGTGAAGAAATTGAAATACCTGAATAGCTTCATCAATAAAAATATGTAGTTCTATGCCCAAACGCCTAAGATCATACTGAAGTGAAGATACGCATTGGCGACAAAACTCAAAGTGCCGAAAGCTGATATCGGGTTGTTGCCATAATTCAGGTTCGAATATAAATATAGCCATGGTTTTTTCTGGATTAATGAATCCCCGTGTAAGTGCCGGTTGATCGTCAATTCGTAAATCTCGTTTAAACCAAATAATATTCATATCATTAGTGTATCGTCATTTATTAAATACTCTGAATTGACTTAATCATGCTGCAACAATCTTAATAATTGAAGGGATTTAAGTTTTATCTTAGAATAATTTTATGAGATTGGCTGTCATTAGTTTGAATTATACCAATACCCCTATAGATTTATTAGAGCGCTGTTCTTGTAATATTGATCAAGTCACATCCTATTTATCAGACACCATTGGCACACTCTTTTTCAATGAAATGGTTATTATTTCAACCTGCAATCGAACAGAATGGGTGTTTACTGCTCCGGATATTGATAAAGCCATTGATGTTTTATTTGAAAAAGTTAAGGAGAAGGCGTTAATTTCAACATCCATTCTTAAAAAGCATGCCGATGTTTATAAGGGTGTAAATGCAATTAGCCATCTTTTTCAGGTGGTCTGTGGCTTGAAATCAATGGTATTGGGAGAAAACGAAATTTTAACGCAAGTGAAAGAAAGTTATGCCATATCAATGGAGTTTGGTGCAACAGCCGCACATTTAAATAAGTTTTTTCAATTACTAATTGCGACAGGTAAAGAGGCCAGGTCAGTAACTAAGATTTCTAGTGGCGCTCACTCAATCAGTTCGATAGCCATTGAAGCATTAAAAGAACAATACCCTGACTTTATTCATAAACCATTACTACTAATTGGGGCGGGAGTGATGATACAGCGCGCGATAGCCAAATTAACGTCAATGGGTCACAACCAATTATGGATTGCCAATCGTACGATGAGTAAGGCAGAAGCAATTGCAAATATTCACTCCAATATTTCAGTGATTCCATTTGCATCAATTAAACAAAAGTTAGCGGAGTTTTCCTCAGTATATATTGGTATTCACTCAAAAAACTATATTTTTACGAATAATGATTTTCAGTATCTACATGGAAATCGTATTATTGTTGACGTCAGTTTACCTCGATGTGTGGATCCTAGATGTGAGGAATTACCAAATATTGATGTTATTTCAGTGAATAAACTCGAAGCAATTGCTAATCAAACCATTCAAACACGAGAGTCTGTGATTCCCCATGTTCATTCGGTGATTCGAGTGGCCATGTCAGAATTTAATGATTGGCTATCTTATAGAGATGAGTCTTACGAATGGGTAAATGAACGCTTTCAGGCAGATCAATTGCTTGGAGCTAGATAGTTATCCCTAATTCCCAAATTGAAATCCATATTAGGCTGAGCTATAGTTGTAAATTTTTAATAATCGATGCAATAGTTGAATCCATTAAGAATAATCAATGTTTTAATTTCTAATGTTTTGTCAATATTTACCGAAGATCAAAGATTGGAGATAAAATGAAAGATAAATTTAAAATGATGCAAGAGTTAATGTTTGATTCAAATCAGAACCAATGTCGAAAAGACAAGCATAGCTTGTCCAAAATCGTGATTTTTCAAAAGTATTAAAAACGAGTATTAAATATGATTAATGAAGACACCATGCCTGTATATTTGCCGAATTGTAACGAATCTGCATGTTATTTATATTTTAATTCGTTGAATATCAGGATTCCTCAAAAACAATAATTATAGAGTAAATGCACTAGAAATAATTTCAGACAGCATCGCTTCCATTTCGGATTTTGTTTTTGCATTGGTTTGAACACATTCCTTCATATGGTTTTTAATATAGTGTTCGCCAAATTTCTTTAAACCGTTAATACTAGCTTTTAGTTGTTGGATGGTTTTTAGGCAATCTTCCTGTTCTTCAGATTGAATTGTTTTTTTTAACCCCTCTAATTGCCCAATAATACGATTTAAACGATGTGTAATTTCAGCAGATGACATAAATTTATGTTATTCAGTTGAAAAAAGAAAGTCAATGTTTAATAATATACCATATAGGGTATAGTATATATAGAAGGAGGAAATATAATGGTTAAATCAATTTTTGTTGAAGATTTACATGAGAAAATGACAAATGAAGAGGTTTGTTTGCTTGATGTTCGAGGAACCGATGAATTTAAAGCGTCTCATGTTAAAGGGAGTTTGAACATACCAATGGATGTCATTGAGTTTCATCCCCATTTATTTAAGAATAATGTGGCCTATATTATTTGTAATTCAGGTGGGCGAAGTAAAATGGCCTGTCAAAGTTTACATCAGGCTGGTATTACCAATGTAATTAATGTTGAAGGCGGGGTAATGGCATGGTCAAAAAAACAACTCCCGATGGTAGGTCAGCTTAAAAAAAGTATCCCAATGATGCGTCAGGTCATGATTGTTGCCGGGCTAATGATTTTAAGTGGTGTAGCGCTTCATTTTTTGGTAAACCCAAAAGGAATCTATCTTAGTGCATTTGTCGGCGCAGGGCTATTCTATGCTGGCGCTTCTGGAAATTGTTATATGACAAAAGTTTTAGCATTATTTCCTTGGAATAAGTAAGTATGGGGTTTGTTGCAGCGGTATTTATGGGTATGGTTTTAGGTGCTATTGGTGGCGGCGGTTCAATATTAACAGTACCCATTTTAGTGTATTTATTTTCCATTCCGGCAACATTAGCAACCGCGTATTCATTGTTTGTTGTGGGGGTAACCAGTTTGGTTAGTGCAATTCAGTATCGACATGAATTGAATTATAAATTAGCGCTACTGTTTGCCATTCCATCAACCTTTGGGGTATTAATGTCACGGCGATATATTTTACAACCGATGCCAGCCAGTATTGAGGTATTTAATTATACAATTCTAAAAGATGATTTAGTAATGTTGGTATTTTCAATTTTAATTTTAATAATTTCAGTGTTTATGTTCACAGCCAAAGAAACCACTAAAAATCGAGTTAAAGATCGAAGTCTGAAATCAGCTTTAATTATTATTATTGAAGGCATACTTGTTGGTGGGGTAACAGGCTTTGTTGGTGCCGGTGGTGGATTTATGATTGTGCCAGCATTAACTTTACTGGGAGTATCAATTCGAGAAGCCATAGCAACGTCACTTTTAATTATCTCGGTTAAATCATTAATAGGATTTTTGAGTGATATTGCAATGAATATCGAAATGGATTTTGTGTTTCTTTTAAGTTTTAGCTTAATTACGATGATCGGTGCCATTTTTGGCGCTTACCTTAATCGGTACATTAGTAAAAATCAACTCCGGAAAATTTTTGCATATTTTATTTTAATAATGGGTATTTTTATTTTAACGGGATACTTATAAAGGAGGAAAAAAATGAATGTGAAAGCTTATTTTGATGATGATACATCAACCTTATCTTATGTGGTTTTTGATAACAACTCTAAGGATGCCGTAGTGATTGATCCTGTGCTTGATTATGATCCAGCATCTTCGAAGTATGATTTGAAGTCGGTAAATCAATTAATTGATTTTGTAAATGAGAATAAATTAAATGTACATTACATTCTAGAGACTCATGCCCATGCAGATCATTTATCTGGCTCACAATTTTTAAAGCCTTTAATTGGGAACCCTAAAGTTGCCATTGGAGCCAATATTAGGAAGGTCCAAAATACATTTAAAACCATTTTTAACTTTAAGGATTTTAATGAAAACGGGATTCAATTTGATGAACTATTGGAAGATAATTCAGTAATTCATGCAGGGCAACTTAAAATTGAAGTTCTGTTTACCCCTGGGCATACGCCAGCATGCTCCTCTTATTATATAAACAATGAGGCTGTATTTACGGGAGATGCATTATTTATGCATGATTACGGCACAGGCAGATGCGATTTTCCTGGAGGAAGTTCTGAAGATCTATATGAATCAGTGACAAATCGCCTCTACACCTTACCCGATACAACGAAGGTCTATGTTGGACATGATTATCGACCGGAGGGACGGGAGGTTTTATATGAATCTTCCATCGGTTTAGAGAAAGAGAAAAATCCCCAATTATCCAAAAATACATCGAAAGAGGCTTTTGTTCAATTCAGGGATGCAAGAGATGCAACATTGAAATCACCAAGGCTACTTCTCCAAAGTTTACAGGTAAACATTGATGCGGGACATTTGCCCAGGCCAGAAGATAATGGGGAATCATATCTTAAAGTCCCCTTAAGGCCAAAAAATTAATAGCCAACCAATTCCATGTAAGCGTTTCCAGTATGAGTTCCACTAACCGAGGACTGTCCTTCCCAATAAAAGAAGGGAACGGGAATACTATTTTTAAGTTCTTGCTGTTTAAATCGTGCATTAATTTTTAAGTCAATATTTTGATTTGGAATGAGTAGCCGCCATTGGATTGGGTAGGAGATGCCACTGATTGGACTTGTCCAATTAGCCAGTGGTATCAGCTGGAAATCATGGTTGGTTAATGCCGTGGCGCTTCCATCTCGAGCGACAATTGTAGCGCTTAAATAAGGTTGTGTTTCAGATCGAACTTGAAACGCCATAATATCCATTCCGTTATCGAGTTGAATTGCAAACCAATCCCACCCCATTTGCTCTTTATCAAGCAACGTATTAAATATTTCTCGATCCATCCATGCGTTGGCCGATCTAAATGTGTATTTTTTAAGTCCGTTTGAATAAGTGCCATTACCTTCCAATCGGGGAAAATCCATTTCAGGAATCGCTATGTGC
>JAYNJH010000009.1:0-5242 GCA_038109885.1 Candidatus Margulisiibacteriota bacterium | reverse complement strand
AATCGAGTGAATGAATAATAATAAGAAAATCGGTCTTTATTATAACTTTTTTGACTATATCCATTATTTCCATGAAGCACAATGGGTTTACTTGGCATTAAGTTTAAATTAAATTCATGTTGCTTAGACTTGATTGAGATATGAATGGTATTATCATGCATATTTAATTTCCAGTCTCGAATATAAATAGACATGCGATTACGGTCTCCATGCGCATCACCAATACGTGATCTTCCCATAGTTTCATCATGATAAAATGATTTTAATTCACCATTCGTGAAGGCAAAATGAGCAGTGTATAAGTGGGGGCTATTCCATAAACTAGTAGAGTTTTTCACAGGCGAAAGCTTATGCCTAAAAAAAGTAACTTGAAATCCATGAAGGGTCCCCTCCAAATCCACTAAGTGCCCTGTTATGTAGTACCATTCAGTATCAAAATCAGGATGGATGCCATGATCACTTGGAAAGTCCCAATTTGGAGGTGCTGCAAATAATGTAACTGTCAAAATCAGTAGTTTAATGCAAAGTACGACTGGATTCATTGATCCGTCCTTTCCCAAGAAAATGCCCAATGGTTTTCATGAAAATAAATCCAATAAGCAAACTTAAAATAATGACAATGATAGGCGCTGAAATAATAATTCTCCAAGGAACCGTTAAGAAAATTGACCAATTGAATGTGGGTAGCTGAATACCATAGACAATTAATACATAAAGTGAAAACCCAATTAAAATGGAAATGACGCTAGCAATAATACTAATAATCGTAATTTGAGCCAATATTACGCGAGTTAAGTGATTAGTATTAAACCCAATATGCCACAATTGAATTAACTCATGTTTTCGATTCATGCAAACAATAGTTAGAAGGTTTACTAAAGAAAATACGGCGATTAATGCCGTCAAAATAACCATAAACCAAGTAAATGAAAATGTATCATTAAAAATTTTTATAGTAGTATCCATAATTGTTTTTTGAGATGCCACAACCACCCCTGGGAGGTTTGAAATTTCAACAATAAATTTATCTAGTAAGCGAGACTGGGATGATTTGATGGCAATGCCATGCAGCAAAACTTGGTTATGATCTTGCAAATACAGATCTTGATTTGCCGTAATCTGACCAAATTCACTAACAAAGTCATAAGTAATGCCCGCAACCCGTATAGGCATCGATAAAATGCCATTTAGCTGTAATGTGTCCCCAATTTTAACCCCATGTTTATAAGAAAATGGTTCTGTGATAAAAACATCATTTTCAGAATAAGGCCCCCCCAATTTTGACTTGAAAACAAAACGACTATAATCTGGATCATGAATATTCTTACGAAATACCACTTGCGCTGGCAAGCCGTTATAAATAAATGGAATTCTGAAAAGTGTACTAATAGTAAACTTATCGGACGCATTGTCCATTAACTCCTGAGCCCCAATGGGAAGCGAAATCGGGTATTGAATGGTATTAGATTGATGCTGAATATAGACGTCATGGAAAGTTACCGTATTTAGCCATGACTTTACGGTTGAGGAAAAACTATGAATAAAAATACTCATGCTAATCACCAAACCTGCAGCTAATGAAATGACAAAAACAATAGCGCCATAACTCAATGGATCTTTAAGTAAAGTATCTCGAGCCATTTTAAATGGGATCAGCCGATCGGATTCTATCCGACGAAGGGCGTGCCCCATAAACGATACACAGCCAATGCAAATGCCAAAAAATCCCCCAATAATTGCAACGGCAGCCAGACCTAATAAAACACGTTTAGCCGTATAAAATACAGTGATAATACCAACAGCAATAGCAATCAAGCTTACGAGGCTGATTTGGATCACTGTTTTTAGGTGTTTACCAAAAGATTTTGCATAGAAAAAACTAACATACGCTATGATAAATGCAATTGTGCTAGCAAGGCTGGCTTTGAGAATAATGGTTGGGGTATACAAGATCTGAGTTGCATTTAATCGAAAATAGAACATGGTAATGAGTTGATTAAATGTATTTAGACTAATTTGAGCTAAAAACTTAGCAAATACCAATGCGGAAAGTGTCGTTAATATTGCAATGATTCCAATTTCAATAAAAAACACTTGCCGAATACGGGTCTTGCTAATTCCAAGTTTGTATAGCTGGTTGAATTGAATTTCACGTTCTTTACCTAAAAAACGAAAGAATTGGATCATCAGGCATGTGGCTACAATAAGTGAAATAAACGCTAAAAATGCAAGGTTGTAGGTAAGCGAGGAAACCCAGCTGGATTGCTGCTGTTGTTCATTTTCAATAGACAATAATTCGATATCTGGAAAGGTTTGTTTCAGGTCCTTTTTTAGTATTTCTTCCTGACTATTGGATAGCTTTAACAGGAGTGCCCCAATGGATTGTTGGGGGGGGTAAAGTGTTTGAAACTGAGCAATATCCATCAAAAGCACGGGTTCCGGAATATCGACATTAATGCACGTAACACCAATCGGTTTATTTGCAAGACTACTTTGCAATGTTAAGCGAGTACCTGTAGAAATTCCTTTAATAATCAAATAGGCTTCTGACAAATCAAATGGGTCAAAATCAATATCCCCTAAATCTGTTTCTGTGATTAAGTTGGCTGAAATCTCACTAAATACCTGGAAACGATCGGTCCCGCGTACGATTACATGTTGATTTACCTCTGGATTTAAGAAGAAGTCATTAACATCACTATAAGGAATACTGTCCTTTAATAAGGGATGTTTAATGAGATCTCGAAAATTCTCATCAGTAATAAATCCATTGTTTTGCACTAATTTATGACTGTATGGAATATTTATTTTCGATTCAATGCTAGGGGCCTGGAAGAGTGAGCTAAATAGTTCGATAACAATAAAAAGAGATAAGCTAATAAAAATCCCAATAAACGTACAAAAAGTCTTAAACCAAACACGCCTGTAATCTCTAAAAACACTTTTAAGTAAAACCCACATTAGAGTTGAGTTAATTGCCCAGATCGAAGAGACCAAATGGCATCGGCGTATTCATGCAACTCTTGATCATGGGTAGCAATAATCAATGATAGATCCTGAGTTTTAGTTAGATCTTTTAAGTAATTCATAACAATATCACGATTGCGAATATCCAAATTGCCTGTAGGTTCGTCGGCCAAAATTAATTTTGGTTGGCAAATCAGGGCTCTGCAAATGGCGACTCGCTGGCATTCTCCTCCGGATAGTGTGTCAGGCCAATTGGATAGTAAATGATCAATTTCAAATCGTTCGGCCAATTCCCTTAAATAAGATCGTTGATTTTTTTTAAGAATAGTGGCGGGCAATAAAATATTTTCTTCTACACTTAATGATGGTAAAAGGTTAAAGAATTGGTAGATGATTCCTATATTGGCCAATCGGAAATTCGCTTTAGCATCATCATTTAAATCTGAAATAACGGTGTGATTAACTAAAACTTGGCCAAGCGAAAAGGATTCAACGCCAGATATGCAATTCAATAAAGTTGTTTTTCCCGATCCACTTCGACCATAAAGTAACGAAAGTGATCCAGATGGGAAGGTTGCTGATAAATTGTTAAGAACATTGTCTCGTCCTTCATATGATTTGAAAATATTTGATAATTGAATCACTAATTTATTATACCGAACAAATCTAAAGAATAAATTATTTTAATATTAAGTTTTTATATTTGTTTAAAACCGTATCTTTAAATATAATTTTTTTAAATTAAAGGGGAAAATGGTGAAAAATATAATGGTCAATCGGATAACATTTAATGGGTTTTCCAAAAGCTTTAAATTAGGTTCGGTTAGAATGCTAAATATTAAAAGCATCGATATACCTTTTGTAATGGCTGAAAATAAAAATAATCAGTTATTTAGCCAATCAATTAAAGAGTGGCAAAAACTTCAATCATTAGCCATTCATAAACTTAGTGCAGAAGGGGTTCAAGTTAGGTGTCGTCCATCAGCCCATCACCAGCCCGTTAAAAGTGCCTTGGGCTCTTATTCTGGGTTAGGCATTTCAGATGAAATTTTAAGCAAAGCTTATCAAATTTTTGAAACTCAGAATGTATTAGATACAGGCGGACGTTTTATATGCTCTGAAAAAAATCGAAATAAAGTACAGCTTCAATTAGATAAGATGAATGTTCTTGTTTCAAATAAAGTGATTCTTCAGGCATGTTTGACAAGTATTTTTAATGGGCATTTAAATTCAATCTTATTATCAAATAAAGCATTTATAACAAAAGCAATTCAGGGTGAAAATACGAGTTCTGATCTTGTATTTTTGTCAAATCACGCTAATGTTTCAATCGATCGTCAAGCAGAGCAAGCTCATCATATTGCTTATTTTTTATTGATGGGAGCAATGCCAATAATCATGAAAGGTATTTTTGAGGGAGGCAGTAATTTAAAACCATTAAATTATTTTTTTAAAATTGATGGAGAGCAACATCAGCTTGCAATCGGTTACGAAGACTATCAAAGTGACTTGAATTATGTCCCTGAATTAAACCAATGGATGGAAAAACTTGGGCAACCTAAATTTCATGTTATAAAATTTAAACCCAAATTTGGTTATGAAAAAACACTCCTAAACCTTGACCACTCGCTTAGTATCTGTCCAGGAGAGGTTCAGGTAACAGAAACCAATTTTAGCTCTCAGCAATTAACAGTGAGTAAAATCTTATCAAAATTTAAACCAAAAGGCATTGCTTGTGTAATTGGTAATGGTTTAGACAGATATAGTATAAAGTTTATTGAGCAAGTCTTTAAACATAAGATTTATTTAGATGTTGCTGAAGACCCGTTTATTTCGAGTGCGCTTTTGACAATAAATAGCAAAGGCGATCAGATCATTTTAGTATCTGAAAAATTATCTCCTGAGAATCAAAAGAAACTGGAAACCCACAAGATTAAAGTAATTAAAATGCCAAAAAATATAGCGGGAATGGGTTCTTGGCAGTGCATATTAACGCCATCGATACAGCAAAGTGAACCTATATCACCAGAAAAGTGGCGAGATTTCTTAACTCAGTATGGGTTGATAATAACAGATATATTTTATCAATCCGTAGTTGAACGCTTTGAGAGTTTAAGTTTGAAAATTTAAAATAGCTATAATTCTAGCAATTCAAATAATGGATCTTCGTATTCAATTTCAACCGCTTTAGCTGAAAGCCCTGACAAGTTGTATCCAAATAAACCATTTGGCGATTGAACAATATGAAGTATGCCTGTAATGGCAACACCTCGAT
>JAYNJH010000008.1:24087-31242 GCA_038109885.1 Candidatus Margulisiibacteriota bacterium | reverse complement strand
GAGTTTAATCATCGGACGCATATGGGCATTATGTTTTTATTTCCTAAAGATTGTTCACTTTATAAATTGAAATGGCGTGTTGCTTATATCGATCGTCTTCTACGGCAATTGGCGGTATGTATTGATGATGATGATGCGACTTTTAATATTCAATCGTCGTATCAGACTCCGTTTTTGTATATTTCAGATGATTATGAGTATTGGGATGCTCAATTATTACTTTTTCCATTTTTGCAATGGGTAAGTCACTGGGCTGATTTTTTAGCTCGTTATTTTAACGCTTATCCAACGGCTCTACCCTTGGTAAATCGGCTTAAGAATGATTTGAAAAATTCACAATCATTGTATGATCACTTTATTGATAATTCTAGCGATTCAATTTTATCTTACATTACCCGCTACTAAATGGGGCGCTATGACGGATGTTTAAATAATGATGTTTTTTCCAATTCTTTTGGTGCTTCGCTTAAAAATTTGACGGTATTTGCTAATACTTCGGAACTTATTTCTAATATGGTTCCCCGATTTTCATTGGATATATCCTTCAGTTCAATGGCCAATTGCACCAGATTGTGTAGGTGGTCATTTCCTTCATTAAAAAAATCTTCAAATGTTTTCTGGTCACTTTGGGGGGCCTGTTGTTGTCCTTTTTTGAGTACCGGTAACAATTGCTTTATGGCGTGACTGTATGTTTCACATAATTGTAATACTTGGTCTTTTATCGCATCTTCTGCGTCATTAAATGTATGATAACGCTTTGTATGACCCATTAAGCTTTGCCTGCAACTTCCATGATCTGTGTTAAGAATCGGTTGGTCATTGTTAATGCAGCTTGGGTTGCATTATAGCCACGTTGAAGTTGAATACCCGTTACCGTTGTTTCTGCGGGATTTACATTTGATGATTCTGATGACGCACCAATAACACTGCCAAGGTTACCTTCATTTGCAACACCATAATAGTTAATTTCGCCTGACTTAAGTGTTGTAATGAATGCATTGCCTTGCGCCATCTCCATTTGTGATGGATTGGGGACCGAGGCAAGAGCCAATTGGAATGTTTGTTCACCTTGCGGTAAGGTATCTCCGCTCTGACCATTATCAATGGCGGCTTGTCGTGCTTGATAGTTGGTGGTTAAAATTCCATTGTCCTCAAACCCAACATCACTAAGATTATACGAGTTTGGATCTAGCTTGATATCCACCATTTCAGTTTTGTCTGCAACGCCATTATTAACGCGATACCCTTTGACACGACGGCCAAAAATATCGATTAATGTGCCATCCGCAGCAAAAATAAAATCGCTAGCTCGTGTCAGTAGATTTTGCAATGAATTTTCCGATTGGACGACAAAAAAACCTTTACCACTAATTGCGGCATTTAATGGTTGAGCGGATTTAATCCCGCCTTGACTCATGTCATACCCCATGGGGATTAATGTTACCCCTTGTGACATCGTTTGATTATGTGCACCACCATAACGGCCATAGCGACCGCCAATAGCATTCACTTCACTATTAAAAATTGAAGAAAATGTATACTGCTGCTGCTTGTAACCATCCGTTTGGAAGGCCTGAGCATCGGTTGATAACAACGTCATGGCTTCGGATGTTGCTGATATTGAATTTTGTAACATTGGTAATGCGTTAAACATAATTTATCCTTTCTTTACGCCCCTTCATTAATGGTCGACCGTTCATAGGGGGCACTTAACTTACTTAATACATCTTGATGATCATTTAATACCACTTCTTCATTGATTCGAGTAATTACCTCTTTGTATTTCTTTAATTGTCGTGTGATTGAAATGTGTTTGTGAATTTCTGCCATTTGCTCTAGTTGCATGACTTCTTCTTTAATTAAACCATACATTTCACGATACATGGACTCTTTTATGCGATTAATTTCATCATTAGATAAACCGTGATTCAGCTTTCTTAGCTGCCCTAGGAAAAAAGCCTTCTTTTTTCGGATTACACCATACTCTGGGCCTGATAAAAATGGCAGCGTGGCTTCTTCACGAAACACAAAGTGTAATTCTTCAATAAATTGTTTTGATGCTAAAAATTCACCCTGTTTTTTTAGCTGATCTTCTTTTTCTTCCGTGTAAATGCCTAGCTTGATCATCCCATTTTTGCATTTTTTCATTTTAAAAAAAACATCGACTTTTTGCCTTAAACTGGGATGCAGAGCTTTCATCATATATAAGTAACGAAGTTTGTCGTCTAACATTTCTTCCTGCGTCATTATTGGCTCAGGTGGCTGTTGTTGCGATTCTTCATTATTGTCTGTTGGCGCATGAAATTGAGTTAAACCTAAATTGTCGATTGCTCCACAAATCTTATCGGTTAATTCTTTTTCTGATATTTCAACCCCAGCAGATTGCGCCGCTTTTTGTAGCTTAACAAGTTCTTCTGTAAATTTTTGCAATGAAATTTGGCCCAGTGCTTGCTTAGTGAATTGATTTACAGATTCTTGATATAAGAAATGCCCCAGCTCTTGTTTGGCTTGAAAACGTAATTTCTCGATGGATTCCGATAAATCTCCTGCAAGCCGACCATTATTTTTTAGTGCCATTAACTGATTGGACGAATTATTGAAACTAAAGTTTCGTTCGGCACGCTCCTGCTTTGAAAACCCTTTTACCATGTGATAATTGATTAGTTTTTGCTTAATATCATATAAATAATGCTGTTTGATTAATAAACCAACTTTACCAGTTGCAAAATTTAACTGTGCATTACTAATCCCTCGTTTTAATAACTCATTTCTTTTTTTGTCGATGAGATGCTTGGTATTTGGGTCTTGGGACATCGCATATTTTGACATCATTGTTGCAAACTCTTTTAAATCCTTGTTTCCCATTTGGGGATGTGATTGACGTGATGATACCTTTTCATCTTTAGACGTTTCTTTGGTTTTGATGTGGACTTTGTCGTTCATGTCATCGCTGTCTTTTTCATCCTCAACCCAGAAATTATTGCTTTTTTCAATTCGTTCTTTGGATGATTTTTTTGCTGATTTTGAGGCGGCATAATTGGCCGTTTGATTGCGTTGCAATTGATCTGAAGCCTCTGAATCGTCTTGTTTATAACGATCTGAAAGTAAAACTTCATCTTGGGAAACTTTTGGGTTTGGATTGAAGAATCGATTGATCTCCTGTTCCAAGGCATCTTCTAAACCTTCATTAAAAGCATGATTTGATTCATGAAGTTTTTCAAAGCTTTTTTTGGTGATTTGTTGTTTTGCAACTTCAGATTGCTGAGATAGTAACCGTTGAACTGTGTTGGTTTCAATTAAATTATTGGATTCAATTTTGGGGACTTTATTGAGGGTTTGCGTTTCATTTCTGAGTTCACGAGAAATCGTATTGAGCTCCTGATTGAGTGCCCGGTCATTGGTTTCCTTTAAATGGGTCTGATTTGTTATATGTTCAGCACTCATTTTCGTACCCTTATTTGTTCGTTGGGACGGGCCTTTTTACGAACTTTTTCGTTAAACTGTTGGATTGCAGGTTGATTCAGTGGCGTGGTCACATTTTTAATTGCGTTTAAACGGTGCTGAACCCGATTAATATAAAACGATAACTGCTCTAACTTTCTATCGATTTCGTCGTATGAGATTCGTTCAATATCAGAAATTGAAATATCAGTCATTGAAAATTCCTTATGTACATTAAATTTTGCTTTTCTTCGAGTAAGTCGGTGAAAATTTTGTTGACTTGGTCTTTTTTAATTTCATAGATTTTGCTTTTGATATAAAAGGTATCCTGTCCATAAAGTTTCATTTGTTTAATTAACTGTGAACGTAACTTTTTTAATACCTTTTCTCGGCCACTGTCTTTTCTATTTTTTTTGAAAATAGTTAACAACTCGATGTTGTAATCATTTTTATAAAAATTTTCAATATTATCCTCAATGTCACGTTTTAACGCCTCTTTTTTTAATGTATCAATTGTTGTTGGTTCTACGCCCAATAAACTAAGAAGTCCAGCCACTAAACCAAATTTCAACTCTGAAAATTTACCAATCAGCGCATTGTGTGATTTGGATTCAATAAAAAACTTTTGTAGTTTTTGCTTGTATTGATCGACTTGTTGGGTAATATCAATTTTGTACCCAAATAATGACAATAAATGGCTGCTTCCACTTTCAAGGTTGTAGGCGGATTTGTAAGTTATGGATTTTTCTGACGGAATAATATGAAAGGTCTCCTTATTCGTATCTTGTTCCCACTTGAAAATTGGTTTGTAAAATTGATTGATTCCTGAACTTTGCGCTTGGGCCATGTTTGGGGCTCGCTTTATTTTATCGGGATTGGTATGTAAATGGTTACTGTCTTCTGTATCCTTTGCTTTGATTTGATTTAAAATTGCTTGATGTTTCTTACGAATTTGCGACTGTTGATCAGCGATTGTATCTGAAAAAGCACTACTTATTATTCGTGATTCATGACTCATAATTTCCCCCTAAGCCTTTGGCTTGCTTTTGTCGCGCTTGTTACTCTCCTGACGGCTTCTTGCGGCGAGCTCGGCCAAATGCTTTTCGAACTCGATTTTATCTTTCTTTTTTTCAGCTTTCACTTTGGCATTGGATTTTTTACGACTCTTATGAATGGCTTTTTGTGAAATTAACATAACATTCCACTCAAGTAACGCGACAATTCGAATATAATTTAATTCTTCTTTTGTTAACCCCGTGGTTTTTTTTATGTCAGCGCCATCTGGTAAATAAACTCCTGCCCCTGGTAAAACGGAATTTTCTTGGAAATTAAAACTAGAAATATATGAATGGTAAGATAACTCTGGATGTTGATTAAGTAATTGCAGTACACGCTCTTTTTGATTGGATGAAATTCCAGTGAGTGCATTAACTGCGGCCTGTAATTCAGGACTATTTGGCTTTACAAGTAAAATTCCGAAGTCATCTAGGATGAGGTTGTTATTTAATTGTTCCCAAATTTCATTTGACTCCATTTCGCTAATACTGAACTGAGTTTTTTCAGGATTGGTTGGCAAATATGTAAACATGCCGCGTGTAAATGTTTCAAAGTCTTGCGGCCGATTGGATTGAATGTTTGTTAAAATATCTGCCAATGCTGTTTTTTGATCTTCGCTTAAAAAGGATAAATCGTTTAAAACCGCTATTAAATTACTTATATCAAGCTGTTTTAAATTGATGTATCCATTGCCATTTAATATATTCGCCGATTTTAAGGCGTTATGAATCAAAGTTGAGGCATTTATATCGATTCCATCTAAACTCTCAAATTCATTAATCGGGATGATGGTTTCATTGAAATCATCCATTTCCCATTGATCTACCAGCTGTGAAAAATAATGATCAAAGTCAGTTTTTGATTCACCTTTTCTTTTTTCCCATTCTTTGATTCGATTTTCTTGATACTTTCGAATTTGGTCTGGGCCAGCTAGTAGAAATGGGTTGATCATCGTCATGGCATTACGAAGATAACAAATTGTCTAACTTGTTTTCGAGGTTTTTTACGAAAACGAATATGTTATCAATTAACTCCTTATGTGCTTGCAAGAATTGCAAATACGTTGAATATGTTGTCATCCCTGAAATTGAATTTACATCAATCTCTTCACCCGATGGCAAACGAACCATGCCATCTTCGCCCGATGCGGCAAAGTCGAATAAGGCACTGTAAATGTCTACTGTAGAGTCGTATGCTGCACCAAAAATATCCTGTCTAACTGCAGTGGGTTTTGAGATTGGATTGGTAAAAGTAGATGCCATAATGATTCCTTTATTTTTTTAAAATTATCCGCCGATTTTACGACCAAGTCCTTTGGTGTGGTCAGCAGCGTTTTTGGCAATACCGGATGCCATTTCCGTTAATGATTGTGTTAACTGAACACGGGTTGTTGCAACGGTTGCTTCTGTAATATTTACCGATCCAGGGTTACCACCCGATCCACCGGATGAACTGGCACTTACCTCTAATTCGATTAATGCGGCTTCATAATTACTGGCGTGTTCTTCTACAACCTTAATTAATCCATCAAAATTTACATTCGCCATAATTTACTCCTTAAATAGTTTTAAAATGGATTTCCCATTTGGTCAAAGTTAGTTTTGATTAACTATCTTTAATATTGAATCTATTTATTATTTATCCCTCCTTACATTAAATATATCGAAATTTTGTCGATGATAGATGTATCGATTAATTTTAATGTAAACTTAATTTAAAATTTTCTTAATTGGTGATTATCTTTGTATTATAAGGTTATGGCAAAACCATTAACCCTGTTTGAATTATACGAAAATTATGAAAAAGAAGCACTAATTGAACGGTTAAGGGAAATTGTTGCCACTAAAATGGTGGTTCCTGTGGGGGATATGATTCGAATACTGGAAGAAAGTATGGAAATTGATCTTGTGGCGTTGATTATTGAAGCACTGATGAAGCGTTTAACTGATATTGATGATATTTTACTTGATGTTTACCCGAAAACTAATGATGTCGTGAAGAACCATTTGATTACCATTTTTTGTACAGCGATGCGGTCTAAATACATGCAGTTCATTTTAAACGAATATTTTTTTAATCCATACATGCGCCCCATGATTCGTAAACAAGCATTTGCCAATAAAAAGTTTTTATTTATGAACTTGGTTCGATATTTTGAAGACCTTCCCATGAATTATGATAATGTGATGATTGCTCAACAAATTCTTAAAACCATTCCTCGGGATATCGTTATTGGATCTCGTCAAATTTTTTCTGGAACGCAACTGATGGACGTCTATTTTGCGATGCCACCAGACGTTCGAAAAAAAAAATAAGCTAAATTACACAAGTTTTATATACATTTGAACGATACTCTTTATGGAGTCTAAATATTTATTCATTTCTGTATAAAAGGCTCTGGAAGGGGTTTATTTGAGGGGTGTAGATAATCAATTAAAAGTTAATGAACGGGTTCAAATCCCTTTTATTGACCTATTTAAGGATAAATTAAGCAACAATGGTCCGATTCCTGCACCCGTTGATGAACCGATGCCATTGGGAGATTCGGTTTCTTTATCGGAGCAATGGTATTCTGGGCAATTAAATTCAACGATCTCCTATTATTTTTTGGATGATGTTGCTTTTGGTCACCCGCTTTTACGTGACTTTATTCAAACT
>JAYNJH010000008.1:16668-24077 GCA_038109885.1 Candidatus Margulisiibacteriota bacterium | reverse complement strand
GTTCATAATGATGTTAAGAAGATGTTAACCTCGATTCATCGACGATTGCAGGGTGTGTTTTCAGAGTCAAGCTTACAAGCACGCACGTTAATGAATCTTGAATTGGCGGTTATCTACTCTTTTTTTGAAATGCATCAATTATCACTTCCAGATGTTCATGCATTTGATGCTTGGACATTATTTAATGATTTTGAATATGGATTGGCATGGCCTGAAGCGGATGGTTGGCGTCAATTGGCTATGAATGGCAATCAAATTTTACCTTTTGATATGAACGAGTTTGCTTCAATTGAGCTTTCTGGACCTTCGCCAATGACGATATATCCTCACGGTGAGCGGCGGGCTCAAAATTATCAAGTGATTGATATGAATCATGATCAAGTAATTTCGATTGTCAATGATCTGTTTAAGGATGGATTTAATGGTCTATCGTTGAATGCCATTCTACAGGTGATCCGTAAGCATATGCAGGGGTATGAATATATTGTTGAATCCAGGCATGAATGGCAAAGTTTGAATACAATCTTTATTAATAATGGCGGGGATTGTGAGGATTTGGCCCATTTAGAAGCCAGTTTAATTTTGCGTGCTCTGACTGATGCTGGGTTTCATGATGTCGCTGAATCCCTAGAGTTGTTGACGGGTTATGTTGGTAAGGGTGCTCGCCAAATTGGCCATACAATTATTCAATTATTTTTGGATGGGCAAGCGTATGTGATTGACTCAACCATGAGTGATGGTCCATTGTTGGGGGCGCTTTATCGGTCTTTTTTTGGATTTGAACAAATTATTAGTTACGGGTTAATGGCCACGTCAGACACCTTAGCTCAAGCCAGACGGATTGATACAAAAAGTTTAACTGACTTTGTAGATGGCTTATCAGATCTTAATGATGAAAACAGAGCAAAGACTGACATTTTGAAAGAACGGTTTCTTTCAGGCTTAGGTATGACCAATTATGCAAAAACGGCGGTGGCGTTTTATGACGCTGTTACGAATGAAAACATCAATTCAACTTTTTGGAATGCAAATAATGCTGATGCTCAAGCATTGGCTGCAGAACAAATGCAATCCATTCCGGCCCCAACTTATCAGGCGCTGGATGCTCAAACAACGGTTTACGTGGGGAAGGATGTGAAGCGATACGATACTCGGGATGGCCTGGCTGGCTTGATGGAAATAAATTATAACCGAATGCAAGAAATGTCGGATAATCTAACGAGTAATTCGTTAAATAAATACGTTGGTCAGCTTTATAATGGTTATTTTATCTATGATTATTCTCGAATTATGGGTGATTATACTGAAATTATGAATGCCATTCAAATGGCAACTTGTTTTTTAACGGCTCAGATGACCTATGCAAATTCATTTAATTGGATTGGGTCCCAATTAAGTTATGATAATGAGCCTAATTCTGAAGTTAAAGCGCGGCAGCGTTTTGTGAAAAATGTTCAAAATTCATTACTGAAAATGGTTGATGAAATTGAATATTTTATTCCGTTATTTACGCAAACTTATGATGATTTAAATCAAGGCACTTATGGAAAGTATCAGCAAGAAGTGGTTATGAAATTTCAAAATATTAACAGTTCAATTAAAGATATTTTTGAGTTGGGTAGTGAAACTATTATGAGAAATCAATTGTCCGAAAGGGTTGAGCTTGAGTGGGCCGTTGTTAATATGATGTTGCGTGAAAAAGTAATGCAATCGGAAGTGATTATGCCCAATTCTAGGGCCTTGGCATCGTATGTTAATTTTTCGACACCGTATTCTGACTTGTTGAATACCGACCCTGGAAGCCCGGCAAGTTTTGCTAATTTTGCAAGTCAAATGGAATTGGATATTGAAGCGGGGGTTTATAAGCCTGTCCAAACATCAAATAATCAGGTGCTCTATATTAGTGCGCTTCAATATTATTTTTCATATTATTATCACGATGCGCCAGGCGATATCCAGGGGTATACAACAGCTGAGGGGCCCACAGATTCGGACTCTAGGGAACCAATTGCCGGCAATGATTTTAAGCGTTTTATTGATAAGAGTTTAGGCAGTGTGTATTCGGCTGTTGGTCTAACGGCCATGGAAGAGAATAACACCTTTTACGATTACCCAGATTGGGTAAAAAATGTTGTTATAGATTCTAGTCAAAATGGTGATTATGATACGTATAAGGCTGGAGATAATACCCCAATTACAACTGAAAACTATAAATTGACGAGCTTGTATAAATACATTCATTCAAAGGGTGCTAAGTATCATGAACGCTTTGAAAATGAGGGATATACTACTGGGGATGATGGTAAAATTTATGCGGCCTCCATTACGAATGGAAAGTGGCAGGCAACGCCCAAGGCCAAAGTTCAATATAAAGAACGAAAGCGACGTTTACATGCCTATGATTTTACAGATATTTTGGAGTATACAGCCAATGGATCAAAAGTTTCTGGAACCAACCCAACGTCTAAAAGTGTCTGGGATGATCTTATTTCGAAGGGGTACATAGATCAGTATGGTAACTTTAATCAAAAATTTGTGAATAAAATGATTGGTTCAAGTGCCGCTAATTTAGTGAATGATTTGGGGTTGTCAAACTTTAATGACGTCAATAATGAAATAAAGACAGCGATTGGGCAACGAATGTATAATACGTGCCCCATTGATGAGTACCAATATGGCATTATTGAATATGATTTTACTCGTCCCCAGTTGTTTACACGCGGGTCCAGTAGTCTTAAAACCAATGGTTACCTTGACCCTTATGCTGGAGAGTCCATTAGTAGTGGGTGGCAGTTTTTAACCGATTATTTTAGTGGCGGGCCTTCAGCTGCAATGTCCGCAGCCATGGCGCAAACCACGGCCACAATCGGGGAATCAGCTAACTCACAAACCATTCCTGTACCTACCTTTGCGGATTTTAATGTAACTAAATGGGGCTTAATGGCGTCACAAAATGTGAGCATGATCGGTGGAAATGGTGAACCCCAACAGTTTTCAGTTGAAGAAGTTCGTAGCTATTTGTATAACGAGACGGGGGATAAATTCTGGTCTGATTTGACCATTACAAAAGAACAACAAAAGAAATTTTATATGAAGTCACTTAATACCGATAGCTCAGGGAACCCTCTTACACCAAGCGGATATACTAATGGTAGAGGAAAATCGTATCAGGGCTTATTTTCGTGCCATGATTTTGTTAATCAAACGGCGAGTAATCCAGACGATGTAAATACTCAGGCATTGGCTTCGCCAATGATTGGGACCCCCTTTGAAGATGTTGGTGCAGTGGCTCAGCCGGTACTGCCATCACCATCCCTTTCCTACGATTATGATTATGGTGCCATGACAAAGCTTCCTTACGATGATCGGATTGTAACATTATCGAATGAAAGCTTATTTCCCAATCAAGGGGGCATACCTTTGGGGGAGATTCAATGGGTATATAATGAAGATAAATCTGCCGATTTGTCTAACCCTGATAATAATAATATGAAAGGGATTTATAGTAGCGTATTTAATGATCTGCCAACCGATGATTTAAATAAAATACGACTCAAAAACTCACTTGAAAAACCACTAACACCGGGCTACTCATATAATGACCAAAACACGGTTTTTTCGGCTTCCCAGATGGCTGGGTGGTTAAATATGAATCGACAAAGTGATACTTTTAGAGATTTAATTTCGGCAATGATTTCAAAGGATTATATTATTCCAACATTTCAACGTATTGAATCGGGTAATAATCAGGGGTATTACAGTTTAATGGGGTATACCATTACTGAAAAGTATGTTTCGGCTGCTAATTTTAATGATTTACCTTCAATTGATGGCATTAATGAACAGCAAGTTGTCATTGACTTGAGAAATGATCATATTAATGGGGCGTTGACTTCAGCATGGAAGTCCGGCTCATTTGATCAAATGGCAAAATTTTTATACTCTGGGCGTGATCAGTTTAATTCAGGTTTTTTGGATAATGATGATCGGAAGTACCAGTTATTGAGATGGACTGGACAAACGGTTGATGGGCCTATTTTGGGGATGAATTCGCCAATGCCATTTATGTCTTATGATTGGCATGCCATTAAAGCTGCGCATAATGGGATGGTTTCAATTCAAAATCGGGTCCGATTATTTTATTTTATTTCGCAAGCCTATATTTCAAGCATTCAAAGCGTAAATAAGCGTTTGGATGGCTTGGCAAGTTCTGGAATCTTTGGGATTGAAGCGGATTCGCAACTATTTGAAAAGCGTGTGGCAAAGCAAACGGAACAGCTGGCACAAGTTAGTGCAAAAACATCTCAATTTGTTGAGCTTAATAATGCCTTTTATAAACAGCAAATTAATACGATTAAGGCCTCGGATGTTGGTATTCGTGTAGCAAAAGGGGTGGCGCTTTATGGTGACTTGGCTGCGGCGCCTATGTATTTAGCTGCGGTGCCTCTTTATGCAGCGGCTCCGGCGGATCCAAGTGGTAATACTCTTTTTTGGGCTAATTTTTTCTATTTTTTTGCGGCGGGCTTACAAGTGGCATCAATGATAGGGGAGTTAACTGAAAAATCAATTAATTTAGCTCATACCTATGGAATTCCTCAAAAAATGACCCCGTTGCTTTATGCCGATACATTATCTTCCGATCAAGCTGAGAGTTCTAGTTTGATTGAGCAAGCACGTCAAACGTTTAAACGAATGACGCAGTACAAATCGCCGATATCTTTTAATAATGGCGATAAATGGACTACCAATGGTGTACCTAATGACTATGATTTAAAGCGTATTTATGATAATTTTTCTCCCCTAAAAAATACTGAGTACTTATATGTTAATGAAGCTTTGGGCCAGGATGTTTGGCAAGGTTATTCTGAATTAGAGGAGTCTAAGAAGGGAGATTGTGAGGACTATGCAATGCTTGCGGCATCGCTTGCAAGTGCTTCCTCTAGTTATTCAGGTCAACTAAGGGTGGTGAATGGCTTAATTGGTTATGGGGGTAACGCGCCGCGATCGCATACGGTTCTTTTGTATGATCCAGGAAATGACCCTTTTGCAATTCAAAACGCTCCAACACCATTTGAAAGTAAGAAGGTCTTTAAGAATGCAAATACCATTCAAGTGATTGATTTAACCAGTCCTTTAAAAAATGAGACGGACTTTTATACGTTAGAAGAATATCAGGCACTGTACGGCTATTTTCAGCCGGTCTATTCTTACGATAAACCAAACGAAACAACCGCAAATACAGGGTATGGATTTGAAGATTATGAGATATTTGGTTATACCCCTTCTGCGGCAAGTCCGGGGCCACCATTGCCAGGTCCACAAACTGGAAAGGGACCAATCAATTTTTCGGGATTATCGGATGGAACATATACATATAATATTGACCAAAACTCAACACGCCCAGTTATGACAATTTATAGTGGCGGTAGTTTGGTTCAAACGCGAACTCTAACTGCAAAAATTGAATTTGGTAAGAAGCAATATAAAACAACTGATCCGACTGGAAAATCGGTCACGTTGGATTTGCCACCTCAAAATTATGAGTCCGATGATCAAATTGATCCTGTAGAGAATGAAGGTCAAGTTGAGGGGAATGTAAATAGTAAACTTTCTTCCAGTGGCGGAATTTCATTTAATAAAAGTTCAATGGATTTGGGAAAAGCGGGCAGTGGTTTTTCTGCGACGGATTCGGCTGTGCCTTACGCCAGTTCTGCAGTTTTCCCCCAAATTTCGGGTGGCAGTGGTAGTGGTTCCATTTGGGGGAGTGATATTGTTACCAACCAAATGCAAGAGATTATTACTCTTGAAATGGAGGAGCATGCCTTATTGAATGAAATGTTTACATTGGCTGTGGATGAAGACTCTCGAATTGATGCTTCTAAAAATGATTTGGGATTTGCTGTTTATGATTGGCCCGCATTTCAACAGTTGCAGCGACGGTTGTTTGTTGTTCAAACCAAAATGAAGAAGATGTTTTTAATTATGAAATTGCGATCGGAATTTTATTCGTTGATTGGAACACGTTTGGGTGATTTTGAACGTCAACAAGTTGGTTCGGCAATGGATTCTATTTTTAACGCTCATTTTTCACAAGTTCAAAACTCAGTCGAGTCAATTCAAAGTTTGATGATGTCAATGCAATCGGCGAGACAATCTAATTTTGATATTGATAAACAACGTGAACAAGCCATTTGGGATTTGGCTTTTAAAACCCCCATGAATATTGTTATGGGATTAATTTCTTTTAAACCCATTGATGGTGTTTTTTGGACGGCATTTACGAAAGGAATGCTTGGGGTTCTTAATAAGGTTATTGTATTTTTTGGTGCCCCGAGAAATGATTATTATTTAAAATCAACTCAGGAGTTGCGTGAATCAAGTTTAATGGCGAATCCATCAGGGACTTTATCAAGTATTCAAAGTCTTTATAATTTGCAGAATTCATCGTCTTCTTATGATGAGTGGGACAGCCCGATATATTCTTCATCGGGAAAGATTGCTTATAGTAAAGAGTCCTTAGAAAGTGGTGAGACCTTAACCACGCAAGAAATTTATAATCGTCAAGTGGATACAAAATATTCATTAACCGTGAACGATGTAGTCGATAATTATTGGAAAACGAATAAAAAAGGCTATTATACCCCATCGATAAAGGATTCATATTTTGGGAACATGAGGGATTATAGCAATAATACAGTTGCTGCCAATAATTTTACTCAAAAATCCCTAGAGGATCATGTTATGGAATGGATGACGACTCGTTATTTTCCTGAAAGCGGTGATGAGTTAATGTTCTTGGATTCGGTGGTTTATTCCATGGCCGGGACAAAAATGGCATCGGATATCCAATTTTTTGACTGGATCCAGAATCGGTTATGTGCTGAAATGATGCGTCAAATTATTTTTAGTATGTATACATCTACGTTAAAATCATTGGCAGCAAACTTGGGGCATGGTCAAAATGGTGGCAATGATGCTATTTCAATGTCAACATCATTAACTGGGGATGTCGGGCAACATTATTTTCACCTTCAAACCACCCTATCTACTTGGGAACAAGCTCAAATTCAAGTTGCAAATCGTCGTTTCGCTGGATATAAAGAATTGGATTCGATTATCTTAGAGGGTATTATAGCCGTTGGTACGGCTGCCTTAACTGCGGGTCTTTCTGGCTTGGCCGAAGCTGCTTCAGGGTTTTCTCAAATTTTTCTTCAGCTGTTTTCTGGGCTTACTTTGGTTTCATTGCAAATTGTGGGGCAACTTACACAATTGATCTATCAATCCGTGGATGCCAATGAGAAAAATCAAGTCTTGGAAGATCTTTCAAAAGAACCGGATAGTGATTCAGAGGATGTTTCTTTAGATAAAGATAATGAAGATTATAATATGACGGATGCACAACGAACCAA
>JAYNJH010000008.1:0-16658 GCA_038109885.1 Candidatus Margulisiibacteriota bacterium | reverse complement strand
CTGTTGGTGCGGAGACATTAAAAACGGCTGGTAATGCATCTACCGGATTTGCCTCCACTTATGTTGATCAGCAAGTAAAAGTTAAAATGAAACGGCAAGTTCAAGAACTTTTTAAGCAATTGGAGGTTCAGCAAACAATGTCCGATTCTTATGCCGAATACTATAAACAAATTGCATCGAATTTAGGGTATTCAACATCTCAGGCCAATGTAAGTGGTGGGATTAGTCGAATTCAGGGTTTGGCTAAGAGTGCAGAAGATAAGGCTGTTGATACTAAATTTAGTATGCTAGAAGCGGCGGCGAAGCGTGAAAATGAAATTCATGGGGCAGCAAAGGGGGCCATCATGGCCGCTACAGAAGTTGTAATGACGGGAATTGTGAAGGCTGTGGGCAATCGCCGAAAAGAAAAGTTGGCGAAAAATAAAGACGCGGGCACGGCCTCAAAAGGTACGAAAAAATCTTCTTTTGATGAAGATACTTTGGATAGTTTAATGGAAATTATTTCGAGTACCGGCTCTGCAATGCTACAGGCCCTTATTGCCGGTGCGGGTGCAAAAGATTTGCGTGAAGATCGAAATGAACGAGAAGCTGAAAATAAATCGGGGAAAACAGATGCTGTTGATGCGGTTGGTGATGCCGCATCTTCGGATCGTGGCCAGCAATTAACGGGACTTGAACAACGGGCGTTAAATGCCCAATTTAATTTGGGTGCGAATCAAGAAATGCAACAAATTAATCAAGTCTTGCAAGATACTTTGGCCACCATTGGTAAGGCTTGGGGTGGGGTTATGAAGCAAATTGTTCAATTTGCAGGAAAAGAAATGGCCAAATTTGCAAAGGAAATGGCTTCTGAAGAAAGTGTGAAAGCTGAAAATGAAATAGCGGCCAATCAAAAAGCTGCTGGTAATCCACCGACAACCGGGAGTGTAACGCCCGATGCGATTGATAAAATTACAGATGCAATGAAAGATGCTCAGAATGAAGTAAATATCGATCCTAAAATAAATGAAGCGGCAGCAAATAAAAAGATTGCGGAAAATCAATCTTCAGTATCAAATGATGTGGATGCAACCAAAGAGGTTGGGACTCCCGATAAACAAGGTGGCGATAAAGAACAGACCAACCAGCAACTTAATGAACAAGCCGAAGATGCGATCGAAGCGGCTGAAAATGCTGATAAACAAAATCCAATAAAAAATGCGATTGAAGCTATGAAAGATGGTAAGTTGGTTGATCTTTCAGGTATGAGTTTTAAAGATATTCAAAAATTGGTCAGAATTAGTGACCAACTTGGCAAAGGTGGACAAAAAATAAGCATGTCGCCACTGCGACGGAAAGCGTATCGCGAAATGATTTTACAAATAATGGGCGTGCGGCGGTTTTCAAATGCTGTTAAGGAGCTTAATAAAGCGGATGACGTTACATCATTTGGGATTGGTTTAGGTAAGGTTTTGGGAACAGGGTTGGTCATGTTAGCTTCCCCATTATTGGCCAATGTTTATAAGAAAATGATGGAAGATTTTTCAGGTGAATCGGATGCTGAAAAAGCTGAGAAGTTGAAAGAGAATGCGGTTGCAAGATCATTAATTGCGCATAATGCTGGCGATAATAGCCCTGGTAATAATGAACGAGTTAATCAATTTTTAAAAGGGAACCCAGAGGTTGTGGCTTCGGTACTGTCTAAAATGGCGAGTAAGGAGCAGCGTAAAGGGATTCTAAAGGATGTTGGATTTGCAACTTCGGATCAAATTTTAAGAAACTTAATTAAAGAGGATATGGAGGGAACTGGTTTAGGTATTGGCGCTCAAGTGATTGCTAATTTGCCGGGCTCTGCGACCGCAAATATGGAAAATGTTTTGGATGCGGCGAAAGACTTGGCGGGTGGAGATGGGATCGATGCGGATGCCGTGATGGGATTTTTAGAGAATGTTTCCAGTGCCGGAGGCCAAACGGTGGTAAAGGGCATGTTGGATTCCACCAATGATAACTACCTTGCGGGAATGCTGGATCCGGCAAAGATTGCCTTGGGTGATGGCCGACAGGCAGTTGCTGAGGGGATGAATCAGTTATTATCTAATCCCGTAACCGCCCAAAAAGTAGCCGAATTGCAGGCCAAAGGAATGAATGATGAAGAGCGACTTTTACATCAAATTTCATTTTTTGGGACAGCGGTTAGTGGTCAAATTAAAAGCGTTGCAAGCATGAAGGGGCAAGTTAGTGATGGTGAGTTAGCAGAAAGCATGGTAGCGATGCATACCAGTGGTATGGATATGCTGGTTGATAGTGGGTCAAAAGATGAAAATGGACAGTCCATTAAAGTGATGGCTAAAACAGATCAGTATAATCAACGTGATAAAGCTGAAATGGTTAATGTGATTGAAAGCTTAATGCCAGATACTGCCCGAGATACAAATGGTAAACGAATTGGGGATGAGGCCCAAATTAGTACGGTTCGTGGTGCTCTTCAAAATCAACTTGAATTGGCGAATAGTTCAGGGCAAATTAAAAAGGTTTCTAAAGTGCACGATTTGGCCAGACGCTTGGGGATTGATTTAGAAGAAACGGCGAAAGCTGTTTCTCCATCGGTACCAGCCCCGCCAGAAAAAATTGTGGAACTCAAGCTTGATGCTTCTCCGGCTGAAGATCAAGGGCGAATTAATGAAGAGCTTAAGAATTTGTCTGATGAAGTGACTGGAAAACAAGCCCCAGCAGCGCTCCCTGTATTAACACCAACGCCGCCACCTTCGGAAACAGTTCCTGAAGTTAAAAAAAAGCTACCATCTTCGAAAGTTCCTAAACTTGAAAAAAAATTAAATAAGGAAAAAGCGGCGCAAGGTTTTTTGGACAGGAAAGTTAAACAACAGGAACGAGCTTTAGGGGAAGCGCAAGAGAGTCTAGAGGGTGCAAACAACATGGTTTCATCGGCGCAACTTGAAATGAAAGCAGCTAATGATGAGGCAACTGAATTAAACCTTACTCAAACGAGTTTGAAACAAGAAGGTGCTGGGCTTAAAGATGAGTTAAAGCAGAGTCAGGGTGAATTGGCCGAATTAAACAAAGAAAAACGTGAAAATAAATTAGCGCAAAGAAAAAAGAGTCAGGAAATTACTGCAAAAAAACGTGAGCTTGCCGGTTTGGAAGGTTCGGGTGATCAGCCAATTCAAAAGAGTGAGGCAGAAAGACAACTTGAATATAAAGTAAATGATGCTGAACAGGCAAAAAATCGTAATGATTTGAAAAAAAATAAAAAGGAAGCGGAATTAAAAAAATTACGTTCTACAATGGGATCTAGTGTTGATTATGGCGCTCAAATTAATTCACTTAATAAACAAAAGGAGTTAAATACAGCTCAGATTGAAGAAATTAAAGCGAATAGTGGTGGCGGTAGTGATGCCTGGGCGGAGGCCATTATTAATAAAACAACGGGAATTAAAGGGGTGGATAGGGCGGTAGTGGTTACACCACAAATGAAGACCCAATTAAGAAAGGCCGCTAAATCCAAAGATTTTAATAACCTAAGCCAGAAAGACCAACGTGATCTTGAACTTTTAGCCATCAACTTTGCTAAGCAAGCCGGTATGACAGGTGTTAGTACATTTATGGGTTCAGTTTCATCTCAAGCTGCTAATCAGGCGGGTATGGATTCTGCCTCACTCAAACAACTTAGATCATTAGAAAAGCAAAACATGAACCTTGATTTTAATATTTCACAGGTAAATAAATTAAAATCAAATCAAGATAAAAAAATGGCTGAAAAGATGGGGCAAGAAAGAACGTTATTGAAAGAAATTGGTGCGCTGGATTCTGCATCAACTGATTTAAGCACACGGGTTAAGGAAGCCAATGATGCGTTACTAAAACAACGGGGTGAAGATCAGGCTCAGCGTGATGCTCAGAAATCTGCTAAATCGAGTCAGACCAATAAATTAAAAGCTGAAATTAGTGGGATGGAAACGGATCTTGGTACCCTTAAAGGGGCTGGTGTTCAACTTGATTTACAAATTTCTGGAAAATCTAAAGAAATTGAAAAGATTGGGAAAGCTCAAGCTGAAAATCAAAAAAAACAAGGCGATACTATGTCTAAAATTAATGAAAATGAAACACGTAAAAAGCTTGCTGTTGGTGCCTTAGGGAAAGCTCAGGCGCAACAAGAAAAGGCTCAAAGTGGGGTAGATGATAAACAAAAAGATTTAACAATAGCTCAAGGCCGTTTATCGAAAGCCAAAGAATCAACATCCAGCACGTTAGCCAAGCTAAATGAAGCTCGAAGTAATGAGGGCTTAGGTCCAACGAAGTTGGTGTCAGGGCCAAAAGAAACCGATCCCGACGTTAATGAAAAAAGTCCGTATCAGTCCAATATGCCAAGTTCAACCGGTGGTAGGGGTGATGGTGATACTCAAGAAAGAGCGAATCCTGTTAAGTCTGTGTCAGATGTATCTAGTACGGGAAAAGGCGGCCCTTCGACTACGACTGCAGGCTCAGCTTCTCAACCCGCTCAAAGTAGTACCAATACAGGCATAAGTAATACCCCCGCACCTGGCCCAGCCGATCCCAATACTGTTGGGCAAAAGGTGGATTCTATCAACGCTGGTCAGTTTCCCTTAAGTCAAGTTAGATCTGAAGGATATACACCCGATTCATCAGCGGAAATTCGTGCTGGAGCCATTGCTGCAAGTCAAAGTCAACCATTTGCAATTAGGGATCAGACATTGGGTCTGAGTGGTCCGAGTCAAGGCAATGATCGCGATCGTCCAGAGGCAAATAACATGGATTATCGGGTATCGGGTGTAGACGAATTAGCCACTGGTGGTACGAACGATATTAGGGATGGAACATTTACTCCAGATGAAAATCCTGGAGAAACGGTAACTAATATGAATGTTCTCCCGATTGATAATAGGTCAATCATACCGCCTGGAGAGGAGTATGCAGCAGATACACAGGCCAATAACAATGGTGCAACCCAGGGGATGGAATTTGATGGTGTCCATCGTGACCCAATGGATGATGCCTCTAAGACAGCCCTTCGTGATCAAGCGATGCGTGCTGGTGGTAATAGTATTGAACAATTGACGGGTGGTAACACCGGTAACGTTGATCCAAGTGCTACTACAGGTTCTGAAGGTGGTGGTGGTAATAATTATGTCGGCACAGTGTCATCTCCCCAAAAAGCGCCTCCAAGTGTGAATATTAATCTTAAAGACGTTAAGGATGCCGTTGTAACTAAACAAGCTGAACAAAAGCCAATTACTACGCAATCTGTAGAAAAGCAAACAGCAAAGATTAATGCCTCTAATGATCCCAACACCATGTTGAAATCAGCGGGGCAAGAAACCATTGATGCCAAAAATACAATTGAGAGTGCTCAAAAAGCGCAAGAAGCTGCAAAAACAGATGCTGAATCCTTGTCATCGGCATTGGTTGCGAAACGATCACAAAATTTATCTGACATTTCAAACCGTGCTTCCGAGCTAAACGTAAATAATGATGACTCTTTGGCTGAATCCATTATGACAAGTGTGGATGGCTTACTTGAAACGGATAAACAAATTACAGAGAAAGAAGCTCGTTTAACAAAGGCTGTATCAATGTTGGAAGAAAAAGATATTGAATTAGCCAATGTTAATGCGGATATAAAGGCAACTCAAGAATTGATTGACACACTTGCAGCTCAAGTCAAGCTTGAAAAAAAAGGTTCGGTTGCTGATGATGCCCCCACTATTGAGGATTCTTCTACCGACGAGCCCCCCACTCTAGAGCTATCTACCAGCGAAAAACAACTTAAACAATTAGAAGACGATCAAACGAAACAGCAAAATCATTTATCAAACTTAAGTAATGAAAGGCAACAATTAAGCACTGATATTAAAACCCTTCGACGAGATCGACAAGACTTGGTTACGAAGCGAAATAATGACAATGATAACTTGAATTTCTTACTGGCATCATCTGAGGATGCAGACCTGAAAACACTTTTTGAAGAAAAAAATATGCTAGATACATTAATTTCCCAATTGAATACGGATCAAAAACCAGTTGATGATGCCATTCAAGGATTAAAAGATGTTCAAATGGCTCAGACAGAAGCTTTAAATAAACAACAAGTAGAAGCAGCAACATTGCAATCACTTCAGTCTGAGTTGGCCCTGGCGAAACAGCAAGTTGATGATTTGAATTTATTGAGTGACTTTAAAGATAAAGCGGATCAGAGCTCGACAATTGCTAAGGAAGGGGCGTTACAAAATATTGGTTTGGTTGCATTAACAACATCGATTGATACTGAACTGCCTTTGGTTGAACCGGGCGTAATTGACGATTTTAGTGTGTCCGATCGAGATGTTTCCACAGAAACATTTAATGGTTTAATTCAAGACCTGAAAAGTGCTGTTTTATCTGGTCAGGTTTCGCTTGACATGCAAGCTCATTTGCAAATGATTAATACAACACTTGAAGATCAGAAGATGACGGTTATTCAAAAAGCTCAGGAATTGAAACCTATTTTTGCGGCATTGGCTAAGGCGCCTTCTGATTCCGATGCTGGGAAATTATTTAAATCAGCCGCAAAGATTTATGGTCAAGTTATTGTTCAAAATAGTGCTGAAGTTGAATTTGGATATTCAGCTGAGAAGACTACCAAGTCGGGAGAGTTGACAGACGTTCAAGCACAACTTAATACTGAATTGGAAACGGAAGATTCTCTTCGTGATCGAACAAATTCACTTGAGGAAAAGCGTAATGCGGCTCAAACACAAATGAATCAAACGATTGATAATCTGGAACAATTGAAGCAAGTAAAGGCTGAAGATCAAGATGAAACAACACTTCAATCAGACATAGAGACCCTGAAAACGAAAATAACGCAAGCTGAGCGGGATCTTCAAACTGTAACGAGCACATATGACAACTTAAATACTAAAAAAGTGGAAGCAGAGAAAAACAATATAAATGAATCTGTCGACCTTGATACGGCGTCTAAGGGTTTAGTGGAAACGACATTTGAATTAAGCTTAATCGATCAAGATCAAAAAGAAAAATTAACCGCGTTTATTAATAAACTTGATGACTATAAAGCAATAAAAGCCCAGGAAAGAACACCAATTTTTAGCCATCCAATTGATGGAACTGTCCTGGAAAGGTTGCTAAATACTGACTTTAGCGAATTAGAAAATAAGACGGGAGATGAATTAACGAGTTACCTTAAAGAAAAAGGGATTACACATGATACTAAAAACGAAATTTTCACAATGATAAATGATTTCAGTGATCGTTTGACAAACAGCAGCTTTTTAACAAGTCAACTAGTACGCGATCGTTTTGATCATGCATTGACAGCGCTTTATGATGCTGCAAATATCGTTGATATTTTAAAATTAGAAGACAGTAAAGAACCGATTGAAGAAAAACAAAGGGGAATGAGAGATGCTGTAGCGGATTTAGCTAATACTTCTGAGGTGGCTAAAAAAAATCTTGAAGACGTGACCCTTGAGGCTTCCAATTGGTCAAATAAACAGATTGATGCTCAACTTGAATTGGATTCGTTAAAAAGCCAATTGTCCGAAAAAGAAATAGCGCTTCAAGATGTTAAACAAACTCAGCAACAAATTCATGATTTAAATCAGATATTAGATGACCAGGCGAATGAATTTAAAGCGTTTGATAATGATTACCACACTGTTTTTAATCAATTGCAAACAACGTCTAATAAAGTCAATGAATTGAGGGAAAAACGGAATCAATTGACTAGTGAATTAACTCAATTGGTAATGGATGAACCTATACCTTCTATTTTTCAAGATACGGTTGATCGTGGTGTTAGTACTGTTAAATCAGCTTCAGAACAACGTTGTAGTGATTTGGAATCTAAAATTAAGGATATGGAAAAGGCATTGGCTAATACCATGTTAACCATTGAGGATGGCCAAAAAAAAATTGATAGCGCCAATAACGAATTATCTAAAGCTCATGATGCATTTGAACAAACACGTTTTGATGCAAACGCAATGTTGAATAGAATTCAGACGAGACCAGTAAGAAAATCTGCGCCGACAGCTAAACCAGCGCCAGCGAAACAAACCCTATCTTTTTCAAATACCGATCAAGGGTATTTACAAGCTGCACGGGATCATGTGAATAACTACCAGTCAGGTCAAGATTTAAAAACAACGGTTCAGGATTTAAAATTTTTATGTCGATCTGGTGTTGCTGATTTAAGATCTAAAATGCCAAGTGGTAATATTGATATGGATAAGCAGCTTCAAAAAGAAATAAATTCGCTAAATGAAGGAATTATGATTATTGAGCACTTTCAAGCTTCAGCTGAACCGAATGATTTAGATGCTAAATTAACATTGCTGGGGGTGTTAGGTCATCCAGAGGTTTTAAGTACTGAGATTATGAGGGGGATAAATAAGCCCGATAATTTAAAAGAAGATGTGAAAACTGATTTTAGTAAAATTAATTTTGATCAACCTGAAAATCCAAAATTATTAATGAGGCATATTGCCGAGTTGTCTACTTTGCCGGGGGGCATTTTTAACGAAGTAATCGATCCAGAAAATTTGCGGATGGGTGACATTTCTGGTTTTGTCAGTAAAAATATGGGCCTCCTGAGTAAGACAGAGCGCTTAACGGTTGCATCTGAATTTTTGGCATTAGACGAGGTTAAAAATCAACCCGTTAATATAAGATCAGATGATTTGCCTGAACTGCCGGATTCGGATTCCTTGTCAGAGACTTCCACAGATGGGTTTCAAATGCCATCGATGATAAAAGAGGTATTTCAAAAAGAAGTTGGGGAAAATTTAGTTCAAATGGTGTTGAACGATCAACTCACCGAAGGCCAATTGATAGGATTTGAATCTAAAGCAACGGATGACATTAAAGGGCAGGAAGAAGTGGTGAACAGCCTTGAAGTTGAATTGAATCAATTAAATCAAGACCTTTCAAAAAAGAATAAAGAATATAAAAACGAGTATAACAATTCAGTATGGAATTTTTCTCAACCCTTTACAAGTATTAGCAATCGGATGGTTCAACATGAAAGCCTAGTTAATAAAGAACAAGATATCGAATCCGCCAAACAAAAATGTGAAGATTGTCAAAAAGAATTATCTGAAGCAAAAGTAGCTTTAGCGCAATTGCAAGGCCCTCGAATGGCCAAGGCCTTGGCCGTGTTAAAGCATTGTGATGCATCCCGTTCAGAGGAGGTGTTGCAAAATTTAACGGATCAAGAAAAGGCAACAGTTATTGAAAAATCTTCGACGCAGGCATTGCAGGTGCTATTTGATCATCCCAATGCCAAGAAAACATTACTGGGGTCTGACCAGGCACTTTCGAAAGAGGTGCTCGAGGTTCGTCAGAAACAAAAAGAACTTTCACAATTGAATCGTATGATTAAATCGTTTGAGCATCGTAAAGGATTTGGTTTGACACAGTCTTTGGGTTTGATTGATAACCTTGAAGGTAAATTGCGCAATTTTAAAAACAAGCGTAATGAACTTCAAAGTGAATTACGTGAACTAAAAAAAAGCCCTACCTATATTGAGTCTAAAAATAAAGCGCTCCGATTACAGTCAAGTATTGTTAATCGTATTCAAAAAAATCCTGAATTGGGTGCGACGCTTTTTTCCAAGGTCGTGACTAGTAATACTATTGAAGATTCTAAGGGAGCGGTCATTGCATTGAGTTCATCAATAAATTCAGAATCAAATTTATTGCAATTATTTTCACAATTGCCGAGACCTTCCCAACAAGCGGTTATAGCGGAAATGGATAATAATAATGTTTCCTCGATGGTGGCGCGGTTGATTGATGCTGATCAAGAAATTTCTACTGAAGGATTGGCCTTATTGGATGTTGTTTCTCGAACTAAACCTGATTTGATGGGCGTCATTATGGGTGAGAGCATGTCTGTTTTGCCGGCATTAAAAAAGACGCTTGAAACATTGGCTCCGTTGTCAGTTTCGGATAGTGTTGGAAAATCTGATCAGATTGAAATGCTTAATTCAATGATTGGACAACTTAGTCCCAGCGCTGTTCAAATGATTGCTAAGGAGGTTAGTTCTGGCGATAGTATTCTTAATGTAACAAAGATGTCTAATCCTAAAGATTTTCAGATGAAACAAAACCTGAAGAAGAATAATCCGGTGGGCTATATGACGGCGGTGATGAGCGCTGTTCGTGCTAACCCTCAGGATGCAGTGATGACCCTTTTAAATGCCTATGATGTTGGGGCTGGTGACGCCGAAACCATGTCAATGGCACTAAAAGAAATGGGTCGTGCAGGAAATTTGAATCCAAATTTAATGGCTCAATTAATGGATGAGTTGAGTGGTGAAAATGTGGGACAGCTTTCAACTGATCAGCAAAATCGATTGAATGCTTCCTTGAACATGCTTGTTCAAGCGGGTGATGCTCGAGAACATGTTCAATTATTAAAGGAGGCCATGGCTGGTGCAATGTTTTCGGAAAATAGTTTGGATTTTACTTTGGGCTATGCAAGTATGCCAATGACGATTAAAACCCATTTGAATTCATTCTCAAATCGTTTGGTAGATTCAAAGTCAGTTGCCCCTGATCCTGATATCGATGATGGATTACCTAAGATGCCTGATGAACTCCAGTTGAACCCCGACATAAAATCTAATTTTTTGAATCAAATGTCAGGAAAAACTAAGACACGCTTTATAGGATTAATGTTAGATATCCCGACGTCACAACTATTATCAACAATGGCCAATGATGCGGTTAACCAAGCCATGTTTAACAAAGTTTTTGCTGATCCAGAAAAAGCCGCTACCTTGGAAGGACTAATTTCAGTTATGTATGACCCCCCCATCAGCTCATCGGACCAAAACACTGTTCAACAATTGGCGAAAGGCAAAATCATAAATCGCACTATTAGTCCAGTTGGGGTGTTGAACACGGAAAATTATAACGTTTTGCAACTACGTGATGAAATCTCCAATTTAAATCTTAACTCCAAAAAAGGATTTAATAAAAAACAGGCAAAACAACGTTTGGATGTATTAAACGAAAAACTTAAAGAAAAGTTGAAAGACGTGGAAGGTAACGTTCGATCTATGGCAAAAAATGAAGCGGCTGCATTTCGTCGTAAGGATGCCTTAATTACTCAGATTAGGATGGCTAAAGTACTTTATGACCCCAATAATATACCTGCAAATGATCTTGACGCGATTCGCTTAATGATGAGTTTTAATCCCATGAGTGTTCCTGTATCCAAAGATGGCCAAGATAAATTAATTGAGTTATCAAATGATCTGCAAAGCCGTATTGCATCAGCTGGGGATCCAAAAACTGCCTCGGCTCTTCAGTCGATTCAGAGTATGGTTTGTGCTCGGGGGTATGACATTATGACCCAATTGGGTGACCGGTTGGCGGCACCAACCCTACCCACTAAAGTTCAACCAGGGGAGGGATTACCCACCTTGCCTGAAGATACCATTATTCCTGAATTTTTCTTAGAGCGAATGGGTGTTGAATATAATTTGACTGGTGAAAAGTTGTTAGGTTCTATTTCATCTAAACTACGCAGTGCAAAAAAAATATTAACCCCATTTCGTGCAGGAATTTATCAGGAAAAATCAATGGAGATACAAAACATTGTGGCTAATAAATTGGATTTGGTTTATGGAAACAATAACCTTCCTGGATTGGATTTACTTAATTTGGCTGCCCAGGTGAGGTTTGGTATTAATGATGAGAATAATCCGTTGAAAGGCTTTGGGTTTATCGAGGTGGGGTCTGGTATTAATGATGTGAACTTAAACCAAGACATACTTTTAAATGAAAGTTTGTCTGCTACGGATCAATATGTGCAGATGGATGCACGGGCATTTTTAAGGGATCCGTCATTAAAATTTGATTCTGAAGGTCAAGCGAATGTTTTTATTCAAAAGCTGTTGCGGCGAGAGCCTGAATTATTAAATTTTACGGCAACAGGCGATGTGAAGCTGGCAAAAGAGGCATTGAAACGATTTTCTGATATACAGAAAATTTATCCTCATTTGGCGACCCCACAACTCAAATCACTTGAACAAAATGTTGTTGATCAGTTGGTGCAGTTACACACAACGGATTCAACCGGTTTTGATGACGTTTATCAGAGTGCTACTCCTGAAATTAAACAAGCAATGTTTGGGGCATTGCAATCCAAATCCGACCCAGCGGCAGTCGAGAAAGTCGCTCAACTGAAATCTCGGTCGGGAATTGATCGATTGACCCATGCACTTCAACAGCCATTGGCTCAAAATGAGCGAGTGACTACAGGGAAGATTGATTTTCAGCAGCGTGAAATGAAAGTCCTTGTTGAAGAGGAACTTACGTTATTAACGTCCCCGCAAGCGCATAAATCTTTTTACAATACAGTTATTGGCAATATACCAAAGGATACCAACCAGTCCATTGCAAATTTTTCGGTTCAAATGGCACGCGTTCGTGGTTTGCAGCAAGCTATTAATAACGATCGATCTTTATCTAAAGATGAAAAATCTGAATTAAATCGGACCCTATCGGATAAAATGATGACGCAATTGTTGGCCAGTAATGGGGAGGCGATTCCCCTTAATGACCGTTCGATTGATCATTTAGTTCATGTGATTAAAGGGGTGGAAAATAATGAAATATTGACTAGTTTCTTGGCCCAATTGGAATCCAAGGTGGGGCCGGATGGATTTGAGCGAATTCAATCTCGATTGGCATTGCATTATCGTATTGATCCAAGCAATGCCCATTCATCTTCCATGTCTAAAGCCATGTCGGATATTAAATCCTCGAAAGCCGATGTTCCTTATGCTGTTAAACGTGAAGCTGCTGAGTTATCCAATTGTAAAACCAATCTAGAATTAAGGTCTAAAATGCTTGATGTTGTAAATAACGATGATTTGCCGGATCAAACGAAGGGGCAAATTTTGACTGATTTAATGGTTCGAAATCCTCAAAATTATATTCAAGCCGTGGCTCTTTTAAATGATTTGGCGCAGAATAATATGCCAATGAATTTGTCTAATGCTTTGCCCGAAATGCCAAATGATGGTTCTGAAACACCGGCGCTTCCCGATTCCAATTCAACTGATCAAAATAAAGCGGTTTCAATTCTGAGCGAGTCAATGAAGCAAATTAATCAAGATAAATATGGATTAGGGATGTTTTATAGTCAGGTTTATGATGGTGTATATGATCGTTTGGATACGTCTTCGGGTTTAAATTCAAATGCTTGGATTAATGCTGGATTACCATATAATTTAATTGCAGCCACAGGGATCGCTGTTAGTAGTGTTTCCGGGGCCATTTTGGGATCAGGGTTATATCCGATTGGGAAGTCGCTAACCATGTTGGGCTCGATCTCTGGCACAATCATTTCTGAAACTGGACGGTTTTTGGGGATGGAAGATCAAGGTATGTTAACATCGATGGTTGATATGCAGTCGTTAATATCCAATGTAAGGATTCCTGATTTTCAAAAGAACCCACTTAAGCAAGCTGTTGGGATACTGGCGCAACATCCTCAGGGGGAACAAGAGATTCGACAGCTCTTGAGTTCATCCCAAACATTATCTAGTCAGTTTTCAGATATGGTTTCTTATATTGGTGAAGAAAAATTTATTGAGATGACTTTAACAGATGAGGCTTTATTTGATAAGTTTTTGGATCAAGCAACATCCCGTCGTGACTTTTTTAATAACTACAGTATTCGGAATTCAAATACTGCGCAATTGAATCGTATGGCATTAAATCTTCATCGACACTTATTGGGACAAGAAAACACGGAAGGTTTGGTTGCTAAAATGTTATTGCATCAAACTCAATCATCTTCGATTACTTTTGCAGATTCGATGATGTCTTTTACTGAAGGGTTTGCAACGACCCTGAGTTCGACGGTTGATACGGCTTACAATATAATATCAGGTTCCGTGCTTTCATGGATGACCGGGGCGCATATGATGGATACTACCTCCCACATTAAACAGTTTTTTGAAAAATCAACGGGGCCTAATTCGTTTAAGAATGAAATGCTTAATCAATTTTCTCAGGCGTTGCATCGTAACCCTGAAGATATGATGAGTACGTTAAATGTATTAATGAATCAAAATGGTGAAGATGCGTGTTTATTGGCCTTAACGCACTCTAAGAATGATGATCAAATCTTAGCAACCATTCAAGAAAGTGATTCAATTTCACCAGAAAATAAAACTAAACTTTTGGCCATGGCATTGGCAAATAATAAAACGTTGATTGGTGGCTTTGATACTTCGAAAATGTCGGAAAAGTTAATGTCGAGAAATGCATCGGAATGCTCGACATATATTGCTGTTTTAAATACCGCCATTAATGATGGCTTTGTGTCAAATCAAGATTTGAAAACTATGGTTGATACAATCAATATTAACCAGGGTCTAGATTCTTTTGTTATGAATAACTTAGTAATAAATGATCCTGTAAGTTTGCCAGATGGTGATGATTCAAATCGTTTGCAGGAAAATTTAACTAATATCGCAAAGGCTGGGGACCGTGTGTTATCGGATTTGAGTGAGTTATTACCAAAGATGATGTCATCCGTAGCAAAAAAATCCACACCCGATGACGCTTTGGCGATATTAAAAAATGTATTGACGTCGATTGATATTGCGCGTGTTCAATCGGATATCATTCAAAGTGCTATTCCTGAATTGCCTGAAGATTCGATGGATCAACCAGAACCCATATCAAATGAAACTGTGGAAGGTGAAGTTAAAGTTTTTAAATCACCGCTTGAAAGTGCGAAAGAAGATCTTAAATTAAGCCTGGTTGAAAGCATGGCGGATCATATTGATTTATCAGGAATTGATTCAGAAATTGAGATATCTACATACCCATTAATGAGTCGCCAAGATGAGATTGACACTGGGTTTGCTGGCCAAATTTTAAATCACCTTCGATTAACTGCGGGCACTAGTGGTGGAGCTTATAACCCTTCCCGATTAAGTGGCAATAATCGAAAGTTACATAATATTTATCAAGAACTAAAGGCATTTAGTGAAACACCGAATCATAGCAATTGGTTTAGTACGGATTCTCGGTCTACCTTACGTTCCTTATTTAAAAAGCATGGGTTGGAACCGGAAGGGGTGACGCACTTATTAATGACTAAGGATCAAATTTTACAGTCTGAAAATTTTATGGATACTTTCAACCAAACATTAAATCAACGCATTAGCGATGTTACGTATAAAGCAACGCGTGTTCATAAAGAAATGAAGGCTAAACTAGCGGAAGCTCGAAATCAAATTTTAAATGATCAGGTGAGCTCTAAAGAAGCCATGGACCACACCTTAAAAACGATAAAATCATTATTGCCGAGTGAACCATTCAGCGGTATCTAAATGTTAAGTTTACGGTTTTAAGCTAGATAACAGTAGACCTGGGTTGTGGCCTAAGATTACACTATTATTATGGCGGAGTTAACGAAACCACAACAGGTGAAATTAATTGATTTGGTGGAAGCTTTTGTAGATCGTGTTGCGTTTCGAGATGACCTGTTGGATGACCCCAATGTTGTACATCAGTTTTTGTTGTTATCGAAGGATCAATCTGCCCTTGTTTTTGCTTTTGTTGAATTGTTAAATGATCAGCAAAAAAGTCGATTAACATTGCAGGATGTTTTAACTGAAGAGGTTATGTTAGAGCTTCATTTAATTCATGGCTTTAAACAGTTGGACCTGGTGCAATGGTTACGTGGCATTGATTTTGGTGGGTTTCGTTATTTTGAAACCATTGCCAAAGATAAAGATGTGTTGCATTTGGACCAAATTATAGAACGCTCGTTGTTAAGTATGGTTGTGATTCAAGGGGTTCGTATTGATTCCGTATTGGCTCATTTTGAGTCCTTGGGACGGTTGGTTGACTATGCAATTCATCAACGCATTTCATTTAAACAATTTCGGCAATTATTGATTTTATTATCGCCAAATGATGAAACGGTTCAACCGGTGATTCATCATTTGATTGAACACCATCATGTGTTGAAAAAGATAACGAGATCTAGTCAAGTTTTACCGTTTCGAATATTTTGTTCTTTTTTTGATTTCTTAGTAGATAATTCAAAATATTTGACAGGCATTGCACAGGTTTTTGATGAATTGTTGGTTACCAGTACCCCCTCAAAAACATTTCAGCTTTTAAATCAAATGCCATATTCAATTATTTTATTTATCCTTAAGCGCATTGTTCTACAAAATTCCCCCAAAGTTATTGCCCATTTAAATGAGGCCTTGCCTAAATTTCAGTATGGTTTAATTCGAAAGATTGTTCGTCGCCATTCCCTTGGGTTAAACTATAAATATGACTAGTTTTTCATCGGCGTTGGTGATTGTTTTAATTCTTGCCTATTTTATGGTGGCGATTATCCGGTTTATTTTAAATCGACGAGTGGCAAAAAAAACACGAGAGTACGAAAGCATGGTCATGGAAAAAATGGCGGAAATGCAGGACGATTTGCAGGATCGTGCTAAAAACTTACAAGAATCGATGCAGATGATTAACCAAGAATATTCAAAACTGATGAAATCCATGAGTGATCAACATCAAGAGGATGTTCACTTAATGATGAACCGATTAGAAGAATTAAAGTCAAAGCAAGCGGGTGGCCCTCAACCTTCCGC